>DAMDEB010000222.1:0-5142 GCA_032090075.1 Caproiciproducens sp.
CCCACATTCCATTACTCAGCATCGCAGCCTTACCGGTTACAAATTCCTGCACACAGTTATCGCTGGTTGCAGTAAGCACATCTGCATTGATTAAGCCTTTGGTTTTCAATTCAATCAAGTTCTTAGCAAAAGTCGCCATAGCGCCATCCGCAGCACCAAAATTCAGTTTTGCCTTATCATTATCCAGCATCGCCTTTTTCGCCTCAATGGAACCAAGCTGCTGCTTTATGTAGCCATGAGGAATGAATTCAATCAAATGCCCAAGATGCCAAGCTTCTTTGCCAAAAATGAACCACGGAGTAACGCCCGGCTTTTTATCTTTAATCGTTTGAAGGTTCTTTTCAAACTTATCCCAAGTGGTCGCCGTCTTTAATCCAAGTTCACTAAAGATTGCCTTGTTGTAGAAGAATCCCGCCATTGTCATATTCGTGCAGACACGGTATTGTTTTCCACTTTTCACATCGGTGCAATCTACTTTCATTTCCGGTGAAAGACGATCCCACCATGCAGTCTGGTCCGACAAGTCGAGATATTTCCCCTGATCTACAAAACCCTGCTCATAGGTTGTCATAATATCCGGAACTTGACCGGAAGCAAATTTGATTTTTATAATATTACTGGCGTCTTTCTGGTATTCCTGCTCCACAGTGATCCTGTCCTGAGAGGCATTGAAGTCATTGATAATTTCATTCATCAAATCAATGGTTTCAATTTTTCCTGTAAACAGTTTGATGTTCACATGTCCCTCGGCTTTGGATGATACCTCACTGGCGGATGATACCGCCGCAGTACTCGCGTTTGTTGAATTTCCGCATCCGGTACAGATCCCTGCCACAAGGATCACACTCAACAGCATTGCAACTAATCTTTTCATACTCAATTTCTCCCTTCAAAATTCTAATAATTGGCTCTGCAATAAGATTACCATGTTACCGATTCAATTCAAATTCCTATTTTATTAGATAAAAGTTCGTAATTTTTAGATTGATTATTATGTCAATTGCATAATTGATGTTTGATGGTATAATAAGTGTGAAATAAAATTAGGAGAGATAATCAGTGAAAAACAGTATATTAAAGCTGTATAGGGATTGGAGTATAAAGCAAAAACTGATGGTTATTATGTCATTGCTGATTCTAATTTCCGTCACTCTGGTATCTTTCTTGAGCTATCGCCGTTATTCGGATTACTTTACGGAACAGACAAAAGAACAGACACAACAGGTTATCGAGCAAATCGGTATTAACGTTGATACATATCTCGATGAACTTTTTCGTATGAGCCTCGCTCCTTATTATAATAACAGTATTATGACAGAATTAGAAACGAAGCCGAAAAACGATTTGGAAAAGCTTGACAATCAGCGAAAGATAGAAAATTTTCTTGGTTCCGTTATGATATTGCCCAGAGATGATATTCTGCGTGTTTATATTTTAACCCAAAACAATGTTTATTCCAACATCAAAACGCCTTATGATATGGCTAACTACCTAAACTATACGAAAAGTGACTGGTACCGGCAGGCATTAACAACTCAAAAACAAATTTTTTTGCCGGTTCGCTCCGAAAAAGTTTTTGGAAATAAGGAAACTCAAATTTTTTCCGTTGTACAAGGGCTAAGAAGCAAAAATGACAGTTCCAAGGTGCTGGGAGTGATTAAGGTTGACGCAAACTACGCAGGGATTAAGACAATTTGCGACAAAGTTAATTTAAAAAAAGACAGTGCACTTTTTATAATCGACAGCGACAAAAATATGATTTATCAGAACAGCAAATTTTCCAAAGATGAATTGGGGAACGATATTTATAATACTGCTCTTAACACCAATGGCGGCAGCGTTACAACCATTCAGGGAAAGTTGTATGTGATGAACACCAGCACCCTAAAAACCACAAGTTGGAAAGTTGTCGAAGTAAATTCTTATACGCAATTGAACCAATATTTTCTGCAGACCAGAAATGCTGCATTTGTAATGGCACTGTTATGCGCCGTAGCCGCTGTTTTTGTGCTGATTCTTTTTGCAGGCAGCTTTTTAAACCCTATTTTTCATATTGTAAAGCGAATGAAACAAGTTCAAAATGGAGATTTGACTGTTCAGGTTGCGGTAAAAAACCACGATGAAATCGGATATCTTTCTGAATCCTTTAACACCATGGTAAACCGTATCGAAACCATGATGTCAAAAAACACACAGCTTGTAAAAGAAGTATATGAAATGCGTTACCTTCAGAAAGAGGCACAGTATAATGTGCTGTGCAGCCAAATTAAGCCCCACTTTCTATATAACACATTAAACACGATCAGCTTGCTGATTAAATGTGGTGAGCACGACCAAGCAGTGTATGATATTCAAAAACTATCTTTTTTCCTGCGAGGCGTAATGAATACCGACAAGGAGATTCCACTTTCTGCTGAATTAAAAATAGTAGATTCCTATTTAGGGCTGCAAAAGAGCCGCTATGCAGATAAACTTTCCTATCAGATTGATTTACCGGAATCTATTATGAACTACCGTATCCCTGCACTCACATTACAACCCATTGTAGAAAACGCAGTAATTCATGGCTGCGAACTGAAAAAAGGCAGTTCAAGTATTCGGATTTATTCTGATACAACAGACGATTGCCTACTCCTTCATATTGCGGACAACGGAAATGGCATGGAGCATATTCAGGTTGAGGAACTGAACCACTCTTTTCAAATCGAGCCCTCTTCTGATCCGACCAAAACAGAAAATATATTCACAGAAAGTATTGGGCTAATCAATGTAAATTCCAGACTGCAGCTAAAGTTCGGCAATCAGTATGGATTATTTATCGTGTCTGAAATTGATAAGGGAACCTGTGTTTCCCTGCGTTTGCCGCTGAATCCAAAAGAAGGAGAAGAAATTGATGTACACCATAATGATTGTAGATGATGAGCCTCTCATGCTGAAATATTTAGGCGGAAACATAAGTCGTATTGCTTCGGATTGGTGTGTAACCGGTCTTGCTTCGGATGGACTGCAGGCAGTTGAATTACTGCAGAGGCAAAATTTCGACCTGATTATCACTGACATTAAGATGCCGGGTATGGACGGATTGGAGCTTTCAAAATTTGTATATGAAATCTACCCCCAGACGCAGGTGGTCATTATTTCGGGATTTGACGATTTTGAATATGCCCGTCGGGCCATCCGTTGCGGTGTGTCGGACTATTTGCTAAAGCCCTTAAGCGACGAAAATATAGCGGAAGCTTTAAAAAAAGCCGCCTCCATAATAATTGGAAAAGATTCAAACAAATTTTCAGACCAAATGGTCAACAAGATGGAATCTTTAGCAGACGCAGAGCTAAAATCGGATTTTTTGAATGCGATCATTCAAGGGAACAGTGCCAATATTAAATTGATGTATTCCACAATTAAAAAGCGAAACATCTCAATCATGGAGCACTATGCCTGCATTATGACACTGTGTGTCGACAGTGCATATCTTCTGAGTCTGGGAAATGATTATCAAAAAATTGTTTCTGAACAGATGTGGCTGAATCAGAAATGCATGGAGACATTTCAGCGTAATTCTAACGTGATTGTCTGTTATTGTGATTTTAACAATACCGCATTATTGGTATGCGAAAAAGCCAAAGATTCAGTAGAGCAGTCTGCGCATTCTATCTTTGATGAAATAGCCTACCTCTTTGAGAAAGAATTTCAGGTTAAGCTGTTAGGCTCCTATGGTACTACTGTTGCAGATTTTTTAGACCTTCAAAAATCATATCAGACATCCTCACAGTCTTTAATGCTATCGTTCGTGGAAGAAAATTCCCCGATTTCACCTATCAGTTTTATCAGCCAAAAAACTTTTTTAAATGGGGTGAATGCTTTAATATCCTCAATTTATTCAGACTTTATCTCCCTTAATGAATCAAGGATGCGCGCGGATTTATCAAGCTTTTTCAGTCTATCTTCTAAGCTCACTGACCAGTTTGCACCTGTTCGTTTGGGAATTTATCTGCTATACAGCATTTCTCAAAAAAGCAAGATGAAGGAAGAGCAATTGGAGAAGGCCTTTCAGCAATTGAGTGTTTCTCTAAACGATACCTCACTAAACTTGACGGAAAAGAACATTATCGATATCTTTTTTAAGTCCGTTTTGGCACTGAACAAAGACAACGGTTTTCAAAATAAAGAGGAGAATAGTCAGTTAGTAGATGAGGCAAAGGAATACATTTATTCCCATTACAGCGAACCAATCAGTCTTACCCTGGTTGCAGAAAAATTAGGTGTTTCATCTAGCTATCTGAGTGATCTATTTCACAAGGAGATTGGTGAGCCATACTCAAAATTTATCACCCGCGTCCGTATGGAACAAGCTACGACCCTCATGAGGGCAAACCCAGGAGAGAAGATCTATACTCTGGCAATTCAGGTTGGATTTGTAAACGCAAAGCATTTTAATTCTGTCTTTAAAAAATTCTATAACAAGACACCGACTGAATTTATACAAACAATGCGGCTTTAAACTGATAGGTGGATTGCAATTAATAGGCCTGAATATAATTTCAAAAACTAAGATATTTAATTAAAAATCATCAGTAAAATAGCTGTTCCATAATATCATACTACATAGCGAGGTGGAAAAACATGCAATGTCATATTCGCGCATGATATCACATTTTCGTTTTCCACTATGATAGAGCTGTACAATTTGTTGCTTTAATTCCGGCGTGAATGCCCGCCGTGTTCTGGATTGATTTTCTTTGGACATGGTTCGCTCTCCTTTTCATTTACTTTATTTTACATGCCCTTAAAAAATCTGTCTACTTTATTGTAGCCTATCCAGACCCCTTGCCCAGAAATATCTATTTCCATATTTGTACTTCAAATTCGCATGTCTATTGAAAATCATCAGACTGCTTTTCCATTTGAGATAACCCATAATTTGTGCCACACTATATTTAGGTGGTATACTTATGAGCATGTGAATCTGATCTGGGCAAGCATTTGCCTCTATGATTTCTACTCCTTTTTGCTCGCATAATTTTCGTATTATAATCCTGTGTCCGCTTTTATTTCTCTGTATATCACCTGTCTTCGATATTTGGGCACAAATACTATATGGTATTGACATCTCCACTTTGTATGTTCTAAACTATTTATGTC
>DAMDEB010000223.1:0-5093 GCA_032090075.1 Caproiciproducens sp.
CCTGCTGTAGAGGCGTCTTCTTTCTCCATTTATTCAAAAATATCACCGATCAATGTTATCCGCTGATTCGGCAAAGGAAGCTTCTGCAAAGCGATGACGACCGTCATGATTTTTGTCATGGAGGCCGGATGAACTTTCCGATCGGCATTTTTGCCCATCGCTTTCGCGGATTAAAATGACATTATCGCTGTATCATTTTTTATCCGGTATCCCATAAAAGCTCCCTGCTTTATGCCGTCTGGTGCCTGCAGTACGCATGGACTGCAAGAAGGAAAAATACTGGAATTTCGATCAGTGCCACGCCCATTGCCAGGTAGGGAGCCCAAATGCTGAACGGGCCGATTGTCAGGAACATAATTTTATCAAGCTGAAAAGATAAGGCATTGCCAAATCCCACGCCCCCGGCCGGAAAGAAATTACATATAAGAGCGGCGGGATTCCCTACGTCTCCCTGTGCGATGCGCCAAATGATTGAAGGGAGAACGCAGAAACCGATTCCTATAATCAGTGAAGATACCGGAGTCGGGCATAAGCTGGACAGAAACATCGTAAAGCAGGCCACTGCCATGAGCGTAACGAAACCACCAACAATCAGAGCGATTTCCTTCTGCCCGAAATTGAGCGGTGCAATGCTGAAAATATCTGCGGCTTGTTCCGAAGTGTTCAACCCTCTCCAATCAAAATTTGTGTTTATAATTAGAGTATACGCGGCGATACACACTAAAAAAAGAATTGCATCTGTCGCCAAAGAAGCGCCTAATTTGCTGAGCGCCAACTTTCGCCTGCCGTTTTTTGTGGTCCGGAGAACTGCATCCGCGCCGTTTTGATAGCTGCTCGAAAAAATGGAGCCGTTGATCACGACACATACCAAAACAACGATAAAAATCATCAGACCTATGCTGCCGATTATATTTTGAGAGATCCCATATTCATAAGTAAAAGGAGTTTTGATTTTAGAATTGAGCGACAGCGCCTCCTGCTGTGCGCTTGAGTTGTTCGGATAATTTTGGGCCAATGCGTTTTTCAAATATTCAGTTCGCTTGCCGTAAACATCTGTGATCTGCGCCGGGGACAACCCCGTCAAAATGCTGAGATCCGATGAATTCCCCGTATAGATTGCGGCAATTTCATATAAACGGGACGTTCTGGGCATCAGTTCCTTCACATATATGTCATCCGGCATGTTGTTTCCATTGTATTTTTTGCTGATTGCCTGATAGACCTTCAAATCATATTGCCATACCTGATCTGTGATCTTGCCTTCAAACGGTTTGTAAAGTTTTTGGTTTTCATGGATTGCTGCTATCCCATTTAAAGTTTTGGTTTCTCCATTTGAATCCACATAGGTAGCACCTGTACTATTTACTAGGCCGGTAGCATACAAAATTGCAAGGAGCAATGTAACTATTCCCACTATCCATGTAAGCCGTGCCTTCCACAGCTGTTTGAATTCCAATCCAAAAAATCTCATTTTAAGAAACCTCCCGATTTTGTTGTGCTGCTTCCTCTGAAAAATAATACAGATACAAATCCTCCAGCATCGGCTGCACCTGCACCGCGTTTTCATAAGGTTTCTCTTCGGAAACAATGCGCAGCATGTCCTGATTGCCCTCGTGCCTGAGGTTGGATACCGTGTACTTTGCAGTCAGCAGTTCGGCCTCCCTCGGGTCAGTCCTGCACTCCCACACATATCCATTAATCGATGCGGTGATCTCGTCTGGGTTGCCCTGATGGATCAGCCGGCCGTCCTTCATGACAAGGATAGTGCCTGCGATGTACTCCACGTCGGACACAATATGGGTGGAAAAAAGGACAATCTTGTCTTTGGAAATATCGGAAATCAGATTGCGGAAGCGGACACGCTCCTTCGGGTCAAGGCCCGCTGTCGGTTCATCGAGCACCAGAATTTTCGGGTCGTTCAGAAGCGCCTGCGCGATGCCGAGTCGTTGCCGCATCCCGCCGGAAAAAGCACGGATTTTTTTATTCGCCACGGTCTGAAGGGAGACGGTTTCCAGCAGTTCGTTCGCGCGAACCTTTGCGACGCTTTTGGTCAGCCCTTTGAGCGCCGCGATGTATAGAAGATACTCCATCGCGGTAAAAACGGGGTAATATCCGAAATCCTGCGGCAGATAACCGAGGAGGTCGCGGTAGTTTTCCCCCATCGCAACGGTGTCCCTGCCGTCCAGCGTAATATTGCCGGAGGTCGGGTTCAGAATGCCGCAGACCATGCGCATCAGTGTCGTTTTCCCGGCGCCGTTCGCGCCGAGCAACCCATAGATTCCAGGCGCGAGTTCGGCTGAAAGCGAATCCACGGCTGTTTTGTCTTTGTAGTCTTTGGTCAACCGGTTTAGTACCAGTTTCATTTTGATTCCTCCAAAATTAATTTACCAAGGGACGGAAAGTGTTTCCTGTTTTGCGCAGAAAAGGCGGTCGAAACTGCGGAAAACGTGGAGCAGTTCGAGGGCAAAATAAACGAGAGAGCCGAAGAATAGGACAGCCCATACTCCCGTGGCGGCCGCTTCATAATATTCTCTGACAAACGACAACCGCGAGAATATGGCGATGCAGAGAACGCAGACGGCCGCACAGAAGACCCCGCCCTGCCTGCTTTTAACATGATCGAGAACGGTCAGGCATCCGCAGCAGGTCACATTGAACGGAACAAACAGATATAAAATCATCCGCAGGACGGGCGTGCCGCTGCTTGCGGCCGACGCCACCAGAATCACCGTCAGGCAGCACAGGTCCGCGAGGCCAAGGATAAGCATTCGCGCGCCCATCAGCCTCCGCATCGAAAAGCGGGTGCAGGATTCGATCTCCGCCATGCCGTTCGCATAGCTTTTGAGAATTTCCGGAAATCCGAGGAAAGCGAGAAGCGGCACGGCGCAGGAAAGGATCCGAAATATTAGCCGCATTTCGTCCTCGGATAGTGGGACGCGGCTGATCGCTGGTAAAATCAACAGCAGAAGTGCTGCCTGCGCCAACCAGACCCATTTGCCGATGAATCGGAGCTGCATGGAGAGGAATTTCCAGAAACCGATCCGAGTGACGGCCTGTCGTTCACAATATGCCGCTTTTGAGAGCCGGATTGTTTTCTCCATCCTTTCCGGGTCGTAAGACGGTACGGAAAACGAGGCTAAATCTTCTCGGATTTTTCGCTCATTGATTTTCATAGCCAATCCTCCCTTGAAAGCAGTTTACTTAAAGTTTTAAGACCCTGATTAAGCCGATATTTTGTAACGGACAATCCGGAACTCATAATCTGCGCAATGTCTTTTAACTTTAAATCATCGTAAAATCGTAATTGAATAACTTCCTTTTGTTCTTCCGGTAATGCATTCAAGGCAGCC
The DNA here is from genome assembly GCA_032090075.1 of Caproiciproducens sp. Lineage (GTDB taxonomy): Bacteria > Bacillota > Clostridia > Oscillospirales > Acutalibacteraceae > Caproiciproducens. The sequence goes on from DAMDEB010000223.1 coordinate 3,351, forward strand.
TTAACGGAGTTGGCTGTTTCAACTTTTTCTCTTTCTGCATCCTTACCGGTCAAACTTTCCAACTCTTCGTCTTCTAAAGGAATTGGAGTTTTCTTCTGCATTGTATTGATGCAAAGGTTGTGGGCGATGATATATAAGTAATTTTTGCATTTGTCTCTTTGTGTATAGCTGTCGAAGTTCCGGCAAAAGTGTAAAAAAGTCTCCTGCGTGGCGTCCTGTGCATCGGGTTGGCGTCCCAGTCTTCGGTAACAATATGTATAAATATCGTTATAGTATTTTTGGATAAGTTCGTCCAATGCTTCCGTATCACCGGACTTTATCCTTCGAATCAGTTTTTCGTCATCCACTGCCACACTTCCTTTTTACCCGTACACTCTATATAACAGTTCAACTCTTAAAAAAGTCAGTCTGATCGTGAAATTAGGCGTAATTTACAAAATAAAACATGCACTATTATATAGTATACCTGATAAAGGCCGGGTTTTGTAATTTTTATCTACAAAACAAGTAAATCGGGGCATCACCTGTCATGGCGATGCCCCATTATTTTTTGACAGGAGGCCAGAAATGCAAGGATTTTTAAAGCCCTATCAGGTAGAGCAGATAAAAAAACAGTATCCCACAGGAACAAGAATTGAGCTTGATGGGATGGACAATGAACGCGATATGCCGGCTGGACTCAAGGGGGTCGTCCAGTACGTGGATGACGCCGGTCAGCTCGGGATGCTTTGGGAGAATGGGCGTACCCTCTCCTTAATTCCCGGCGAAGATCGGTTTCACACCATTGCCGAGGAACAGGCGCAGAATGACAAGCAAATCCGAGCGCTGATCATAGAACCGGGCAAAGCCCCCTATGAGAAGCAGATTGACAATGACTACCGGGCCATGCAGAAGGCTGTGGACGGCTGTATTGAGTATGTGCCGCTGCCCGAGCCTGACTGCCATCTCTACTGCAACGACGAAGGTAAACTGGACGAATTGCCCGGAAACCGCCGTCTGGATCATGGCGACATTATCTGCGGCACGTTCCTGATTTGCGCCCACAATGACGAGGGCGAGGATATTTCCCTCAGTGATGAACAGCTTCATCGTTACACCGAACGGTTCCGGGAACCGGAGCAGTACACCGACGAGGAATCCCACAATCTTGAATATAAAATTGGAATCATACCGCCCGCAGGCAACGACGTGGAAGATGTGTTGCGTATGCTGGGGCTTCTGTCTGGCGGCAGCGATGAAACTGATGAAATGGAGCGATAAAAATGAAAGAAAGTAAAAGCAAACTGGATCGGTATATCGATCATCTCAATGCGCATATCCTGCCGTTTATCGACTACAGCGAGCTTGAACGCTCTTATCACACGCCGGAAAAGGCGTATGCGAAAGGCGTTCTTAATCTTCTTCACACGGCAATGGCGGAGCAATACGGGGGTACGCAGTTAAGCTGCGGCTATGGCGACGGGCAGGAGGACTATGCCGTGCTTCCCGGTGTCATCCGTGGGAAGAAAACCGAAGAAATCGCCGTGGTGCTGCTGGGCATAGACCTGCAATCCTCCGGTGAACACTGTGACACGGAAGTCCTGTGCAGATATGGCATGGTTTCGCAGGGTGATAGCGAGTTGCCAGATCAGATCTTGGATGAACTCAGCGCAAAATTCATCCCCTACGATTATTGTTACGCCGCCGACGTTTCCGGCGATATTCATGTTTCAAAAAATGAGCTGCCCAATGAAATCAAAGAAT
>DAMDEB010000224.1:0-439 GCA_032090075.1 Caproiciproducens sp.
CGTAGAAGCGGACGCAGCGGCAGCGTTAAAGGCCAGGGCCTTTATTGAGGCCGTAAAGGGCTACCGCGAAGCGGAGCCGAATTTTGGGTGGTACCGCGAATATGTTGATTCGTCCCGAACACAGTGAAAACTGTGTTCGGGACTTTTTTTATTTTAGTTGATTTTTTTGATGAGTAAAGGAGTGTTCGATGATGTATACAGGAAGCAAAAAGTATATCCCGTTTCAACCTATCAGTTTACCGGATCGCCGGTGGCCTGATCAAGTAATTTCAAAAGCCCCGATTTGGTGCAGTGTGGATTTGCGCGACGGAAATCAGGCACTGATCGATCCGATGAACCTTGAGGAAAAGCTTTTGTTTTTTCAGACGCTTGTGGATATTGGCTTTAAAGAAATTGAAGTTGGATTCCCGTCTGCGTCGGAAACGGAATATGAAATTTT
>DAMDEB010000224.1:449-4500 GCA_032090075.1 Caproiciproducens sp.
CACGCTGATCGAGCGCGACTTAATTCCCGAAGACGTTACCATTCAGGTGCTTGTTCAGGCAAGGCCGCACCTGATTATAAAGACATTTGAAGCCATTCAGGGCGCTAAGAATGTGATTGTCCATTTTTATAATTCTACTTCCACTTTACAGCGCAAGGTTGTTTTTATGACCGATATGCAGGGCGTTATTGACATTGCCGTCGAAGGGGCGAAGCTGATTAAAGAGCTGACTGATGAGCAGGTAAAAGAGACAGGGATCAATATTCGCTATGAATATTCGCCGGAAAGCTTTTCCGGTACTGAAATTGATAATTCCATTGAGATTTGTGAAAAGGTGATGGAAGTACTTGGCTCGACTCCGGAGCATCCGTTAATCTTGAATCTTCCCAATACAGTCGAAGGCAGCACGCCAAACTGCTATGCTGACCAAATTGAGTATTTTTGCCGCCATTTCAAAAACCGCGAGAGCGCCATTATCAGCCTGCATCCCCACAACGACCGCGGTACAGCAACGGCTGCGACTGAGCTTGGGCTGATGGCGGGCGCCGAGAGGGTAGAAGGTACGCTGTTCGGCAACGGGGAGCGCACCGGGAACGCGGATATTATGGTGGTTGCTATGAATATGTACTCGCAAGGCGTTGACCCAGGACTCGACTTCACGAAAATCCGCGAAATTCGGGAAGTTTACGAAAAATGCACCAAAATGAAGGTGCATGACCGTCATCCTTACGCAGGTGATCTCGTGTTCACCGCGTTTTCCGGTTCGCATCAGGACGCAATTAAAAAGGGCGTGGATTATATGTCGCACAGCGGTACCCCATACTGGGAGGTGCCGTATCTTCCGATTAACCCGGCTGATGTCGGACGCGAGTATGAGCCGATTATCCGTATCAACAGCCAGTCAGGCAAGGGCGGCGCGGCATTTATTATGCAGCAAAGCTTTGGTTACGAGCTGCCGAAGTTAATGCATACCGAATTCGGAGCAATGGTGAAGGCTGCCTGTGACGAAGCGGGACGCGAACTGCAGCCGAACGAAATATTTGATATTTTTCATCGGGAATATCTTGAAATCAATTATCCCTATAACTTAAAGCAATATAAACTGTACGAGGATAATGACACAAGCGGCGATACACAAGTGCATTTTGAGGGGATTCTTCGCTTTGAACATGAAGACCATCCCATCAGCGATAGCGGTAACGGCCCGATCAGCGCATTTTTCCGCGCAATTAAAAGCATCGGTATTACCGATTATCAGTTTGTTTCGTACCGGGAGCACGCCGTTTCCGAAGGAGCGGATTCCAAGGCGGTTTCCTACATTCAGCTGACCGCACCGAATGGAAAACCTGTTTTTGGCGTCGGCATAGATAATAACATCAGCTTGGCTTCTATCAAGGGAATTATCTGCGCAATCAACCGGGGGCAAAGTTCCGGCAATCAATCATAATGAATAGGAGAGACCGCTATGAAAAATTATAAAATTGTTTTATTAAAGGGTGACGGCATCGGACCGGAAATCGTGACTCAGGCTGTTAAGGTACTGAATCGTGCCGCCGATAAATTCGGATTTCAAGTTGCTTATGACGAGGCATTTTTAGGGGGCAGCGCAATTGATGCGACCGGTGTGCCGCTCCCGCAGGAAACCATCGACAAATGCAAGGGGGCGGACTCCACCTTGTTAGGCGCGGTCGGCGGGCCAAAATGGGATCAGCGACCCGGAGACTCCAGGCCGGAAGCAGGTCTTCTGGGAATCCGCGGCGCACTCGGACTTTTTGCCAACCTGCGCCCGGCGGTTATTTTTGAACAGCTGCGTGAAGCGTCTCCGCTGAAGGCTGAAATTATCGGCGATAATCTTGACATTATGGTGGTACGCGAATTGACGGGCGGAATTTATTTTGGCGAGCGCGGTCATAAGACCGTCAACGGGTTTGACGCGGCTTATGATACGGAAATGTATTCCGTACCGGAGATTGAACGGATTGCGCGTGTCGGATTCGACATGGCGGAAAAACGCGGCGGAAAGCTTTGCAGCGTTGACAAGGCAAATGTTTTGGAATCCTCCCGTTTATGGCGCGCAACAGTTGCGAGAATCGGGAAAGAGGAGTATCCTAATATTGAATTGACAAATTTGTATGTCGATAACTGTGCGATGCAGCTTGTCCACAACCCCAAACAGTTTGACGTCATTGTTACTTCCAATATTTTCGGCGATATTCTTTCGGACGAAGCATCCATGATCAGCGGCTCCATCGGGATGCTGCCTTCGGCAAGCCTTGGCACAGGCAAAGCCGGCCTGTACGAACCCGTTCACGGCTCCGCACCGGATATTGCCGGAACCGGAATGGCAAACCCGCTTGCCACCATTCTTTCCGCTGCAATGATGCTTCGGTATTCGCTTGACCAGCCGGAAGCCGCAAAGGCGATTGAAGATGCAGTTGCAGCTGTACTGACAACAGCGCGCACAGTTGACATTTATACCGACGGAATGCGGAAGGTTACCTGTGAGGAAATGGGCGACCTTGTGTGCGAATTACTGTAAATATTGTATTTATTTATATAAATGTTATGGTACTTCATCTTCAGCGCATATGGAAACCCTCGCCTTAGCGGAGCGTAAGAGGCGGCTTCGCCACCTCCCCTCTCCCGGATGGCGCGCGGGAGCGCGCAATAACATTAAAAAAGCAGTATTTATTTATATTTTGAGCTGAATATACAAATTGTATTGAATTTGGGAGCGAAAAATGCAGGAAAATCAAGCTTTAACATTTAAAAAGGGATTAAAGGATGGATTGCCGATTTGCCTCGGGTATATCAGCGTTTCGTTCGCATTTGGAATGATGGCAACACAGGGCGGGCTGCCGGTTTGGGTAGCGCTCCTCATTTCCATGAGCAACTTGACCAGCGCGGGGCAGTTCGCGGGTACGAGCTTGATTCTATCGGGTGGCTTGTATATCGAAATAGCCGTTACCACATTCGTCATTAATATCCGGTATATGCTGATGTCGCTCTCGCTCTCCCAAAAAATTGATGAAGCCATGACCACGCTGCAGCGGTGGGTGCTTTCGTTCGGTGTCACAGATGAAATTTTTGCCGTTGCCATGCAGCAGCATGGAAGTATCAATGCACACTATTTCTCTGGACTGATTGCCATGCCCTATTTAGGCTGGACGGTCGGAACTTTGCTTGGCGGCACCGCAACAAACCTGCTGCCGATGGGGGTGCGCACCGCGCTTGGCATCGCAATTTACGGGATGTTCATTGCGATCATCATTCCACCTGCAAAAGAATCGCTTCCGGTCGCGAAAGTCATTCTCATCGCGGCTGTGCTGAGTTGTATTTTTAAATGGACTCCGGGACTCAACCTGCTTTCGAGTGGCTGGGTGATTATCATCTGCGCGGTAATCGCGTCGGCTTACGCAGCACTGCGGTATCCGGTTGACGACGCGGAGGTGCAGACATGAATTATCAGCGGATTTTAATCTGCATACTGATTATGGCGCTCGTCACCTATATTGTCAGGATGCTGCCGCTTGCAATCTTTAAAAAAAAGATTAATAACCGTTTTATAAAATCATTTTTAGCGTATGTGCCCTATGCAGTGCTCGCGGCAATGACTTTTCCGGAAATCCTGTATTCCACCGCAAATTTATATTCTGCGTGTTTCGGTTTACTCACGGCGCTTCTGCTTGCTTATAAGAATAAGGGGCTTTTGACCGTTGCGCTCGGTTCGACTGCCGCCGTATTTGTTGCCGAACAGCTGATTCATTTATTAGCTTAATAAAGTTAAGAAATCATGGGATTGATATTTTGTGGAAAGCTAATTTGCTTTACACTGAGCGATTTATAAGGGGAAAAAGCTTCAATTCTTTCGCTCATCCGACAAGTATATTTGCTTTACAGAACTTGCTAATGCTACTCTCCAGTAAAAATATATAATTAAATTGGAGAACGCCCAGCTATGCCGTGTCATAACAATAAAGATGCCGCTGTAAGCACAGCGGCATCTTTATTGTTTAATATCCAAATGTACCGTTCAATGATTCGTCCTTCT
>DAMDEB010000224.1:4510-5084 GCA_032090075.1 Caproiciproducens sp.
ATACCTGCGTTAATAATCAGCCTTTTACACATGGAGCAGGGGGAAGCATTTTCGACGTATTCACCGGTCTTTGCGTCTCTGCCGACAAGGTACAGCGTGCTGCCGATCATGTCGCGCCGGGAAGCGCTGATGATTGCGTTTGCTTCGGCGTGAACGGAGCGGCACAGTTCGTAGCGCTCACCGCGAGGCACCCCGAGTGTTTCACGTACGCAGATGCCCGTATCCATGCAGTTGCTGCGGCCGCGCGGTGCACCTGTATAACCGGAAGAAACGATTTCGTCATTTTGCACGATGATTGCGCCAAAATTCCGCCGCAGGCAGGTACCGCGTTCCAGCACGGTTTCCGCTATATCGAGGTAATAATTTTTTTTATCGGTACGAATCATTTGAATGCCTCCCAATTCTTGTTTATTGATTCTATCATATTGTATTTTCGACGGATAATCAATGGAAATGTGTTAATATGTATGATATAATTAATCATTAACAGCCATTATCTGTTTTGGCACTTTGCTGTTATACTAAAATCCTATAAAAAGGTTGATCAACCTTTTTATAGCGCGAAGCGCGTTGG
>DAMDEB010000225.1:0-4097 GCA_032090075.1 Caproiciproducens sp.
AAAAGGCTGCCCTGATTCATGGTTGCATTCCGGATATAAGTGCGGTACTCTGCCTGATCGGAAATCCGCTCTGCCAGAATATCCTTTGCTCCGTCAATTGCTTCCTGGGCAGTAGCCACTCCTTTTTCTTCCGAAACATAGTCTGCTGCGGCTTCCAGAAGCGGGGTCTTCATCATCTGAATGAATATGAGATCTGCTAATGGTTCTAAGCCTTTTTCTTTGGCTATAGTGGCCCTTGTCCGCCTTTTCTGCTTGTAAGGGCGGTATAAATCTTCCACTGCAACCAGTGTCTGGGCTTCCAGAATCTTTTTTTCCAGCTCCGGTGTCAGCTTCTCCTGTTCTCTGATGGATGAAAGTACCTGTTCTTTCCGCTCCTCTAAATTTCTCAAATAACGAAGCCTTTCATCTAAATTACGCAATACTTCATCATTTAAAGAGCCGGTTACCTCTTTTCGGTATCGGGCTATAAAAGGAATGGTATTCCCCTCATCAATAAGTCTGATTGTTTCTTCCACCTGATTCCTGGAAATGGAAAGTTCTTCCTGCAAAATCTTTATTATATCCATGCTGTACCTCTTATTTTTCATAGTTGGTTCAATTCAACTATTATAATTCATCATTCCCCGTTATGCAATACCCGTCTGGACACAGCGGTCTTTTCGTGCTACAATCATAAAATACAGATTCAGATCAGGAAAATCCTGGATAACTTCTGTACTATACACATACGAGGTAAACACCAATGGGAGAAAATTATAACAGCAATAAAGGAATGCTTCCGCAAACTCCGAATACAGGTTCGTTCTTTGCATTCTGGTCTGTCCTTTTAGGCGGCCTGGGACTGCTGACAGACTGTCTTCCCTTATTCAGTATCTGGAATCTGCCGGCAGGACTGATTTTTGGTCTCACAGGCATTGCTTTTGCCATATTATCCAAAAAAGGAAAGCCCTTCAGCCATCAGGCACAGCTTGGACTGATTCTTTCCATTATATCTGCTGTCTGTGGCCTGTTACTGGCATTGTTCATTATATTCGTCTATGATGTCATGGATACCAACACCCCTTTGGGACTGTATTTCAGGCAGGTGTTTGAAGCCACCACCCAGGCACTGATGCCCACGGGCGGCGTAGGCAGATAATTATTTTAACGGCGGTAAAAGATCGATTCCTCTTACCACCAGCATATAGTTTTTAAAGATCCAGTTTATAACAACAATTGCAGCTCCAATAAGAATAAGTATCCGTTCCCTTTTTTTATGGTCCAACGGGTGCTTTCTTTTTTTGGATAAAAACCGGATGATTACCTCAGCAAAAACAGCGATAACAGTATAAAGGACCAGCGGATGATACTGAACGCTCATCCGCAGGTCCCCCTGTAACAAAGTCCGCACTGCTCTCGTCCCCCCGCAGCCGGGACAGTAGAGCCCGGTGAGGGAATGAAAGATACAGACGGATCCTATTTTCCAAATTTTTTCTAACCAGATCATTCGTTCCACCTTCGTTTAATCTGCAAGATCAAAGGCATCGTGAACCGTTCTCATGGCGCGGTTTACGTCCTCTTCATGAATGAGAACCGTAATCCTTATTTCAGATGTTGCAATCATCTTGATGTTAATATTGGCATTGTAAAGTGCTTCAAACATCTTTGCAGCAACTCCTGGATTACTGGTCATCCCTGCGCCGATGATGGAAAGCTTCGCCACATCCTCTTCACTGGTTACATTCTGAGCCGTAATCCCATCCTTGTGTTCGTTTAAAAGATCCATGGTTTCTTTTAAATCCTGTTTTGCCACCGTAAAGGAGATGTCTTTTCTTTCTTCTCTGCCAATGGACTGGATAATGATATCAACGTTAATATTGTGTTTTGCCAGAAGATTAAAGATTTTAAATGCGACTCCTGGCTCATTCTTAACCCCGATTACGGAAATACGGGCTACATTTTTATCTGCGGCAACTCCGCTCACCAGCATTCTTTCCAATTTTGTTTCCTCCTTGACGATGGTACCTTCTTCTCTGTTCAGACTTGACCGTACAACCAGCTGTACTCCATATCGTTTCGCCATCTCTACCGAACGGTTATGAAGTGCTTTGGCTCCCAGAGAAGCAAACTCAAGCATCTCATCGTAGGAAATAACCTCAAGTTTTCTTGCGTTGCTCACCTTACGAGGATCTGCGGTGTAAACGCCCTCCACATCCGTATATATCTGGCACAGATCAGCATTCATCGCCGCCGCAATTGCAACAGCGCTTGTATCGGAACCACCGCGGCCAAGCGTCGTCATATCATTGTAGCGGTTGATTCCTTGAAATCCTGTTACAATGACAATGTTTTTCTTGTCCAGTTCTTTTTTCATTCGGTCAGGAACAACGCGCTTGATTCTGGCGCTGCCATAAGACGAACTGGTAAAAAATCCAGCCTGCCAACCCAAAAGCGATACAACAGGAAAGCCGAGTTTTTCAATGGCCATGGCAAGCAGCGAAGCGGAAATCTGTTCTCCGGCAGTTAAAAGCATATCCATTTCCCGTTTGGAAGCATCTTTATTAATTTCCTTTGCTTTCGCAATTAAATCATCTGTCGTATCGCCCTGTGCCGAAACGACAACAACGATATCATTTCCCTGTGAATACGTTTTTGTGATAATATCTGCAACATTGTAAACACGCTCAGCGTTTGCAACAGAGCTTCCGCCAAACTTTTGGATTATTAGACTCATAAGGTTCCATCCTCCATATCATAGTAAAAGAAATATTATTCAATTGATATCTGTGCACCTTGAGAATCGGTATTTAATATTTTTATCTGCCACCCGGTAATTTTCTTTTCTTTTAAATGATTTGCCGCATACTTCGCAAAAATATCGGTATCGGCGGCATCTATCATGGAAATAATGGTTGGTCCGGCACCGCTCACATAAGTCCCCAGAGAACCAAGCTCATAGCTGATACGAAAAACATCATCCAAATGATCAATTAAGCTCGCTCTGTACGGCTGATGAATTTTATCCTGCACCGCAACGCGTAAATTTTCAAGTTTGCCGGAAAAGAGTGAAGCGGCCATTAGCGCGGAACGCGAAAGATTATAGACGGCATCACTTCTGGAATATTCCTGTGGCAGTACGGAGCGGGCCTTTTCTGTTTTCAATTCAAACGGAGGAATAAACAATGCAAAACGTATTTTTTCAGAAACAGGCACGCTAACGCTGTAAACTCTGCCGGCCTCAATTGCTGAAGCGGCAAGCCCTCCTTCAATGGCAGGGGTCGTATTATCCGGATGGCCCTCAATTTTAGCAGCAAGATTAATTAAATCCTGTTGTGTCAACGGGCTGCCTAAAAGGCGGTTCGCACCTAAAATACCTGAAACAATGCATGCTGAACTACTCCCCAGACCACGTGCCATCGGTATATTGTTGAGCTGAACAATTTTCAGCCCCGGCAGCTTACGACCGCACTTTTCATAAACCTGCTTTGCTGCCCAAAAGATAAGATTATTTTCATCTGTGGGAATCACAACATTATCCTTACAGGAAATATCGATTGTGTCGGATTCCTCCATCCATACCTGATTGTATAAGTTGAGCGCAATTCCAAGCGAGTCAAAACCAGAGCCAAGGTTTGCACTGGTCGCCGGAACTTGAATTCTAATCATATTATCAACATCCTAAAAAATAATATTACAGGTCTCCGATTCGGATTGTGCTCGCTACACTTACTCCCAGTGTTTGCAACTCTGTAAGTTTAGCGGCAATCTCTTTTTCCTGCATTGTGCCAGTGACAAAAGCGATCTCTCCGTATTCTGCTTTTGGAATTGAAAGCCGCGTTACATCGCCAAACATTTGATTGATATTCTTAAATGCAAGGCCTTCGTCATCCGTTTTTGCGCGGACAAACATAGCGACATCATTCAAAAGGTAATCCTCGACATAATCCTTCGAACCTTCATCCCAGAAAAGATATTTTCTGGCCTTAAAATGTTTAACGCAGTCGATCACATCTGCTACAACGGCGCTTGCGGTGGGAAGCTTACCTGCACCCTTGCCGTAAAACACAATGTCTCCGGTCGAGTCGCCCCGCACCATAATGCCGTTAAACACATCATCA
>DAMDEB010000225.1:4107-4591 GCA_032090075.1 Caproiciproducens sp.
GGAAAGCTGGCTGTCACGCGAAATAAACATCGGGCAAACAATAATCTGAAGCTTTCCATTCTCCATCATTTTAACCTGACCGATCAGTTTTACCACACCGCCCCATGCGGCGGCATATTTTACATCGGCCAAACTGATATTTGTGATTCCTTCGGTGTATACCTGCTCTGGGTATACGTGCTTGCCATATGCAAGGGATGCAAGAATACAGATTTTACGGCAAGCATCCGCACCCTCGACATCTGCGGCAGGATTGCGCTCCGCGTAGCCAAGCTTCTGTGCGAGAGTCAATGCGTCTTCAAACGTCATTTGCTCGCGAATCATTTTAGTCAGTATAAAATTAGTCGTACCATTTAAAATGCCCGCAATTTCAACTACATCATTTGCAGCAAGGCACTGGCTGATTGGACGAATAATTGGAATACCGCCCCCAACACTTGCTTCAAACAAAAAGTTGAGATTATTTTTCTGTGCAATTTTCAGG
>DAMDEB010000225.1:4601-5074 GCA_032090075.1 Caproiciproducens sp.
GCACCTTTTGCGGCAACAAGCTCCTTATTGGAAGTGACCACACTTTTACCCGCCTCCAGACAGCGTTTAACAAATTCAAAGGCCGGGCTTAATCCTCCCATTACTTCAACTACAATTTTAACATCGGGATCATTGAGGATTGTATCAAAAGATTTTGTAAATTTGCTTTCAAACGGACTTCCGGGGAATTCACGCAAATCAAGTATATATTTAATATTAATTTGTTCTTTCGCACGTTTGGCAATATTCTCAGCATGTTCGGTTAAAACCTCTACCACACCGGAACCAACTACGCCAAATCCCATAACAGCTATTTCTACCATATGTAACACCCCTTATTATTTCTACTCATCCCCGTAAAAATTATTATAAACACTTTAACAGTTTACCACGTTTTAGCATAACATTCAACGGCGAATTAATCGAAATGCAGATGCCCAAAGACAGGCATCTGCACAGATATGACAAATTAT
>DAMDEB010000226.1:0-3401 GCA_032090075.1 Caproiciproducens sp.
AATCCCGTTTTCCGGGTCACCAATTGCTGGGTCATATACATAACCACAGGCATTACAAACATATTTCATTTTATTACACTCCTTTAAATTTATTTATTATTTGTTTGTCATTAGTATAAAATAGTAGCACCGGTTTGTCAATCGGAATTGCCCTGGAATTCAAGGTCTTCAATAATTTCGCTTAAGTTCGTCGGAAAAACAGAACATTTTTGCAGTGTTTGTGCCACATTTAGTGCTTCTTCAAAATCATGCGCCACAATCTGTTCTGCTTTTTCAACATAGGTTTCAGTGATTTCGACCCCAAATCCCGCACTGCGGCTGCCAAATACATAGTATTTGAGGCTTCTGCCGAGTAGTTCAATATTTCCTACGCATTTCCTCATTATTGCCCTCCTTCTTTTTGTGTGAAATATGACCACAGCCTGTTATTATCATAATGCAATGAAACAGAAGTTACAAGATGTTACAAAGCGTTTCTTTATGAAAATTATAAAAACGCAATATCTTATGCTTCTAAAACCTTTCGTGGCATATATAGTATACTGATTTTTTTGCCAAAATATGCTATTTTTTAAAGAATCGGCAGATATTAATAGATTTCAATACCCCCAGTATTTCACGCGCTGCAATATCCTTTCGGTAATGCACAAACAAAAGCAGGCTTGATACCATATTTTTCGGATATGACGAATATACTTAGCGTAACAGGGGGGTTGATAAAATTGGATTGGCAAAGCCTTACAAAAGAGGACTGTGCAAAAAAACTCGGCACAAGCATAAAAACAGGCCTTTCACCGCACGAAGCCGCTGAAAGGCAAAAACGATACGGCAGGAACGAACTGGAACAACCCAAAAGTAAAAGTTTGATTCTGCGTTTCCTCGCGCAATTTTCCGACTTTATGGTAATTGTCCTGCTGATCGCGGCCGGAATTTCGTTTGTGACCTCTTTTTTGCAGCATGACAACGACTATATTGATTCGATTATTATCCTAATCATTGTAGTCATCAATGCCCTAATGGGCCTAATACAGGAAAGCCGCGCGGAAAAAGCAATTGAAGCGCTGAAAAAGCTGTCAAGCCCCCACGCGCATTTAATGCGCGGAGGTGAAGACCTGATTGTCGCGGCGGCCAGTCTGGTACCGGGCGACCTTGTAATTCTGAACGCGGGTGACCTTGTTCCGGCCGACCTGCGGCTTACTGAAGCTGTGAACCTGAAGGCGGAGGAAAGTGCGCTCACAGGCGAAAGCCTGCCGAGTGACAAGCACGCAGATGTGATCTGCTCCGACAATACGCCGCTTGGCGACCGTCACAACCTGCTGTATTCCACAAGCTCAATCTCATCGGGGCATGGCGCGGGCATTGTAATTGCCACCGGAATGGATACGCAGGTGGGTAAAATCGCACACATGATCACAAACCAGTCAGCCCCTCAAACACCGCTGCAGCGTAAACTTGCCCAGACCGGTCAGTGGCTTGGAATCGGTGCACTAATCATCTGCTTCATCATTTTTGTGATGGGACTGTTCCAGCATGTCGCACCGCTTGAAATGTTTCTGATTGCCATCAGCCTTGCCGTCGCAGCCATTCCGGAGGGTTTGCCGGCGGTCGTTACGATTGTTCTTGCCATTGGAGTTCGCAGGATGGCCGCCAAGCGCGGTATTGTGCGGCGAATGCCCGCAGTGGAAACGTTGGGCAGCGCAAGCGTCATCTGCTCCGATAAAACAGGCACACTCACACAAAACAAAATGACCGTGGTGGAGTTAAGAAACGCGAGCGGTCAAATTCAAATCCATTCGGCGGAGGGGCAGCGATTGTTAGGCCTTGCGGCCTTGTGCTGCAACTGTAGCGTCAGCGGCGAAACAGTGCATGGCGACCCGACCGAGGCGGCAATTGTACTTGCCGCTGCGGCCGAAAACGCAGCCTCCGACGCACCGCGCTCCCGTATTTTGGAAATTCCGTTTACCTCGGAACGCAAAATGATGACTATCGTGCACCGTCTTACCGGCGGGCGATACCGCATCATCACCAAGGGCGCGCCCGATATTCTGTTCACTCATTGCACCGGCGGAGCACCGCGCCAGAATGAAGAAATGGCTTCCCGCGCGCTGCGCGTCATTGGTGTTGCATACCGCGATATCGACTTTCTACCTGATGCGGAACAGAATATTGAGAATAATTTAATTTTTTGCGGTTTAATCGGAATGATTGACCCGCCGCGGCCGCAGGCAAAGGCCGCCGTTGAACTGTGCCGAAAAGCGGGCATCCGCCCTGTAATGATTACGGGCGACCACGTTGCCACGGCCGCAGCAATTGCCAAACAGCTCGGAATTATGGACAGCGGCAGCCGCGCCATTACAGGCGCTGAGCTGAACAAAATCAGCCAAAAAGATTTGGAACGAAGCATTTATGACTACGCGGTGTTTGCGCGTGTTTCGCCTGAACACAAAGTCCGGATTGTGCGCGCATTTCAATCTCGCGGCGAAGTCGTAGCGATGACAGGCGACGGCGTAAATGATGCTCCGGCGCTCCGTGCTGCGGACATTGGCTGTGCGATGGGCATAGCGGGCACGGACGTGGCCAAGGCGGCGTCCGATATGATTCTGACAGATGATAACTTTGCGACAATTGTCGCCGCTGTGCGCGAAGGCAGGGGCATTTATGAAAACATTAAAAAGACCGTTCACCTTCTGCTCAGCTGCAACATCGGCGAAATACTCGCGGTTTTTGTCAGTTTTCTTCTTCGGCTGCCCACTCCCCTTTTAGCGATTCAGCTTTTGTGGGTTAACCTTGTCACCGACTCCCTCCCCGCGCTCGCGTTAGGAGTTGAGCCAATTGATGACGATATTATGGAACGAAAACCGGTAAAGCCGCATGAAAGCATTTTTGGAGGCGGCATGGGATACAATATTCTCGTCGAGGGGTGCTTAATCGGCGCACTTGCGCTTTTGGCGTACAGCATCGGGCGGATTTATTTTGACCTTGACCCCTCCGCACCCTATATTGGCCGCACTATGGCCTTTTCAGTTTTGAGTCTTTCCCAAATTGTTCATACTTTTAATATGCGTTCTTCCCATTCTGTGTTTCAAACCGGCATTTTTGCCAACCCAAAGCTGATTCTTGCGGCAATTGTGTGCACTGCACTGCAGCTGTCAGTAATTATCATTCCGCCCCTTGCCGTCATTTTTAAGACCTCAATGCTGACCGGAAGCCAATGGCTGATCGTTGCCCTTCTTTCATTTGTACCCCTTGCCGTAGTAGAATTGGAAAAGGCAATTATATCGCATTTCGGCAAACGCCATAAATAATCCGCTCCCGTCACATTTTACTTCAACAGGAAACGAACATAATCAGGTACGCAAAAGCGGGCTTATTGAGTAAATCAGTAAGCCCGCTTTTTATAT
>DAMDEB010000226.1:3411-4955 GCA_032090075.1 Caproiciproducens sp.
ATGGATCCAAATTGGGGTCTATATTGTATTTCTTGCCACCAATATAGGCAACAACACTGCCGACTAAAATGTTGGCGTAATAGGTAATGATTCTCCACAGCAACATAGCGGGAAGAATCGCAGCATTAAAAAACATGCCAAAGAAGCCGTAGAAGCTGACTTCAGCGCCACCGGAAGCGCCCGGCAGCGGCACAAATGCGCTCACCATTGCTACGAATACCTGCGCGGCAACAATGGTAACAACGGACGCTGTGTGCAAATTAAAGCTGCGGTAGATGAAATACGGGATTAGGCTGTTCAACGTAATTTGAAAAACCGTGAGGATCATGACAACGACGTACAGCTTTGTAGATTTGCCCATCAGCTTTGTCGCATCGTGGAAAATCGCAAGCTGACTGTGAATCTTTTCGTAGCGCTGTTCCGGGTGCTTACACAGTTTAATTCTGTGAAGAAACCAAATGACAGACGTTACAAGTTTATCCGTGATTTTTTCACTGATCATAAACAGGGCGACTAACGCGATAAAAGCACTGTTTGAGATAAGACCGATGATTGTAATAAATGAAAAATTACTGACACTTGTTTGAAAAAAGTGCAGCTTCATGGCGACTAACACAAGGGAATATGCCACCATAACGACCTGATAAGTCAGAGTTTTCATTGCAACGACCGAACCGGCCTTCCCCGTGTCCATACCCATTTTGCGCATTGAATAAATCTGCATTGGCTGTCCGCCGGTCGAGAACGGCGTCAGCGCACTGTATAAAAGGCCAATCATGCCAACTGAAAAGGAGCGCCCATAGCTCCACTTCGGGTACAGATGACGGCACAGAAGGTGCAGGACGAAGCCTTCTAATGCCCAGCACAATGCCGCGGCCGCAATCGCCATTAAAAGCCAGTCTATCTTTAACGTGGTAATGGTATGCCCGAGTGCGGTAATTCCATAGTTGGTAAATATAAAATAAAACAGAACTCCTATTGAAATAATTAATGTAATGATTGTGAAAAGATTTTTTCTGATGCTTTTCATCATTCTATCGACCATATTTTATCTCCATATATTAAACCCATATTTTGCATTGAAACCATATTTGTATATTTTATCTTAAATGTTAAGAATATACAAGCAAATCACACAATAAAAAGTGAATTAAACGAGACGATGAAATAATTTATCATTTATTTGTTGACTATGCAGAATTATATACAGCGTAATCCACGCGCAGCCCAAGTAAATTTGAATAGGATTTTTAATAATTTTAGATTGTAATATCATCTTCGATTTCACCCGACATGCTCTTTTCGCATACTATATTAATGGGATAAGCCCAAAATATGCGAAAGGAGAATACAATGGCAGTTATGGAAAATATGAGTAACATGGCAAACATGAGCAATATAGTAAACACCAGTAACATGGCCGGTAAAAGCAATATGCCTAACATGCGCAGCGTGGCAGGTGCGACCAGCATGCCTAACATGGGCAGCGTAGCCGGCGCAAACAGCATGCCCAATATGAGCATGCCTAACATGGGCAGCGTGGC
>DAMDEB010000227.1:0-4887 GCA_032090075.1 Caproiciproducens sp.
TTCTTCCGGGGGAAAGGGTGTAATAATCATTTTTACTCAGATAACTCTTTACAGCGTTTGCAATGTCATTTACAGAGAAATAGGCATAGGAACTGGCCATATCATCTATAAAGAAGCTTTTTAGACGCCCGTCTTTCTTGATTAGGCTCAGCACCTTTTCTTTTGTGCTTGGGGGCAGCTGCGTGTATTTGTCGTACATAAACAAGCGATAGTCCTGCTCCGCTTGAATAAAACTTTTTTTATTGCCTTTTAAGTCATCCATCAGGTTATCCGACAGGGTACTTGTGTAATAGGCTTTTATATTTTCAGGACTTAGCCGTGCAGACCCTTGCTGGCGCGCAAGATAGGCCCGCGCTTCACCGGAAAGGCCATTGTAATCTATTGTATTATTAAATGCATCGTATGCTACGGTAACGAATAAGCCGGCAGGAGAGGAGTTGATTTCTCCCTCCGGCAGACCATACGCATACAAGCTGTACTCACTGGTACCGAACAGGGAAGACGAGCGGATAAACGCGTCGTTAATATACTTTACGCCGGTGATATTTTCCGGGGTGGTGGTCAGATTGTATGGCACGTAAATGCACTGTTTCGCTGCGGCAATGTTTTTCACCTGAATACCGAAAGGCTTGTAATTCGGATTGTTTTGCTGCCCCATCAGGGAAAGGAACGTGTGGGACATGTTCTGAACATTCATGCCGTTCAGCTTTTGATTGATATCGTTGTAATCGGAGTCCGGCAGCTGTTCCCAGCTTGAACCGGTGTAAACGCTTCCTGCAAAATCTTTCAGGTACAGCGAATACTTCTTATCCGACTTGATTTTCAGCATCGTTTTACCGGTGAACTGGATTTCGCCTGCATTGCTTAAATTAACATGATTTACAGTTCCGGCCAGCGATTCACTGCCGCCGAAGATGGACGTTTGCATAACCGTATCGGTCAAAGTATCCTTCATTCTGTCGACTTGCCCGGAGCGTTGGTAGCTTTGCTGGGGGAACACAGTCATAATCAGTGTAAAGCACAGGATAATTGCCGGTATCATCAAAAGACCGCTTCTTGATGCCGCCCGATTGCTTTTTGCAGAATAAACCCCATGGGTCTTTATGAAATTTGTTTTTCTTCCAACGGACAGCTGCATGAAAATCAGGGAAGCCCAGCAGGTCATCAGCATTAATATGGCTAAAAAATTCGGAGTAATTGTGAAAATAAGCGACGCAAGCAAAAACGGAAATGTCGTCAAAAAGGTCAGCCAAAAGTTTTTTCGTCTGATTATGGCCCAACTCACAAGGCAGACGATTAAAAAGACAGCGAATAATACGAAGATCGTACATAATTCTTGAAATTGATCCGGCTTTGCTCCTACATCGTAAATTGGCAGCACATAGTCCGAATGGCTGGCGTAAGTAATCATGATTTGGTTGGTTGTAATGATAAAGCCACGTACAAATGGCGTGCGCCCATACCATATCGCTGCGCCGTACAGGAGCGCCAAAACAAATACAATGGGGTAACACGCACGCTTTAAATAAAAAGTCAGTGTAAACACGAAGGAAAACAACAAAGTATCCAGGATGACCGTGAGCGGTAAAATGGGCAGCGAAAATGCCGAAATAAAGCACCACACAGAGCCAAACACGCCCAGTAAAATCAGCAAAAGGCTAAGTACGGCGTCTGCCGCAACAAAGTTTCCGGATTCAATCAGGAGGGGTGGGGCGATTTCGATGCCGGAGGAATTCAATTTATGTTTGTCTGCGCGCATTCATTTCACCTGTTTCATCATAGAATCACACCGGAAAGGCACTCCTGAATTTTACCGGGTTGAATTTTCACTACTGCCGCGTTCATCGTGTTTAAACCAAGTTTTTCCTGTTCGCTGTCTGCTTCACCGCAAACGTACAGTACGGTCGTTTTCTCACCGTTTGGCCTGTCGCAAAATTCCGTCAACTCGCTTGACAGACGACCGGTGATGTAGATTGCGTGCGGATAATCATGTGCAATACCGTCCAGTTTATTGCGGCAAGCAAGCGCGTGGGGTTCGTCGCGGTAGCTTCCCGCCGAAAGGACGGCATTCATAAGAACCGCCAGGTCCTCGTCACTCTCGATTGTTTCTTCATTAAACTGACCGTTCTTGCTATCAAACCATTCGATTCGATGGTTGATTTGATTCTCTGCTAAAAAATGTGAAAGCGTGGCAAGTACGTCCACTAATGTATCAAGCATCGGCATATCGGGGGCGAGCAGTTCGGTCAGCAAAAGCACTTCGCTGTCCGTTGGCAGACTGAATTCCTTGACCATCAGTTCGTCAAGCTTTGAGCTAAGCTTCCAATGAATGCTGCGCAGCCTGTCCCCGCCGCGAAATGGTCGGATATCAAAAATTTCGGAGGGGTCATCGCCCGGCTTTACCTTGGAATACGTGCTGCTTTCCACACTGACGTTTGTCGCCGTGTCTATCTGTGCATCAATAAACAGCATTTGAGGGAGCACAAAAGCTTCGGCACAAACAGATAAATTTCTCTTTATTGTAAAAATACCAAGGTAATCATAATACTTGATCTGTGTTAGCTCCGTTGTGATTCTTCCGCAATACTGCGATTGCATCCGGTGTTCTACAATCTGCTCCGTTCTGGCGTTTACCGGAAGAAAGAGCGTTTCGTTCTGCTTTATGCCGCAGAGCGAATTCACGCAGCAAATCTTCAGCCTTGAGCGGGCAATCGGAAAAATTGAAGTATTTTTCAAGATAATGCTGAGGATGAACTCCTCATTTTTATTTGCAACAGGGCTTTTCATTTCAAGCCACACGGTTGTTTTCAGAACAGTCAGCAATGTGAAAAGCCAAGAAATCAAGGGCAGTAAAAGCACGAACACAAATGTAAAAAAAGACAGATAGCCGTTAAAAAAAAGGTAGAACAGAATTGCCGCCGCAAGAGTGGTACAGTAGGCAATACGATATCGAAACATACTACACCCCTAACGTCTTGTAACAGCGGGTGCAGGTACTTCTTTTAAAATAGTTCCCAACAGGCTGCCAGCCGTCACATTGCTGATTTTCGCCTGTGCATTCAACAGGATACGGTGTTCAATTACATCCCGGAAAACATACTGAATATCCTGCGGCACAACGTAATCACGGCCGGACAGATAGGCTGCTGCCTGCGCCATTTTGGTGAGCGCAATGGAGCCTCGCGGGCTTGCCCCTAAGCGGATTAATTTGTTTTCACGTGTCGCGCCGACCAAGCGCGCAATATAATTGTAGATGTCATTTGAGATAAATACCGCGTCCACTTGTTTTTGCATAGCAATAATATCCGCCGCGTCCACTACCTTTTGTACCGTTTCAAGGGGGTCCTCACCCTGTTTGCGCTTTAAAATTTCGACCTCGTCTTTCAGTTCCGGGTAGCCCATTGTCAGGCGCACCATAAAACGGTCAAGCTGAGAATCAGGCAGCATCTGCGTGCCAACCGAACCAATGGGATTCTGCGTGGCGATTACAGTGTATGGTTTTGGGGTGGGGCGGGTTGTGCCATCGACGGTAATTTTGCCCTCCTCCATCACTTCCAGCAACGCGGACTGGGTTTTGCTGGAGGTGCGGTTGATTTCATCAGCTAAAAAAAGGTTACACAGAGCAGCGCCGGGCTTGTACTCCAATGCGCCGGTCGCTTTGTTGTAAATCGAAAAACCGGTCACGTCGGTCGGCATTACGTCGGGCGTAAACTGAATACGTTTATAATCAAGCGACATTGCCTTTGAAAATGCGAGCGCGAGCGTTGTTTTGCCAACACCCGGAATATCTTCAAGCAAGATATTCCCCTGCGCTAAAATGACCATTAGCACCTTGCCAATAATCGCGTCTTTTCCGACAACGCCTTTTTTTACTTCATCCATTATTTTCACAGCTTTTTCTTGCATGATCAAGCCACCATTCCATAAATATTGTATATTATTATAATCGAAATAAAGCTGCAATGCAAATTACAAATATTTACAAAGAATTTATGATTTTTTGATACTTCTGTCTTTCCCTTGCAAATCCACCTCTTAAAGCGCTAAAATAGAAGTACTGAAGAAACGGAGGCTACTATGGAAGAGAATATTGAAAAACTGCAAAAGATGATTGATGAGAGCAAACGAATTGTGTTTTTTGGCGGGGCGGGCGTTTCGACCGAAAGCGGAATTCCGGATTTCCGCAGTGTTGACGGCCTTTATCACCAGCACTACCAATATCCGCCGGAGGTGATGCTGAGCCATAGTTTTTATGAGGCACACACAGCGGAGTTCTTTGACTTTTACCGCGCCAAAATGCTTTATCTCGATGCAGAGCCAAACGCCGCGCACAAAAAGCTGGCCGAGCTGGAAAAAATGGGCCAACTGACTGCGGTTGTTACCCAGAATATTGACGGACTGCATCAGAAAGCGGGCAGCAAAAATGTTTTTGAACTGCACGGTTCGGTTCACCGTAACTACTGCCAACGCTGCAACAAGCTTTATGACGCAGCGTTTATGCTGAATAGTACAGGTGTTCCAAAGTGCTCCTGCGGCGGAACCATCAAGCCCGATGTCGTTTTGTACGAAGAGGGTCTCAATCAGCGCACACTCAGCGGCGCAGTTGAAGAAATCCGACGGGCGGATATGCTGATCATCGGCGGAACCTCGCTTGCGGTTTATCCCGCTGCGAGCCTGATTGATTATTACAGCGGTAATAAACTTGTTGTAATCAACCGTTCCGGTACGCCAAGGGATCAAGCAGCCGACCTGCTGATTAACGGCAGCATCGGCGAGACATTTGACAAAATTCATTAAAATTTTTATAAATATAAAAGTACCCCCTGCCGCAGTGAACTGAACCAGTAAAAACGGACATTGCCAAAAAGCCTCCCATCGTAGGATAAT
>DAMDEB010000228.1:0-3793 GCA_032090075.1 Caproiciproducens sp.
TACGAACCGTTGCCGGCTGAATCGGCTGGCCGCCGCCGTTGACGCAGCCGCCCGGGCAGCACATGATTTCAATAAAGTGATAGCCACCCTCGCCATTTTTCACTTTAGAAAGAATTTCGTTGGCATTGTTCAATCCACTGATAGCGGCAACCTTTACGTCCATACCGCCAACATGATAGACTGCCTCTTTAATTCCTTCTGTTCCGCGAACATCTGTGTACTCGATGGAATCAAGGCTCCTACCCTCAAGGGTTTCAGCCGCTGTTCTTAACGCGGCCTCCATTACGCCGCCGGTCGCGCCGAAAATGGCCGCGGCACCGGTGGAAACGCCCAAAGCTGGGTCAAAATCCTCGTCCGGCAGGCGGTTAAAGTTGATATGCGCCATATTAATCAGGCGGGAAAGTTCGCGGGTAGTAATCGCAATATCAACATCTTCAATGTCCTTACCGGCCGCGTTCTGGTCTTCGCGTTTTACTTCAAACTTTTTAGCTGTGCATGGCATCACGCTGACAACAACGATGTTTTTGGGGTCAATGTTGTTCTTTTGCGCGTAATACGTCTTAATCATGGCGCCGGTCATCTGCTGCGGTGATTTGCAGGAAGAAACATTCGGCAGCAGTTCCGGATAATAATACTCGCAGAACTTGACCCAGCCCGGTGAACAGGAGGTAATCAGCGGCAGCGCGCCGCCGTTCTTCACACGGTCAAGGAGTTCGTTGGCTTCCTCAATGATGGTGAGGTCGGCGCCGAAATCGGTGTCGAATACTTTATCAAAGCCAAGGCGGCGCAGCGCCGCGACCATTTTGCCTTTTACATTGGTGCCAATCGGCAGACCAAAGCACTCGCCGAGTGTGGCGCGAATTGCCGGAGCCGTTTGCACGACTACATACTTTTCAGGGTCGTTGATTTCCGCCATCACTTCGTCACACTGGTCACGCTCGGCTAAAGCGCCGGTCGGGCAGCTTACGATGCACTGGCCGCAGGAAACGCAGGGTACATCGTTGAGCGGGCGCTCAAACGAGCAGGAAATATGCGTATCAAATCCACGGCTGTTCGGGCCAATCACAGCAACATGCTGGTCCGCACAGGCTGCCACGCAGCGGCGGCAGAGAATACACTTGGAATTATCGCGGATTAAATGCAGGGAAGATTCATCCTTTGTGGAATCAGGCTTTTTCCCTTCAAAACGTCCGGTTTGCTCAACGCCCATTTCGTAACACAGCGTTTGGAATTCGCAGCTTCCGCTTCGCTTACAGGCAAGGCAGTCTTGATTATGCACTGAAAGAAGCATTTCAAGCGTCATTTTTCTTGACTTCTGGATTTTAGGCGTATTGGTCTGAACCTCCATGCCCTCGTTGACCGGATAAATGCAGGAAGCAACCAAAGAGCGCGCGCCCTTTACTTCTACCACACACATACGGCAGGCGCCGATTTCATTAATCCCCTTCAGGTAACAAAGGGTTGGAATATCGATTCCGGCAATTCTGGCCGCTTCTAAAATGGTGGAATCACCCGGCACGGACAGGGGCATGCCGTTTATTTTAATATTAACGTTTCCCATTATGGCACACACCTTTCTATCTCTTTACAATTGCGTTGAACTTGCATTTCTCCATGCAAGCACCGCATTTAATGCATTTGGCTGTATTGATTACATGAGGAACCTTTACGCTGCCGGTGATTGCGTCAGCCGGGCAGTTGCGGGCACAAAGCGTGCAGCCGCGGCATTTGTCCTCCAAAATATAATAGTTTGTGAGCGCCTTGCACACCCCGGCCGGGCAGCGGTGCTCGACAACGTGGGCAAGATACTCGTCACGGAAATAGTGAAGGGTTGAAAGCACCGGATTCGGCGCCGTCTGACCCAAAGCGCAAAGGGAGTTCTCTTTCAGATAGTAGCAAAGTTCCTCCAAACGGTCAAGGTCTTCCATTGTTCCGTTTCCGTTCGTAATTTTTTCCAATGTTTCGAGCAGGCGCCTTGTGCCGATTCGGCACGGGGTGCATTTTCCGCAGGATTCATCCACGGTAAACTCAAGGAAGAATTTGGCAATATCGACCATGCAGGTCGTATCATCCATGACAATCAGTCCGCCCGAACCCATCATTGCGCCGATTTCAATCAGATTATCAAAATCCATTTTGATATCGAGCTGTGAAGCGGGGATACATCCACCGGAAGGTCCGCCGGTTTGCGCCGCCTTAAATGTATGCCCGTCCGGAACGCCGCCGCCGATTTCTTCCACGATTTCGCGCAGCGTGGTACCCATCGGCACCTCAACAAGGCCGGTGTGCTCAATTTTTCCGCCCAAAGCGAACACCTTGGTACCCTTGGACTTTTCGGTGCCCATGGAAGCGAACCAGTCCGCACCGTTCAGAATAATTTGGGTAATATTCGCATAGGTTTCAACATTGTTTAAAATGGTTGGCTTTTGGAACAACCCTTTCAGTGCAGGGAACGGCGGGCGCGGCCTTGGTTCACCGCGTTTGCCCTCAATAGAGGTCATCAGTGCGGTTTCTTCGCCGCATACAAACGCACCGGCGCCCAAACGCAGACCGATGTCGAAATCAAAACCGGTATTAAAGATATTTTTACCCAAAAGGCCGTATTCTCTGGCCTGATCAAGTGCAATCT
This sequence comes from Caproiciproducens sp., assembly GCA_032090075.1. Lineage (GTDB taxonomy): Bacteria > Bacillota > Clostridia > Oscillospirales > Acutalibacteraceae > Caproiciproducens. Next base: position 2,630 of record DAMDEB010000228.1, read on the forward strand.
GCAGGCGCTTTACAGCGATTGGATACTCCGCACGAACATAGATGTAGCCTTGTGTGGAGCCGATTGCGTAACCCGCGATAGCCATGGCTTCCAACACCGCGTGCGGGTCACCTTCAAGAACTGAACGGTCCATAAACGCGCCCGGGTCGCCTTCATCGGCGTTGCAGCAAACATATTTCTGGTCGGCCTGATTCTTCGCCGCAAAGCTCCACTTCAGCCCTGTCGGGAAGCCCGCGCCGCCTCTGCCGCGCAGTCCGGATTTTTTGATTACATCGATGACTTCTTCCGGTGTCATTTCGGTCAGAACCTTGCCGAGTGCGGTATAACCGTCGACCGCTATGTATTCGTCGATGCTCTCCGGATTAATCACACCGCAGTTGCGAAGCGCAACACGGTATTGTTTTTCATAAAAGGGAGTATGGTTCAGCGACTTGATGGTGTTTTCGTCAACAATTGTCTCCTGGTACAGAAGACGTCTGACAATTCTGCCCTTCAAGAGGTGTTCTTCAACGATCTCCGGAATATCCTCCGGCGTTACCCTGCTGTAAAAAGACCCCTCCGGGTACACGATCATAATTGGTCCGAGCGCACAAAGGCCAAAACAGCCCGTGCGGATTACATTGACCTCTTTTTCAAGGCCACGGGCTGCAATTTCCTCGTGAAGCCTTGAAATGATAAGCTCACTGTTTGAGGAGGTACAACCGGTACCGCCGCAGACCAGTACGTTGGAACGATACATGCTTCTGCCTCCTTATTTTGAATTGGCACCTATGGTATACTCTGTTACCACGCTGCCGTTTACCAAGTGGTCATTAACCACACGAATCGCCTTTTCGGGCGTCATATGAACATAAGTAATTTTTTCCTGCCCCGGGGTCACAATCTCAACGACCGGCTCAAACTGGCAAATACCGATGCAGCCCGTCTGGGTGACGGTCACATTGGCAAGGCCGCGCTTCGCGACTTCGTCCACCATGGTGGCAAGAACAGGGCGCGCGCCCGCGGCGATTCCGCAGGTAGCCATGCCGACCAAGACGCGGATTGCGTTGTCGTTATTCTCACGAAGAATGACCTGATTGCGGGTTCTATCTCTAATCTCCTGAAGTTCCGCTAAAGACTTCATCTGATGATTCCTCCTTTATAATTTGAGTTTGTTCACTGAGG
>DAMDEB010000228.1:3803-4380 GCA_032090075.1 Caproiciproducens sp.
CCTTTATCCACTCGATCACATCCGGTGAGCTAAGCCTTACCTCATCGCCTAACACAGCACGAAGTTCGCGTGTGTCAAGGGTAAATTCGCGTGAGTCAACACAGTGACGGAACGTAAAATCCCTGTCTTCATTACAGGTAATGAGCAGCAGTACAGTCGAGTTGATATCCCCAAGCGGAATCATATCCACATGGGATGGTATGAACCTTGCCGTTACCACCGTACCGGCTCCTTTTTCTGATTCGATTGCGAGGCTTCCGCCCGTCATCTCGGCTTCCATTTTAAATAGCGGAATACCAAGTCCTACCTTGCGCGTGGTGCGCGTGGTGAAAAACGGGTCCGTTACATGAGCCGTCTGTTCGGCGGTCATTCCGCAGCCATTGTCCGCGATTTTGATGATCAGACTGTTTGCGTCCTCGTAAACATCAATTCCCACGAGCTTTGCACCCGCAGAAATCGAATTCTGCACGATATCCATCACATTTAAAGAAAGTTCACGCATTACTCGTATTTTGCCAAAACATTAGGAACTTCTTCCGGGGTCATACGGCCATAAACATCGCCGTTTACAGTCAGC
>DAMDEB010000228.1:4390-4881 GCA_032090075.1 Caproiciproducens sp.
ACGGGTGCTAAGCCGCAGGCTCCTACGCAGCGGCAGGCGGTCAGCGAAAATTTTCCGTCGGGGGTGCATTCCTCGGGTTGAATTCCCAAAGCAGAAGTCAATTTATCCAAAACTGCGGCGGCGCCTTTTACGTAACAGGCCGTACCGAGGCAGATAGATACATTGTATTTTCCTTTCGGTGTTAGCGAGAACTGGGAATAGAAGGTGGAAACGCCAAACACTTCCTCCAGTGGCACGCCTAATCCGTCCGCGATGATACTCTGCACTTCAGCAGGAAGATATCCGTAGACATCCTGAGCCTCCTGCAATACAGGCAAAATTGCGCCTTTTAAGCTTTTGTTCCTTTCAATGATCTCATCGAGCTTTTTTCTCTGCTCGGGAGTACCGCTAAAAGGCAGGTTACTGATACGTTTTTGCATTCTCTTTCCTCCCTGTGGTTTATGGATGCGGAAAAACGGTCAATCATACAGTGACAAAAATTCTCCACACTT
>DAMDEB010000229.1:0-1459 GCA_032090075.1 Caproiciproducens sp.
GTATCTCTTCAATTTCTTCATCCGTGAGAACCGGCGGCAGCGCAAACTCCTTATTAGCCAGCTTCAGCTTTGCTTCCGCTCTGGCACGGCACTTCACGTTTGCCTTGCAGAAAGTACACCATTCACCGGGACAGAACTCGCCTTCGCCGTTGTAAGCAAGCAAGGCGGTGGGCTTCAGAATATTTTCCGTCCACTCTTTGAGCACATCGACCGAAATCGTCCATGTACTGACATTTTCACGGCGGGGCTGGAAAATAGTCATGGAAATATCAGTGATATCATACAGGCTGTCGAACAATTCTAATGCGCCTATCGCGTACAGCTTCATCTGCGGATTATCCTCAGCGTCCACCAAAATGCCCTGACCGTATTTGAAATCAATGATATGTAACGTGCCGTCACCAACAATGATTGCATCACCCGTACCGAATCCGTGCGGCACATAGCAGGAAAAGTCCAGATGTTGTTCAATGAGGATGAGGGGGTCTTTGCAGTGAATTTTCGCCTGGGCCAATGTCTCGCTGACAAAAGCAACATAGTCATCGGTGTAGGTATCCATCTCATCACAGTCATATTGGGAAATGGGCTTTTTTGAGCGCATTTTCAACAGTTTCCGCAATTTGTGTTCGCAGAGCGCATGTGCCGCAGTGCCTTCGGCGGCGGCTTCGGATTCGTGATCCGCATAGGATTGTTCCAATCTGGCAGACGGCGTACAGTTGAGCCATCTGTGCGATCCGGATGCGGAAAGAATGGCGTGTCCCATTTATAACTCCTCCGCAGCTTTCAGAAGTTCCGAATATTTGTCCGATTCAATTTCACTGAGTTTGGCTGCTCCAAACTTTTGAAGCAAAGCACGAACCTCAGCGGTTTTGCCGGACTGGCTTTTTTCTGCGAGTACGGTACGAACCTGTTCAAGGGTAATAGATAGTTTTTCTGCCTTTGTTTCTGGTGTTCCCACAATAGGGGCCTGTCCCGGAACAATCTTTTCAATGCCGGAATCAGTTGCCAATGTACGGTATCCGGCGGCAATCTTTTCAAACTCTTCCGCCAGAGTTAGATAAATGTTGCTCATAGAGAGTCGTCCTCCTTAATATCAGTACGGAGCAAATTCAGAGATGATACTGTTCATGGTTGCAAGATCGCTGCCCTCAAGTGTAGGTGCTATCCGTTTCAGCAAATCTAGCTGCATCGGATTCAGGTTTTTTCGGTTGAGGTGGTACCAATCCTCAACCTTGACCCCACCACCGTAACGACCTCGAACAGTTGTAATTGGATAAGAAAGCGTGAGTTCTGTAATATCATCCCGTATAGTACGGATGCTGACTCCGAACTCTTCCGCAAGATTCTTCATTGTTTTCTGCCGTTTCCGGCACAAGAATTCCAGAAGTTCTCTTCGTCTTTCACCTGAACTCACGCTTTCTCACCTCCTCTTCGCTCTGTAATTAAAATAGTAACGGTT
>DAMDEB010000229.1:1469-3905 GCA_032090075.1 Caproiciproducens sp.
AAATAGGCAGGTTCTTTGCCAGTTTAAAAAACTTTTTTATAAAACCAAATAAATAAAAAAACTGGGCCGGAATAAGGCTGGATTCTTTCGTTCCAGCTTTACTCCGGCCCAGTGGTGGCTCTTATGGCCCCGATGGCTCAGTCAGTAATTTTCATATTTTGTTGCATACAACTGCTTTCCGTACTGCGTTTGATTTCATGCTTTTGCATTTGCTGAAATCCGCTATGTAATAGCGACCGCACTTCGGACAAGCCAACGAGACAATGCCTTGTGCTTCCGCTGTACCAAGCGTTTCTCCCCTGCCACACCAAGGGCAAGCAATCTTTTTGATGAAGTTATGGTCTGGCATGACTCTCCCCCCGTCTCGAGTGTAATTAAACCGGTTTTTCATAATTACTCCTTGTATTGCAACTTATGCAATATTATTGCGTTTTTTGCAATTTTTTTAACGAAAGCATTATGTTGCGATGCAGAACATTATGACACCGTTGATTTTTCTCTGTTAAGTTCCTTATCCATCGGGTCATTTTTGTCAATAATATCTTGCGTTATAAGTAAGTTATACAATAAAAACAGGCTCTATGTCAAATGTAAATATAGGTAATCTATCGTATTACAAATCTTTCTCTTGCATTAATCGAACCGTATATGTTAATATTAGTCATAACGATAGGGATGGTGAGAACATGGGAATGCCTGAGATTATTAAGAAAAGGCGTGATGAACTGGATCTGACACTTCTTGATATTGCCAAGAAAATAGGTGTCTCAGAGGCTACAGTTCAACGATATGAAAGCGGACAGATAAAAAACATACGGCAGGATAAAATTGTTAAGTTAGCTTCCGCACTGCAATTGACACCGGCACAGCTTCTTGGTTGGGATGATACTCAAACGCAAGAAGCCGAAAACAAAGGCTCTCCAGTGCCTAGATTCGACTCAAATGGCACAAAACCGCTGACTACTGATTCTGATGAGATTATTGTCTTATTAGAAAAAATTGCATCATTACATGAAAAAGGTATTCTCACGGATGAAGAATATACCGGCAAAAAAAGAGAACTTTTAAACAGGCTATAAAATACGCCTATGTGGACGGGATTTACTCCGTGCGCATAGGCGTATTTTAATTGTTGCGAAGATGGTCCAGCTTCCGATTTTCTACACTCTTTTCCAATGCTTCCATGAGATTGATTACGCGAGGAGCATTCTCATCGGTAATAAAGACTTGCTCACCGTCGATTTTAGCATCGATTAGTTCTTTAAGCCGTAACTGATACTCATCATGATAAAGTTCAGGCTCATATGGTGCGTCCATTGAGCGTATTAAGGTCTTAGCCATCATTAATTCTTCGGGATGCACGCCCGCTTTCGCATAGCCAACAGGCAATTCTTTCACTTCATCAACATAGTAAAGCGTGTTGATTAGTATTCCTGTTGCGGTCGGTATAATAGCCATCATAGTTTCATTTGCGCCCAGAACTGTTTTGGCTATGGCGACTTTACCTTCTTCAAGCAAAGCCAATCTAAGCAGTCCGAACGCCCGCTCGCTGCCTACATCCGGCACGGCATTATATGTCTTATTAAAGTAAATTGGGTTGATGCTGGACAAGTCAGTAGTTTGCAATATCTGGATTGACTTATCTTTTTCCGTTTTTATTCGTTCAATATCATCCTCTGTGATTACTACATAGCGATCTTTGCCGTACTGATAGCCCTTAACAATATCCTCTGGTTGGACCTCGCTTCCACAATGCGGGCAGGTTTTCTTGTACTGAATGCGCTCTTTTGTAGTTTTATGAAGCTGCGTAAAATGGATATCGTTATCTTTGACCGCAGTATAAAGGGAGACTGGGATATATACAAAATCGAAGATAATAGTGCTTTTATGAGCAACGGCCATCTATATCACCTCTTACTTATTATTCTAAATTCATACAGAATTATTAGAGGCAGAACCTTGAATGTAAAATATATCCCTTTTATTAGAAGGACTGCTTATTGCCAAATCTTCTAATAGCTTTGGGCTCTCAGGAAGTTTATTAAGACTTTCGATAATCTCTTGGCCATTTGAAAAAATAGAATATCCAATAGCCTTTAGTACATCTATTTTGCTGTACTGAGTATCAGCATCAGAAATACTGGGGTTAATTAGGAGGCATAGTTTTTTGTTTTTTGATATTGCATAGCCTAATTCAAAGAAAACATTGAGATTCAAATATGTAAAATCACACGCAAAAATATCACAATTATCAATAGCTTCAAAAATTGTTTTTATTAATATTCGACCGTTTATTTTTAAATCTTCCCAGGTTTTGATTTCGTATTTACGAGACGATTTGGTCAGCTCTTTAGTTTTTACTATAGCATCAACGTTAATAGAATTACCACTTTTAGCAGCATCTTCGTATGCAAAAAAAACTTTTTCCATCAATAT
>DAMDEB010000229.1:3915-4866 GCA_032090075.1 Caproiciproducens sp.
AAACAAACTGCGAAGTTCAAGCAAAGGGGAGACTACAAATAAAAAACCCTGCAACGGTAAAGCATTTTCGTTACAGAGTTTTATTTTGATATTTCTATTTGTCAAATGCAGGTTACTTTTAAACAAGGTATGGTGCAATTATACGCTAAGATTATCCATTTATTGGTACTTCGAAATTATCAACAACAGGCCGCTCAGACTTAATGGGCTACTGTTTAGAGCCATTGATAACGGTTTGTCTAGGTTTAATTCATAATTATACACCTAATACATTTTTGATAAAATCAATATAAACGTCTGTGGCCTTATCCGGATCCAGATAATAATCTCTGCTGCACAGTTCACATGAACACCATCCATTGTAGCCTCGCTGTACCAACGTGTCGTAATATGCCTTCATCGGCAAACCGCCGGTTCCAGGGATTGTGTGGTTGGCATCACTGAAGTGTACAAATCCATATTTTTCCCCGAGGTTATCCATGTAATCATTAATATCTTCCCCGGCAACAGCCATCTGATCCGTATCGGAAAGTCCAATTAGATTTTCCGCACCGACTTCATGGATAAAACGACTAAGCTGCTTGCTTGTCACAATCAGATTCGTTGTCGTTGCTTTGCAGGTTTCAAGAAAAATGGTCACACCCTTTCTCTTTGCGTATTCGGTCAACATCTGAAAAGCATCAATCTGTCGATCCCAGCCTGCCTGTGCATTGCTGTCAAAATAGCTGGATCCCGGACACACCTGTACATGCGGACACTCGAGGAACTGAGCCGTATCAATAAGCCTCTGATAATATCTCAGGGTTGATTCCCAAGTGGTGATATTAGATGTTGCCAGGTTAACAGGGTACGCACAGTTTTCAGCCGTAAGAACGTAAGGGGTTAAATGCCTGTCCTTAATATCCCTGTCCAACTGAATCAGATCTCCAAGCCTGTAATCAAATGGATTGA
>DAMDEB010000230.1:0-2220 GCA_032090075.1 Caproiciproducens sp.
TGCAAAGTTTGCTCAATCGGGTGCAAGCCTGATCGGCGGTGCTTCCAGCGTCGCAAGCGGAGCCTCTTCGGTTCACGGCGGTGCATCTGACCTTGCGGACGGTGCCTCCACGCTAAGTGACGGTGCAGACCAACTTGTTGCCGGCAGTGCAAAGGTAGCGGAATTGCAAAAAGGAATTACGCAGTTGAAGGTTGCGCTTGATCAGCTTTCAGCCGGAGGAAAACAGGTTGCGGGCGGCACCGGAACTTTAGTGTCCAATACGGCGCAATTGGCTGAACTGCAGGCCGGAGTCAAACAGCTTGATGATGCACTTGCCCAGTTAAGTAACGGTTCCTCAAAGCTTTATGCGGGTTCAAAAACACTTCAGGCTGGAATTGGTGACGCAAAGAACGGTACTGTGAAGTTGGATGACGGTATCAGTACAGCCCAAAAAGCGCTCACAGATAAAATTGCGGAAACAAAAACAGATCTCAAAGCGACGCAGGGACTCGATAAGTATTCGGGCAAGTCGGTTAGTATCGTGTCCCAGCCCTATGATGCAGTCCCAAACTATGGCACAGCATTCGCACCGTATTTTCTTTCACTTTCCATGTGGGTCGGTGCGCTGATGATGCTGATTGGCATCTATCTTGATCCAAGCAAGCGCATCAAAAAGCTTTCAAAAGGCACTGAATCTGTATTCGTACGGATTGCCGCTTTTTATGCAATCGGCATTGCGCAATCTTTACTGTTGGCTGCTGTGCTGCAAAACAGCCTCGGACTGCACGTGAATAATCAGCTGGAATATTATTTGGCAATTTTGTTGGGTTCAATGGTATTTATCTCAATTGTTCAATTCCTTATCGTGTATTTGGGTGATATTGGAAAGTTCTTAACAATTATATTCCTTATTTTACAACTTACATCGTGCGGCGGAACTTTCCCAATGGAAACTGTTCCGGATATCTTTAATAAGCTCTATCGGTTTATGCCGATGACCTATACGGTTGAGCTTCTAAGAGAAGTGATCAGCGGCGGTAACCAAGCAAATGTTTGGAAAAACGCTCAAGTGCTGCTCTGGATTTTCATTGTATTCTCCGCAGCTACAATCTTATTCTCGTTTTTTAGAAAGAAAAATATTCAAACAGCCAAAACAAAAGAAATTGAAAAAAAACAAAAGGCACTAACTGAAACGGTTCACGCATAACAGTAAATAAAATAGGCCTCGCTGTGCTCATTATTTTTTGCACAGCGGGGCCTATTTCTTATCAAGTTAAAACATACAAAAGAATTTGAATAACATGAATTGTTATGTGTTAGTTTTAGTCTTCCATATTGTATGTAATATTGATATAATAAGAGTACATTTATGATGTAGAGGCGGTGGCGGTTATGCAGTTAACTGAGCTTTCCATTATTATTCCTGTTCGCAATATTGAACAGCAAATTTCTGGGATTTTACGCTCTGTTGCTGCTCAGGCCAACGGAGTTGAAGTTGAGTTGATCGTCGTGGACATGGGTTCCGCTGATCAGACCGTACTGGAGGCCGTTCAGCTGATTAAGGAACTGAAGCTCCGCGGATTTGTGATTCAAAACGGGGATAGCACGGTTGCTGCCGCTTTAAATACGGGAATTCAAAAGGCCGGCGGTAATTATATCACCTTTATCTTTGCACGCAGGCTCTATCGTGATTTTATCCAGGGTTATTTGGATACGGCTGCACGCACATCGGCTGACTTTGTTTTCGGCTGCGTCAGCGAAGAAGAATCCCGCGCTTCGGAACGGCGCTTGGTTAGTAAAACAGTTCGGCAGGGAACCGGTAGCCAATACATTAAAAGCATATTAAAAGATAACATTCACATCGATATTTCTGCTATTTTGTTAAGGCGCAAATTTATTGTCGGAAAGCAGATTCACTTTTTTGACGCATGCAGCCATGGCTATGCGGAGGAATTTGTTTTTCGCTGCCTATTGTCAGCAGACGTTATTGCCCAGTCACCGGTTATTATAAAGCGTGATAATGTTTATGAACTGAAGCGCGGAAAGCAAAAGCCGGTTGGTAAAAATATTTTTCAGCATACGGACGCGATGCTTCGCATTGCAGATATCATCAAAACAAGCCATCGTGATGACACGGAGCTGATACAGCTTTTCGAACGTGAAAAATTGCCTCTTACGGTTATGGACGGGGTGGATGTTTTATTAAAAGAAGGTATGGGTTACAGCTCAATTCGTGGCTAT
>DAMDEB010000230.1:2230-3949 GCA_032090075.1 Caproiciproducens sp.
AAGTTCCTAATTACCGGCAAGCAGACCGACTTGGCGCTCAGGCGCCGTATCACCGTATGGCATACCATTCCGTGGATGTACAAAGCAAAATAGCTTGTTTGAATTTATATTTATTGATTAAATTTGCCGTCGTGGAAAAGAAAACTCTTTTCCTGGCGGTATTTCTTTTATTTTAACGGATTACAGGAATTATATTTTTATAAATTATTGACAAAGTATACTATGCTATATATAATATAATTCGATGGGAGGTATCACGATTGGATATACAAATTAAGAAGGGGTTGCTTGACGTATGTGTCTTGGCTGTGATAAACAAGAAAGACTCTTACGGTTATCAGATTATTAAAGACGTTTCAATCTGTATCGAAATTTCCGAATCTACCCTCTATCCGATTTTAAAGCGACTTGAGGCGGGAGGCTGCCTTTCAACCTACTCAATGGAACACAATGGCCGTCTTAGAAAATATTATCGTATTACTGCCCTTGGCAAGCATAGAATCAATGATTTTTTTGAGGAGTGGAACGAGTTGGAACGAATCAATAAATTTATTATGCAGGAGGCGAATCAATCATTATGAATTCAGAACTGTATTTGAAAAGACTGAGAAGACGGATCAAATCTTTACCGGATAACGAGAGAAACACAATCATTGATTTTTACCGTGAGATTATTCAGGATAAAATCGAGAGTGGAGTATCTGAAGCACAGGCTGTCGCGGAGCTGGGAGACGTGAACTTGCTTGCACAAAAAATATTGATGGAAAATCCGAACCGAAAGCCAGTCAATGTTGGGAAAATTGTCGGCATTGTACTTGCTTCTGTTTTTGGAGTGGTTTTTGTCGCTATGTTTACGGTGGGAATTTTGGGGATTGCTACTTTCCAGGGTAACAAGGTAGCAAACAGCGTCACAGCTTCGGCACAGGAAATCACGGCTGGAAATAAGGTGTTCACTTCACCGGAAGCCGGCATCAGCAGCATTCGTATTGAGGCGGAAAATAAAGAGATTACAGTCATTGCTGCGGATTCTGATGATATCAAGCTCAGCTATACGGAAGACAAAGATGAGGATTATTCCGTTACCAACGAAAATGGCACGGTAACCTTGGTAAATTAAAGTCATCTACATGGTTCCTTTTCTTTTAACTTTGATTGGGGCAATCATGACATTGCTAAAATTGTAGTATACGTACCCAAGAACTATGCGAAAAACCTTTCTATCAGCACGACTAACAGCGTGATACAGATTTCGGATTTCTCAGAATTTGGGGATTTAAGCTGTAAAACTACCAATTCTGTGATTAAAATGGAAAAAGTGGACGCTAAAAATATTACGATGGAAACACAAAACGCCGCCATCACACTGAAAAACATTGCCGCAGGCAATCAGCTTTCAGCAGAAACGCAAAACGGTAAGATTTCGCTTGATCATATTTCAGCACAGGAAATCTCACTGAAAACACAAAACGCAATCATTAGCGGTACAATCGACGGGGCTCAATCGGACTATACAATTGAAACACACACGACCAATGCAATCAGCAATCTTCACGACCGTTCGGGCGGCAGTAAGAAGCTGACAGCTTCGACTACAAACGCAATTATCAATCTTGATTTTTACAATTAAATGCCAATGTGGAAGAATGACGCCCCGGTTTGCTGTGCCGGGGCTTTTCTGCGTTTTTTCTTGAAGTGTAATACACAACATGGTATAATATC
>DAMDEB010000230.1:3959-4830 GCA_032090075.1 Caproiciproducens sp.
CCATACAATATGGGAGGTATATCCTTTTGGCAGATAAATCCCCGATTCATTTGGCGCCGCCGGTGCGCCCGCAGGCTGATTACATCAGCGATATTGCACAAATAATGGCTGTTCGAGCGCGTGGCCCGGTACCGATGGCGCTTGTTCATACCTACGGTTGTCAGCAGAATGTTGCCGACGGAGAAAAAATAAAAGGCCAGCTTGAGGAAATGGGATTTTCCTTTACCGATAATGAAGACGAAGCGGATTTGATTATCTTTAATACCTGCGCTGTACGTGAGCACGCGGAAGACAGGGTGTTTGGCAATGTGGGCGCGCTGAAAAATGTGAAACAGCGCAATCCATCGCTTATTATCGCTCTTTGCGGCTGCATGATGGAGCAGGAGCATGTCGCGGAACGTATTCGAAAGAGCTTCCCGTTTGTCAATCTGGTTTTCGGAACTCATGTCATTCACAGGCTGCCGGAGCTTTTGTTCACCACAATTACCGATGGCCACCGTGTCTTTGAACGCGGTGACGACAGTGAAGACAAGCAGATTGTCGAGGGTCTGCCGATTCACCGTGACGGGGACATTAAAGCATGGCTCACGGTTATGTATGGATGCGATAATTTTTGCTCATACTGTGTAGTGCCGTATGTTAGAGGCAGGGAGCGCAGCCGCACACCGGATGCGATTCTTGAAGAATTCAAAAGTCTTGTCAAGGCGGGCTACAAAGACATTACCTTGCTTGGGCAGAACGTCAATTCCTACGGCAAAAGTTTGGATAAACCCATTTCGTTTTCCGAACTGCTCAAAATGCTGGACGCAGTTGACGGCGACTACCGAATCCGCTTTATGACGTCACATCCTAAGGATGCAACTCACGAATT
>DAMDEB010000231.1:0-2011 GCA_032090075.1 Caproiciproducens sp.
GCGTTTCCTTTGGTTCTCATGAATTTTCCGACGCCCTTGCCCGCAAAAATATCATTAATCTTGCCAACGGCAATCACATCGTATTTATTCTCCGAAAGCTGATCAAGCATTGTAATCTTTGGTGGCAGAAGCGAAAAATCGTGGCGGTTCGTCGTGCGAGTAAAGTCCGGATAGGTGCCGACAAACGGCCTTGCAATGACCCTGCCTACGCCGTGCTTTCCGACAAGCAAATCCCTCGCAATTTGGCAATAGCGGTACAGTTCATCAATTGGAACAATTGCCTCATTCGCTGCAATTTGAAAAACGCTGTCTGCCGAGGTGTAAACAATCAACGCGCCGGTTTCCGCATGTTCCTTGCCATAGTCCATAATAACGTCGGTACCGGAGTAAGGTTTGTTGCAAATCACTTTGCGGCCCGTTTTTTGCTCAAACTCATGTATCACGTCATCCGGGAAACCATTTGGGTAGGTAGGCAGAGGTTTAGTCGAATTAATACCGGCAATTTCCCAATGGCCGATTGTTGTATCCTTACCTTTGGAGATTTCCCTCATACGGGCAAAAGCGCCCGTGGGATGTTCTTCCTTTGGCCTGCAGGTCACGCCATCGATATTAAACAGCCCAAGCTTGTGCATATTGGGCATATTGAAGTACTTACTTCTTGCGGCTGCAGCTATCGTATTGCTGCCTTCGTCGCCATATTCGGCGGCATCAGGTTCTTCACCGATACCGAAACTGTCAAGCACAATCAAGAAAACTCTTTTCATTATTATTCCCTTCATTTCTTCAGTGAAAAGCACACTGACATTCTCGCTGAAAGATTTCAGCAAACTGAAATTAAAAAATTCAGGTATGCTGCTTTCGATACTATATTATAGTCGTCTCCCTTATTTTAAGAGAAACGGGCAAAATAATTTCACGCTGTTCAAGTTTATTGTTCTCCACCATGTCTATAATTATCTTTGCCGACATTCTCCCAATTTCTTCCATCGGCTGTGCAACTGTGGTAAGTGACGGTGTCATCAACGAACTCAGTTCCAAATTATCATACCCTACTATCATGATATCGTCAGGTACGCGTCTTCCCGTTTCATGGAGCACCCTATAAAGAGAAAGTGCAACCATATCGCTTACTGCTAAAATTCCGTCCACTTTTGGAAAGCGCTCCAAAAGTTCCCTTGAACGGACAATTCCTCCGCTGTAATCATAACTGCTCTCAATATACTGCGGTTCAATATTGTGCTCTTTACATACATCCGAATAGCCATGAAAACGACGTCTGGCATTGGAAAACTCCTGCGACCCATGCATCTGGACGATATGCTGGCAGCCGCAGGCAATCAGATGCTCCGCCGCCAAACGTCCCCCTGTATAGTTATCCGCCTGAACGGAAGCTGTAAATGATGCATTCCCGCATTTATCCAGAACCACAATCGGCAGCGCGCAGTTGCGCATTTCCTCGTCCGGATCATTTCCAATGGTAGAAATAACAATTCCATCCGCATTCATAGCGGTAAGCATATTGATGTAAGCCGCTTCTTTCTCTGGCTTTTCGTCGGAATTGCAAAAAATCACCTTATACCCATTTTGAAACGCCTCATCTTCAATCGCGCGGCCTATTTCAATTAAAAACAGGTTCAAAAGATTTGGCACTATGTAGCCGATTATTCTTGAAGATTTTTTGTAAAGAGAACGTGCAATTTCATTTGGTTTGAAACCGGTTTCCTTAATAGCATCCAAAACGCGCTTCGTTTTTTCTTTATTCACTCTTGCTGTACCGTTCATTACCCGTGATACGGTCGCAGGCGAAACCCCCGCCATTTTTGCCACTTCACTAATTCGAGCCACCTTATCACCGCACTTTATCAAAAATCTTTTATCTTAGTTCCACAGGTTATATTTTTTGAAACCGCTTTCTGAATGTAAATTTATTATAGAATGTTCAATATCATTTGTCAATATTTTTTTAAAATTTTATAATAATTTAGTCAAATTGCTTAGATGTACACATTAT
>DAMDEB010000231.1:2021-4783 GCA_032090075.1 Caproiciproducens sp.
ATTATTGTAGAGAATACCCTCCGCTACAATTTTCGAAGCTACAAAAAGCAGACTACACATGAGGTTTCAATTCATATGCAGCCTGCTTCTGTTATTTCATAGTATTAATGTTCTTTATTTGTTTTTCTCTTCGACCTAAACACTAAGAATGTACCCAAGGCAAAAATAGCGATGCAAGAAAGAATCGTTGCAGCATCTGTGGATTCACCGGTCTTAGGTGCAGCAAGAGGAACTTGATTTTCATCTACTCATTAACGAAAATTATTCTATAGCATTTTTTTCTTTTTAAAATAAATCACACAAACTATTACAATTGCGATGGAAATGCAGACTACATAAGGATAGCCGTATTGCCACTGGAGTTCAGGCATATTCTTAAAATTCATCCCGTACCACCCCGCAAGCAGCGTTAATGGGAGAAAAATTGCGGTTATCACGGTAAAAAGTTTCATGATAGCATTTAATCCGATGTCCACCTGGGACTGATAGGCCTCACGCACCTGTGTAATGTAGTCACGCAGATTAATAATATTACGATTCAGGCGATCCACACGCGCTGTAAACATCTTAAAGTACCGCAGTGCACCGGACGACATGATTCCATTGGAATTTTCTTCGATGCTCTCAGCAACATCGAGAAGCTGTTCATAATATTTCTTGTAAAACATCAGCCTTTTTCGCATTGCCACAATATCTTTGATGTAATCTTCAGTTTCTCCATTCAGAACACGCTCTTCAATATCTGATATCTCTTCTTCCAGTGCTTCAAGCTCTTCAGAGTCATGATTGGTCAGGTTGTTAAAAAATGCATAGAGCACCCGTGCGGCTGTCAAGTTTGAAGTTTGGATTTCCAAAAAAACCTCCAAAACTTCCTGCAGCATCTCATTTGAATGGTCACACACAAAAATAATCTTATGAGGCATAATATAAAGTCCCATGCGCTGCGTTTGGCATTGGATTTTATCATGAATAATATTCAGTAAAATAAAGTCATAGCCATCGTAAGCCTCTAACTTGGCTGGCCCCGGGCAACTGCATTCATCAATCGTGTGCGGTGCAAGTTTTAAATTCTGACTGCGCAGTTCGTCGGGTGAACAAACGCAGATGACAGCATGCTCAAACCCTTTTTCTGTTTCCGTAAGTGTATCATTTGCAATTTCGTAGCATTTCATAATTTTACTTCCTAATAAAAAGATGCGTATATTGTAACAAAATACCAATTTGAATTCAATACAAAAACGCCTGCGTAAATAATTACACAGACGTTTTTTATTTATATTGGTTATGAATATTTATTTTACAGGAACAACGGCCCCGTTAAAGGTTTTTGTGATGAAGTCCTTGATTTCTGTGCTTTTAAGCACGTCGACCAGCGCTTTGATATCTTCGCGGTTTTCATCGCCTTTGCGAACCGCAATGATATTTGCGTAAGTCGTTGCTGCAAGAGAATCCGCAGCTTCAACCGCAAGTGCGTCTGAGACCTTCAAATTGCCCTGCAAAGCGTAGTTTCCGTTAATAACGGCTAAGTCAACATCCTGTAGGGAACGAACAAGCTGGGCAGGATCAATTTCTGTAAATTTAATGTTCTTCTTGTTTTCGGTGATATCTTTTTGTGTTGCGGTGATGCCCGCATTATCCTTAATTTTGATTAAACCCTGTGCTTGTAAAAGAAGCAACGCTCTTGCTTCGTTTGAAGTATCGTTCGGAACCGCGATGGTAGCACCGTCTTTTAAATCGGCAAGCGCTTTTGTTTTGCCCGCGTAAATACCAAACGGCTCATAATGGATGGAACCGGCGGAGACAATGTTTGTGCCCTTTTCCTTGTTAAATTGGTCAAGATAAGGCTGATGCTGGAAATAGTTGGCATCAAGTTCCTTATTTTCAAGCGCTGTATTTGGAATGATATAGTCCGTGAATTCTTTTACTTGAAGTTCATAGCCCTTTTCTTTTAGCAGTTTTGCTGCTTCCTTCAGAATAATCGCGTGTGGCGTCGGGGAAGCGCCGATGACTATCTTCTTGAGCGCAACGGTAGAGCTCTGTGCGGCTGATGCTTCTGTTGAAGCCGCAGTGGACGTTGTGACGGCTTTATTTGCACAGCCGCCCAACGCAGCCAGGGAAAGCGCGCCGGCTAATAATAATGCAATAACTTTTTTCATGATAAACCCTCCTGTTAAATATAATAGGACTCTTAATTATAAAATAATTTGATTTTGTAAAGTCCAAGCTCGTATAAAAAACGACTGCTCATTTTCTTCTGTCGCTCAAGCCTGCGGCTTTCATTCCAATTCCTTGCAGCACTTGGACAATGATAACCAGCAAAACCACTGTGGCAAACATGATATCATTTTCATAACGATTGTATCCGTAATTAATTGCAATTGTGCCAAGGCCGCCGCCGCCGACAAAGCCAGCCATAGCTGAATAGCCCAAAATAGTAGTGGTTGCAATGGCACTGCCGACAATTAAAGACGGTCGCGACTCCGGGAGCATCACCTTCCAGACAATCTGCATATAGGAGGCACCCATAGACTGCGCTGCCTCGATTACTCCGACATCCACCTCTTTAATAGATGACTCAACGAGCCTCGCAATGAAAGGCGCTGCCGATAGCGTGAGGGGAACGATGGTCGCCGTTGAACCAAGGGTGGTTCCGACAACTAACCGTGTAAACGGTATAATGGCCACCAGCAGAATAATAAACGGAATGGAGCGGGTTAAATTGACGATAACATCCAGTACTTTAAACAGCGGAGCGCATGGGC
>DAMDEB010000232.1:0-2883 GCA_032090075.1 Caproiciproducens sp.
AGACACCGGATGAGCTTCAGTACGTGGAAGTGATCGCCACCACCGACAGCAAAGGTGTTGATCAGGACGTACAGGAGCAGACGGATACGGACAGCAAGGATTCAGAGGATTCGGAGCTTGCCAGCACGATTACGGTCCTTGCCACGCCGGAGCAGGCGCGGCTCCTTGTCGATCTGGAACAGAACGGCAAGCTCCATGCCGCTCTTGTATATCGCGGCAGCTCCGAAACAGCGCAGAAGTTTTTGGACGCACAGGAAAAGGTGCTGGAAAAACTCTATCCTTCGGAAAGTGAGGAAACCACCGATGAGAGCCAGAATAGCGGTAGCGCACAAGCATCGTCTCCCGCCGGTTCCTCCGGCACCGTATCCGAAAACACCGGGTCTGCTGGGCAGGGTTGAGAAACGGAGGGAGAACGATGGAGCCAGACAAGGTAATTGCCGTCATGGGCAGTCCGGGCAGCGGGAAAACAACCGCTGCCCTTAAACTTGCCCTTGCGCTGGCGGCTGAAAAGAAAAATGTGATCGTCGTGTTCTGCGACCCGTTTACGCCGGTGATCCCCACGGTCCTGCCGGCCGGCACAACGCATGATACTTCGCTCGGAAGCCTGCTGACCGCCCCCGCGCTGACGCAGACCACAATTCTGAACGCCTGTGTTCCGGTGAAGGAAAGCGAACACATCAGCTTTTTGGGATACCGCGTCGGGGAAAGCCTGATGATGTACCCGCAAATCACAAGGGATAAGGCGGTGGATTTTTTCGTCCTGCTCCGCCACCTGGCGGATTACGTCATTATCGACTGCGCCTCCACTCTGGAAGCAGACCCCGCCTCCATTGTGGGGATTGAGTTTGCGGACAGGGTACTGAAGCTGGGGACGGCCAACCTGCGAGGCGTGTCCTACTTTATGACCCACAGCCCCATGCTGGCGGACAGCCGGTTTCGAAAGGATACCCACAGCATGATCATCGGAAATCTCAAAGCCGGACAGGATTGGGAGGCCGCCGCCCAGCAGTACGGCGGTGCGGACGGCATCCTGCCCTATGCGCCGGAGCTGGAGCTGCAGTACGACGAACTGGCGCTGCTCCTGCCGCTGACCCAGCCGGAAAGCGCCGCTTATACGGCGGCCATCGAAAAGCTGCTGGGGCTTCAGCCGGAAAAGCCGAAAGAAAAGACGCCCCCGAAAAAGGCCGCAAAAAAGGAGAAAACACCGCCTGCGGCAAAACCGGAGCAGACAAGAGCGGAGCCGGACAGAAAACCCAAAAGCAGGCCGGTATTCCGGCTGCCCTTCGGCAGAAACCGGGGTGAGTTCTAATGCTCACGGTCGGTCATGTTGAGTTGAAAGCAGCCAACGCCTATGTGACGGAACACCATAGGCATCACGGAGCGGTGCGGGGGCACCGCTTTTCTCTTGCCTGTTATGAGGACGGCAGGCTGTGCGGGGTCGCTATTGTGGGCAGGCCGCGCTCCCGGCGCATCGATCAGTACATGACGGTGGAGATCCTGCGTCTCTGTACGGATGGCACGAAAAACGCCTGTTCCAAACTGTACGGGGCCTGCCGCCGTGCGGCAAAAACTCTAGGCTACGAGCGGTTAATCACCTATATTTTAGCGGATGAAAGCGGTAAAAGCCTTTTGGCAAGCGGCTTTTCATATTGCTACACGAATAAGGGCGGAAGCTGGAACCAGCCGGGCAGACCGAGAAGCGATAAGGCTCCGGTCTGCCCAAAGCGTTTGTATGAGATCATCCTTGCCCGAAAGGAGGGCGACACTTGGACAACATCTTAAACATTCACAACAATGTAGGGCTAATCGGCGTAGAGTTTTCCCTGCGCCCCTTTGCCGAGGTTTTGAAGGAAGTGCAGGAGTACATCACCAAAAACTACTCCGGCGTACTGAACGATCATCCCGACAAAAGCCGTGCGCTGATCGGCAGCTACATCCGGAAATACCTGGAGGAAAAGAAAATCGGCGTGGCCGATCTGGAGCAGGATGAGCTTGCGGAACTGCTGTACGGGGAAATGACAGGCTTTTCATTCCTTTCCAAATACCTGTACCGCGATGATATTGAGGAAGTCAACATCAATGAGTGGGATGACGTAAAGGTCATTTATGCCAACGGCGAGGTGCTTCCCACCAAGGAGTCCTTTACCTCACCCCAGCACGCCCTTGACGTGATCAAGCGGATGCTGCACAAATCCGGCATGATTCTGGATAACGCCAAGCCCTATGTCATCGGCCACCTGTCCAACAAAATCCGCATCACGGCCACCGCGCCGGAGATTGTGGACGAGGACAAGGGCCTTTCCGTGTCTATTCGTATCGTCAACCCCCGCAAGCTCAAAAAAGAGGAATTTGTGAGCTACGGCACAGCCACCGCAGAAATGCTGGATATGCTCTCCATCTTTTTCAACTACGGAGTTTCCATGTGCATGACCGGGGCAACTTCCTCCGGAAAAACCACCCTGATGAGCTGGATACTTGAGCAGATACCAAACGACAAGCGGCTGATCACGATTGAGAAGGGCTGCCGTGAATTTGACTGTGTAAAGCGCGACGGGTCCGGGCGGGTGCTGAATAACGTGATCCATTTTCTGACCAAGGACTCGGACGATCCGAAACAGGTGGTATCCATGGTAAAATTGCTGGAACTGGCACTTACCATGCACCCGGATTTTCTGGTGGTGGCCGAGATGAAAAGCGAAGAAAGCTTTCAGGCCATTAAAGCCGCCAATACCGGCCATACCTCCATGACTACCATTCACGCCAATGGCTGCGAGGATACCTATTACCGCATGGCGGCGCTCTGTAAAGAGAGCAGCTCCATGGACGACACCACCTTGATGGGGCTTGCCACAAGGGGGTTCCCCGTTGTGGCTTATTCTAAAA
>DAMDEB010000232.1:2893-4761 GCA_032090075.1 Caproiciproducens sp.
ATTCTAAAAAGCTGGAGGACAACAGCCGCCGCATCATGGAGATCGCGGAGTGTGTGGAGGTCATAAACTGCAAGCCCGTCATGCGTACCCTGTACCGCTTCAACATTACGGATACCCTCTTGGAAAACGGAAAGCCGAAGCTCGTCGGACACTATGAAAAGGTCAACGGTCCGTCCGAACGGCTGTGCAAGCAGCTCCGCGATAACGGGATGCCGCTGAAATTACAGCAGCGTCTTTTGACTGTGTAAAGGAGGCGTGTCTTATGAGCATGATCGCCTATAAAGCACCTTATCTTCTGCAAATCATGCAGGATGAGGACCCTCCCGATCCCCGCACGGACTATGATAATTTAGGACATATGATCTGCTGGCATAGCCGTTACCGTCTTGGGGATGAGCATCAATTTGAGGATACGAACGATTTGTTGAAGCGGCTGGTGCTGGACAGCGTTTCACCGGACACGGTGATCGAATATGTGAAATCCGGGAAAGCGCGCGACGTGAAACTGGAGTATGAACGCTCTGCCGGAAGCTGGGAAATCAGCAGCTATGACCAGCATTTTCAGAAATGGTACTCCGAGGCATCCTTTGAGGGGAAGCTGGAAGCCAACCGGCAGGAGATTTTCGAAAGCCTTGTGGATACCTTGCTGAATTCCGATCTCCATATGCTGGCGTCGGAGAAAAACATCATTCTGCCCCTCAACCTATACGATCACTCCCTGCTCAGTATGTCGGTCAGCTCGTTCCTTGGTCGGGCACAGCACGCCGAATGGGATTCCGGTCAGGTGGGCTGGATTTATGCCACACCGGAGGATATTCAAAAAGAGTACGGCAGCCTGACGTCGGAGAGTTATGGGAAAGCCGAAGCCCTGCTAAAATCCGAGGTGGAGAGCTACGACCACTATCTGCGCGGAGAGTGCTACGGCTTCCGGCTGTTTGAGAACGGGGAGGAAACAGATAGCTGCTGGGGCTTCCTGGGGGAATTTCCCGACATGGCAAAGGAAATCGCGTCTGAAACCCTGCCGGAGAGCCACCGGGGCATGATCGACCATCTGCATGAGGTTCCGGACACGGTGACGCGGAGTAAGGATTATGAGGATTTCATGGAAGATTTAGAAGAAATGGAGGAATGAAATCTTGGCGGTACTCGTAACGATTGCGTTTTTACTGGCGGTAACGGGCGGTTTCCTTCTGCTTTCGTTATCGCCCTTTTTTTTTCTGGAGGGGCTGGCGGCCTATGTCAAACCGCGCAAAACCACCATGAAAAGCCGGATCGAAAAGAGCCGGAAAAACAAACAGCCCAAGGGCCTGAAGCTGCTGTTTCTGGATACCAAGGAAATTCTGCGTGTCACAGGGAAAAGCGGATCATTTACCGCGCTTTGCATCCTGTCCATGATTCTGTTTGTCGTAGGGGCTATGATCGCCCTGACCATGAACAACGGATACCTGGTGCCGGTGCTGGCTGTGGGGCTGGCGCTTCTACCCTTCTACTATGTGAAACTCACGGCGGGGCGGCATAAAAAGCAGATCAACACCGAATTGGAGACGGCGTTGTCGATCATCACCACCAGCTACCTTCGCGGCAAGAACACCATTATACGGGCCATTGAAGAAAACCAGCCTTACTTAAACCCTCCGGTGGCAGAGGTATTTCGCAACTTTCTCTTACAGGCAAAGCTCATTAACTCCAACACGAAGGAGGCGTTGGAGGGGATGAAAGCCGGGATTGATAACAGCGTTTTTCACGAATGGGTAGATGCTGTGGTTGCGTGTCAGGATGATTACAACCTGAAAAGCACCCTGCCGCCGATTGTAGCAAAGCTGTCGGACATGCGGGTTGTGACAACAGAGCTTGATCTGCTGCTCTTT
>DAMDEB010000233.1:0-2330 GCA_032090075.1 Caproiciproducens sp.
CCATAAGCGCCGTTACCCACTTCTTCTTTACCGCCTTCTTTGGTCGGTGTTTTCAAAGAGTTGCCCAGCAATGTGAAGTTAATTCCCCATGTGGAGTAGAAGAATCCAAGCACTTTACCACTTGGACCTTGGTCGGCCTGCCACTTGTTATCCCATAGGATGCTTTTGTCATTGTAATTTTTTGTTGTATAGTCCTTAGTCTGTGTGACCCATTTCATGATGTTGGCATCAACATTTACTGTAGTATCAGTAACCCATGGAGTGGATACATTGTTGGAGAATGTACGGTAGCTGTCATCAAAACCAGAGAGCATCTTGTAACCCTTTGCGCTGGCTTGTTTTGCTACATTGTCGAATTTCGTCCAATCGGAAAGTGCTTCCTGTACTTTTGTAGGATCATCTGTGCCTAAAACTGCTTTTGCAATGGAACGGCGATACGCAAACAGACCTGGAGTTGCCTGCCATGTAGTGCCTTTCAGTGCGCCGCTTTTGTCAGTAACAATATCCTGTGTGTACTTATATTGGTTTGCCAAATCGCTGTCGGTAAGTCCAATATCTTTTTTCACGTCTATTGTGTAATCACTGTTGACATATTTCAGTGCATAATCTGCTTCCACGAGGAAAATGTCGATTTTGTCATCGGCAGCGGCGGAATCCTGCGCCAGCAGAGCCTGATCAAGTTTGTCCTGATAGTTATTGTTTGCATTTGCATTGATAGTCCATTTCACAATAGTACCATCTTTTAGGGTTGTTGTGGATTTGTCTTTTGCTACTTCTTTTACTTCCGGATAGTAATCGTTAAATCTGCTTTGGAATTCATCGTTCCAGACCCAAATGTTGAGGGTCTTACCTTCTGCTGCTGCCGGTGCAGGCGCTGCTTCACTTGACGCTACTGATTCGGCCGCCTTTGATGGGGTTACCGGGGTTTCATTCTTTTGGCACCCTGTGGCAATTAACGATGTACCCATCATCATAGCCAACGCCAGTACCAATGCGGTAATTTTTCTTGCCTTTTTCATTAGTAGTAAATCCTCCTTTAATTTTGCGAACAATTCGCCAAAATTTTATCAGCATGGCATTCCTGCCAAAACTTACTAAATTACGGGGCTGATTCTTGCAACTGATTTTCCTTCAATCAAATTGCCGGTGACGGTAACATTTTCCGTGAGGGTTGTGAGCGGACTTTCAATTAATTCAATCAATCTTCGCGCGGCCTCGCTTCCAAGCTTTTCGGTGTCCTGCTCCAAGGTGGTAAGCCGGGGCTTAATGACCTGCGAAAGCGAAATACCATCATAGCCGGCTATTGAAATATCTTCCGGAATCCGCAGTCCCACCGCTTCGATTGCCTCGATTCCGCCAATTGCGGCATAGTCATCGGGCATGATAATACAGGTCGGGGGTGTTGGCAGACTGAGAAGCTTTTTCACACTTTGTTTTGTTGCTTTAGGGTCGTGGTAAGCCGAAGTCATTAAATATTCCGGCGGAACATCTATCCCGTAATCAAGCAGTGTCTTGCAAAAGCTTGTCACACGCTGTTCGGTAACCGCGGACTTTTCACCGTGCACATAGGCGATTCTTCTGTGCCCCATGCTATATATGTATTGAACAAGTTCCTGCATTCCCTGAACGTTGGCCGAGTTGATGCTTGTGTGGTTATTGAACATATGGTCAATTGTTACAACCGGTAAGGTACTGTCGACCAGCTCTATAACCTCTTGCTGCTGAAAATTGATGCAGGCGATACATACACCGTCAAAATTGCGGTACCTGCAATGTTCCAAAAAAGTCATCGGCCTGTTGTTGATGTTAATATTATGATTAATAAAGGTAATGTCGTAATCATGTTTTTCCGCTTCCACCTTAAAGCTGTCAAGCACGGCGGCAAAGTAATCATGTTTTAACCCGCTTTGTGCATCATCCACAAACAGAACGCCAATATTGTGTGTTCGATTTGTTTTCAACGCTCTTGCAATGGAGCTTGGAAAATACCCGAATTCCTGTGCAGTTTCTAAAACACGCTGTCTGGTTGCTGAGCTGATGTCGCTGTAGCTGTTGAGTGCTTTGCTTACTGTGGATATCGACAGTCCACATTTATTTGCGATGTCTTTTATGTTAGCCATGATTTGTTCCCCCGTCAGCGAAAGTTTCTAAACCGTTTTCGTGCCCTTAGTATAATCTATATTTCACAGTTTTGCAAGAGATTTTATAAAAAAAATATACATTATCAATTTTAAATAGGCAGATATTCAATAAAATTGCGGTTTTTTTGACTTATTATTCTAATTTCTTCTACAATTTACGAAAATGTTTTCGTATACTATAAAGACTAA
>DAMDEB010000233.1:2340-4734 GCA_032090075.1 Caproiciproducens sp.
AAGTGCACAAGATGGTTTTCGCACTAAAATAATCTGAAACTACCATTCTATGATCCAGAAAATTAGATATATAACTAAAACAAAATATTATTTTTATGAAAATTATGCAATCTAACTACAAATTATCTGATTTTTCTTTGTGTATTTCTCCAAACTTAAAAAAAGACTTGATTTTATTGGGATTTACTTTTACTATATAAGATATATAAATTTGCTATTCGATACGAAATCGTTTTCGTATATTGCTATTGAAACAAAGCACATAGGAGGACTCATTGATGAAATTCGGACATTTTGACGACGCGCGTAAGGAATACGTGATTACAAGGCCGGACACCCCATATCCCTGGATAAACTATTTAGGAAACGAAAACTTCTTCTCGTTAATTTCAAATACCTCCGGCGGCTACTGCTTTTATAAGGATGCGCGCATGCTTCGTCTGACACGTTACCGCTACAACAATGTGCCAATGGACGCCGGTGGCCGGTACTTTTACATAAATGACGGTACCTCGGTTTGGAACCCCGGCTGGGCACCAGTCAAAACAAAGCTTGACAGCTATGAGTGCCGCCACGGTCTTGGATACAGTATATTTGAATCAAAACTGAATGGGCTTGAGGCGGTACAGACCTCTTTTGTGCCCATTGGTGCGGACTGCGAGGTTCACCGTCTCAGTTTTAAAAATACCACTGACAAACCCAAGAAATTCAAAGTTTTCTCTTTCGTTGAGTTCTGCCTTTGGAATGCTTATGACGATATGACAAATTTTCAGCGCAACTACAGCATCGGTGAGGTTGAAATCATCGGCAGTACCATTTATCATAAAACAGAATACCGCGAACGTCGCAATCATTACGCGGTATTCAGTGTGAACGCTCCAATCGACGGTTTTGACACCGACCGTGAAACCTTTATGGGTTTATACAACGGTTTTGACAAGCCGGATGCCGTTATCAGCGGAGAAGCCCGCAATTCGGTCGCCAGCGGATGGGCGCCAATCGGCTCACATTATATCAATGTTACGCTCGCGCCAGGTGAAGAGAAAAACTTTACTTATGTGCTGGGCTACTGTGAAAATCCAGAGGACCAAAAATGGGAGTCACCGAACGTGATTAACAAAACTCCGGCAAAAAGACTGTTGAGCGCATTTGCTACCGATGAACAGGTGGATGCAGCTTTACAGCAGCTGAAAGATTACTGGAACGAACTCCTCTCAACTTACCGTCTGCAAAGCGGCGACGAAAAGCTGAACCGCATGGTCAACATCTGGAATCAGTACCAATGCATGGTTACTTTTAATATGTCACGCTCGGCCTCCTATTTTGAGTCGGGGATCGGCCGCGGGATGGGCTTCCGTGATTCCACGCAGGATTTGCTTGGATTTGTACATTTGATTCCGGCGCGCGCGCGGCTGCGTATTTTAGATATTGCCGCGACACAGATGGAGGACGGAGGGGCCTACCATCAGTATCAGCCGCTGACCAAAAGAGGAAATCTCGACGTCGGCAGCGGTTTCAACGACGACCCGCTATGGCTGATTTTCGGCGTTTCTGCGTACATTAAAGAAACTGGAGACTGGTCGATACTGAACGAACAAATTCCTTTTGATAATGATGAAATAAAATCCGCACCCATGCTTGAACACTTAAAACGTGCTTTTGATCATGTGCTGGAAAATCTTGGGCCACATAAACTGCCGTTGATCGGCCGGGCGGATTGGAACGACTGCCTGAACCTGAACTGTTTCTCTAAAACGCCAGGAGAATCCTTCCAAACCTGCTCGAATTTTGAGAGCGGCATTGCGGAATCCGTGTTTATTGCCGGTATGTTCGTCGCAATCGGCCCGGCATATGAAGAAATCTGCCGCAAGTCTGGATTGAATCAGGAAGCCGACCGTGTGAAGCGTGAAGTGCAAAACATGACGGATTCGGTGTTAAAGAGTGGTTGGGACGGTGAATGGTTCTTACGCGCATACGACGCATTCGGTAAAAAAATAGGCAGCAATGAGTGCGATGAGGGAAAAATTTTCATTGAACCGCAGGGCTTCTGCATCATGGCCGGTATCGGTGTGAAAGAAGGACTTGCAGAACGCGCACTGAACTCAGTTGAAAAATATCTCGATACAAAATACGGCATTATACTGAACTCTCCGTCTTACACGTCCTACCAACTTAATTTGGGTGAAATCTCTTCCTATCCCCCTGGATACAAAGAAAATGGCGGTATTTTCTGTCACAATAATCCGTGGATTTCTATTGCTGAGACAATCGTAGGGCATGGCGACAGAGCTTTTGAGGTTTACCGGAAGACCTGCCCTGCCTACCTTGAAGAAATTAGCGATATCCACCGCACCGAACCCTATGTTTACTCCCAAATGATCGCCGGACGTGACG
>DAMDEB010000234.1:0-336 GCA_032090075.1 Caproiciproducens sp.
TTTTCTTTCGCTTAAATTTTAAATATTTTTTTGATTTTCACTAACATGGAGAAGTACCCAAGTGGTGAAGGGGCTCCCCTGCTAAGGGAGTAGGTCGGGTAACTGGCGCAAGGGTTCAAATCCCTTCTTCTCCGCCATAATAAGAACCTCAGCTTTGATGCAAGATATTGAAGCTGAGGTTCTTTGCATTTTATAATATTATATTGCTGGGAAGGTGATACGAAATGCGCAGAGGCATAATTGTATTTGGTGCAATGGGCGTGGGTGATACTACGCTTGGTAAAGAAATCGCCCAAAGACTAAACTTTCCTCATTTTGATTTGGATGATTACCATT
>DAMDEB010000234.1:346-2277 GCA_032090075.1 Caproiciproducens sp.
ACTGTATTTCGCTCAAGAGAAGAGCGAACACAAAGTATCTTGCAAGCGATAGCAGGTCATCCACATTTTGTTATGTCAGGTTCTATGTGGAGCATTCGTAAAACATTTGAGCCGTTGTTTGATATGGCAGTATTTATGACCTCACCTGCTGAAGTCCGTGCAGAGCGTATCCGAATACGTTCCATTACTCGTTGGGGCGACAGGGTCTTGCCAGGCGGTGATATGTATGAAAGCAACAATGTGAATAAGGATTATTTGGCTTGTGCGAAAGTATATGATCAAGACATATCTCCGCAGATGTGTATGGTACAGCACGAACAATGGGTTAAAGAATTAACTTGTCCTGTTTTACGTGCAGATGGAACAAAGCCTATTTCTGAAAATGCCGATTGGATTGTTGAACGGTATTTACAGATTTTATCTACCAAATAAAATCTGTATAATCTGTAAGATGACAGATTGCGGCTTGTCATGGGTTAAACATCTGTGTTTACGATTGATACTCTCGATTACGAAAGGTATATCATCGCGAACGGCTGGTCATTAAGAGTGTTCGTCGTATCACAATGATCAGCATTAGCTAAAATAGCGCAAAGCCGCATGATTGCTGTAATCGTGCGGCTTTGCTTTTGCCTTAATAGTTGCAATGGAATTTAGATAGTCACATTAAGCTGTGCTTGGAGAGTATCCCAAAGGGCAAGCGGTAACTGATAATTTTTGATGTCCGCCGGTCATGCCTAACCGCTTTGAAGCGGCCCGTGAGGTTCTAAGAGAATTTGGCTGGGCATAAAAAATCCTCCAAACCCATAAGCTTGGAGGATTCTTATTTAAAAACAAGGCAATAAATCAATCCCACGAAGTCCATGTTTCTTTGTTTGGCAGAAACTGCTATTTTATTCTGCTGCACACTTGCGTAAGGCTACTCCTTTTAAGTCCTATGAGCTACATTAATCTGGGAATATCCCGCCAAACTGAAAGATTGATTTGGCGGAATACACCGTTATATTTTTAGATGTTCAGGCTACTTGATGTTTGCAATAGGTCCGTACTGAAAGAATAAAGAATAGAGGGATTTCCACAATGGCAGCACCCATGATAAGATATGGTGACCAAATGCTGAACGGGCCGACTTGAACAAACAGCATCTTCCCCAATTGGTAAAAAAGATTATTGTTGATGCCGAGGCCACCGGATGGAAGAATGCAGCCCAATAGTCCTGTAAAGTTTCCGGTTCCCTGTGTGATCAGATACAGAATTTCCGGAAACAGGCAAAACGCAACAGCAAGAATCAGCGTGGTTGTGGAACTCCGGCATTTGGCCGATAGGAACATCGAAAAGCATGCGGTGGCAAAAAGGGTAAAAAAGCCTGCCAGAATCAAAAGCGCCTGCTCCTGACCGTCTGTTATCGGCAGGAATAAAAAGATATTATTCATCTGCGCGGAACTAAGAAGCCGCTCCCAGCCAAACGTTTTATCCACCACCAGAATGAAAATAGCAAGGCTGACGGCGAACAGAACCAAATCGATCAGCAGAGCGGCAAGAAGTTTACTGACTGCCAGCTTTGCCCTTCCGTTGCGGGTGCTGCGGAGAATATCATCCGACCCGGTTTGGTATTCCGCTGAAAAAACAGGCGTATTGATTACAACGCAGATCAGCAGCAAAAGAAAGATCAGAAAATCGAGGATAAAAAAGCTGTTGTTCGGCAATCCATAAAAGTATGTAAACGGCGTCTTAACCTTGCTGTTCAGCGACATTACTACATTTTTTACGGCAGAGTTATGAGGATATTTTGATTCCACCGTACTTTGAAGTTTTTGATTCCTCTGAATATAGAAATTTTGGATATCATCCGGTTGAACTTTTTCCAAAGCGGTAAAAGTACTCTGACTACTTGAATACCAGGAAGCAATCAGGCTTAAGCGCTGAAATCT
>DAMDEB010000234.1:2287-4731 GCA_032090075.1 Caproiciproducens sp.
GGAATATTTTCTCCATATTTATTGACCAGCTTATGAAATATCTTCAAATCCGATTGCAACTCACTGACTGTAACTTTTCCTTCATATGGGGCCATTTGCTTTTTGTTGGCGGCAATTGCGGACACTCCGGTGATGCTTTCCATATTCCCGTTTTTACCCGTGTAATCATATTCCTCGTTTGAAATTGCCGAAAATGCCATAACTACAGATAATACAACCGCAAGTCCTATTGAAATCCACGTAATGCGCGTTTTGGTCAAACGCTTAAGTTCCAAAATAAAAATATGCATTGTTATTCTATCTCCTTATTCATTTCTTTCAGAGCTGCTTAACCGCGTAGCTGGTTTTTATCATTTTCCTCATTTGAGCATTCTTCAGAAAAATAATACAGATACAGATCTTCCAATGTCGGTTCCACCTGTACCGCGTTTTTAGTCGGCTTATACTCGGAAACAATACGGAGCATGTCCTCATTGCCTTCGTGTTTCAGATTAGAAATTGTATACTCACTATTCAGCATTTCTGCTTGTCCTGAATCAACCCGGCACTCCCAGACATAACCGTTGATCGTCGCAGTAATTTCGTCAGGCTTGCCTTGATGGATCAGACACCCGTCCTTCATGACGAGAATTTTGTCCGCAATGTATTCCACATCGGACACGATATGGGTGGAAAGGATTACAATCTTATCTTTCGAGATCTCAGAAATCAGGTTTCGGAATCGGACGCGCTCTTTTGGGTCGAGCCCGGCTGTTGGCTCATCGAGCACCAGAATTTTGGGATCGTTCAGAAGGGCTTGCGCAATGCCCAGTCGCCGCTTCATGCCGCCTGAAAACGTCTTTATTTTTTTCTTCGATACGCTTTGAAGGGATACCAATTCCAGAAGCTCATTTGCACGGACTTTCGCCGCGCCCGCGCTCAGCCCCTTTAATGCAGCAACATATAATAAATAATCCATCGCGGTAAAAACGGGATAATATCCGAAATGCTGTGGAAGATATCCCAACAGATCCCGATAGCTTTCCCCCATGCTAAGCGCATCTTTTCCGTCCAGCAAAACCTTTCCGGAGGTAGGATTCAAAATACCACAGGTCATGCGCATCAATGTGGTTTTACCTGCGCCGTTTGCGCCAAGCAGTCCATCTATTCCAGGGGTCATCGTAACGGAAAGTGAATTGACCGCCGTTTTGTCCTTGTACCTTTTTGTCAGATTACTGAATGTTAATTCCATTTTTCTTCCTCCACAAATTTATTACCAAGTTACTGAAATTGTTTCTTCCCTTGCGCAAAAACGATTGAAACTTTGAAAAGTCCGTGCAATTTCTATGACAAGATAGACGAGTGTCAGTACAAACATGGCTGCCCAAATCCCCGTGGCTGTCGCTTTATAATATTTTTCAACAAAGGACAGTCTGCCAAAAGCAGTCATACACAAAACGCAAATTACCCCGCAATAATATCCGCCCTGCCTGCTTTTCACATGGCCCAACACCGTAAGGCACCCACAGCAAGTCAAGTTGAACGGCACGAACAGATAAAACAGAAATTTCACGATAAGTGTACTGTCGTGTACGGATGATATCGCCAAAATTACTGTGAGGCAGAAAAGATCGGCAAGCCCGAGAATCAGCATTCTGGCTCCCATCAGTTTTCGCATGGAAAAGCGGGTGCAGGACTCTATTTCTTCCATACCATGGGTGTAGCTTTTCATAAGTTCCGGGAAGCCAATAAAAGCGATCATTGGCGAAATGGTTGAAAAAAGCAACAAAATGTGCTGCAAATCGGTTTGCCCGAAATGATACACTGTGAGGAGAATAAGGAATCCCAACACGAGCACGGATTGTGCAAACCAAACCCAACGTCCAATAAAGTGCATCTGCATCCGTATAAACTCCCAAAACCCGATCCTTTTGGACAACAGGCGGTCTCGATATGCCTGCTGTGCAAGGCGAATCGTCTGCTGCTTTTTTTTCGGGTCATAGGGCGGAACCTGATACTGTTGCAAGTATTCGCGTGTTTTTAGATCATTCCTACTCATAACCAATCCTCCTTCAAAAGTTTCTTGATAGCCTTTACTCCTTGACTCAGTCTGTATTTCGTGACAGATAATCCCGAACCTGTAATCTGTGCAATATCTTTGAGCTTTAAATCATGATAGAACCGCAGAAGAATAACATCTCTTTGTTCGTCAGGCAATTCGGTCAAGGCTGTCTTTATGGAATCAGCTACCTCAAATTGATCCACATGATCACTGGACGCACCTTTTTCTGTTTCTTCCAAATGGGCTGGGGTGTTTTTTCGCAGCATACTTACGTAAAGGTTGTGGGCAATCGTATATAAGTAATTTTTTACTTTTCCCTTCTGTGCATAACTGTCAAAATTACGGCAGAAATGCAGGAACGTTTCCTGTGTAATATCCTGTGCGTCATCACGGTTTCCCAGTT
>DAMDEB010000235.1:0-758 GCA_032090075.1 Caproiciproducens sp.
ACCAGCGGCGGCCTTGTCATTGTGGATGTGTGGCGGCGGGGCGGCGACCGCACCAACAGCAATTTTGTGATTATGGGCAATTCCGGTGTTGGGAAATCCACGGCGATCAAGCACATCATCATGTCGGAGTTTATGAAAGGCACAAAAATCGTCGTGGCCGACCCTGAGTCTGAATACAAGGATCTGTGCCACAACCTGGGTGGTGATTGGATCAACGCAGTAGGCGGTTCCTCCGGCATGATCAATCCCTTGCAGGTCCGCCCATCCCCACGCGATGATGAACAGGAAAAAGACTCCGATCGCCTGTATCGGGACGAAGGTTACGGAATGAACGATCTGGCTCTGCATATGAAAAACCTGGAAATCTTTTTCAGCCTGTACATTCCATCTTTGACCGATATGCAGAGAGCCGTCCTGAAAAAATGCTTGATTGAACTGTATAAGGACTTTGGTATCACATGGGATACTGACGTTTCGGTTATAAAGCCGGAAGGCTTCCCCATCTTTTCCGATCTGTATAAGCTGGTGCAGGAAAAGGCGGACATTGAGCAGGACAGACAGGCTTACGCGGATCTCGCTCTGCTCCTTTACGATATTGCGGAAGGTGCGGACAGCTTTATCTGGAACGGCCACAGTACCATCACCAGCAATAGCCAGTTTATCTGCCTAGATACCAACGCTTTGCAAGAAACCAGTGACAGCATCAAGCGGACACAGTATTTTAACATTCTGACCTACTGTTGGGAGCAGATGAGCCG
>DAMDEB010000235.1:768-4420 GCA_032090075.1 Caproiciproducens sp.
GAAGCATATCTGATGATCGATCAACGAGTGCCGCAGTCTCTTGTCTATCTGCGTAATGTGATGAAGCGGGCAAGGAAGTACGAAAGTGCATTGGCCATCATTTCCCACAGCATTATTGACTTCCTTTCCGAAAACGTCCGGCAATATGGGCAGGCACTTCTTGATATTCCCTGCTACAAAATCCTGATGGGTACAGATGGGCCGAACCTGAAAGAAACCGCCAAGCTCTACGACCTGACGGATGCGGAACAGGAGCTTCTTCTGGCTAGGAAACGTGGCCATGCCCTGTTTATGGTAGGAGCAAAGAGACTGCATATCAATTTTGAAATTCCCGACTACAAGCTGCTGTACATGGGGGCTGCGGGCGGACGGTAAAAAACAGGAGTGAGCGGACATCTAAACGCAAATTCTCGCCTACTCCTATTCATCCGGTATATATTCTGCAATATCTTCCAAACGGCAATTCAGGATTTTGCAAAAATCCTCTATTGTGCGCATATTTAGGTATTTGTTATTTTTCATTCTTGTTAGAATGCTTGGACTAATATGATACTTTTCTCTAAGTATGTATGTCGTAACTTTCTTTCTTTTGAGTGTTTTCCAAAACGGTGCGTAGCTTATCATAAAATCACCTCTTAATTGTTCTTGATTTTATGATAAGTATGTTTTATAATTTAGTACATGTACCAATTACAGTACATGTACTAAACCTAACATAACAAGGTGATGAAAAGAGGATATGATTGTGATCAGAAAAGTAGATGAATTGGGGCGCATTGTCCTTCCGATTGAGTACAGAGAAGCGCTCAAAATTAAAGGGAAGGTCGATGTAGACCTGAAACTGGAAGATGATAAGATCACCATTCGAAAGGCCGTCTTCGGCTGCCATCTTTGCGGAGCTGCAACAAACCTTATACGGATAGGAAATGAATGCTTTTGCAAATCGTGCATCCAAAGGTTGCATGAAGCGAAAGACGGAGATATTCTTTATCCGTTAAGTATAGAACATAGGTAACATTATTAAGGCAATATCATGAGTGATGCGACGCCATAGGCAGTATTAGGACAGGGTTTCCCTGTGAGGATAGCCGAAACCCAAAGGCGGTACGCTATCCCTCCTGGATTGATTTGCATGGTACTCATGTGTTGTGGGTATTGCCCGTTATTTTGGAATCGACGACGGGCAATACTCTATTCTATTTTATATAGCAATTAAAGAAGTAAACATAAAAACTGAAAAGGAGATTATAATCGGCCCAAAGGTCCTGCATCTCATGATTGCCTGACCTGACCCATGAGGTACGAAAAATGAATTTTGATAACTTATCACAGGCAGTAGAATCAGTACAACAGCTCCGCAACTTTTTCAAAAGTATTCGCATCTGGTGCCAGCAACCTGAAAAACTGATTTACGAAAGCCGGGACGAGGATACTTCGGAAATTTTGTCAGTAGATGCCCTGGCCTTTCAAAATGCGACACTTTCCATAAGCAGAGATACTCTTAAAGTAAATCTAGCTGTTACAATTGATGGGAGGCCCTGCGTCATTGAGCTGATCCAACGGAGCACAAAAGAAGAGAATGCCACCTCCATGCGATCCATACAGGAGCTTATCATTACAGACCCACTGACCAATCTCTATAACCGAAGATTTATTGACGAACAGCTTCCAAGAGAACTAAACCGTGCTTTTCAAAATGGCGAACCGGTTTCGTTTCTCTATGCGGACATTGATCTGTTTAAAAAAATCAATGACCGGCATGGACATGTTGCGGGAGATTGTGTTTTAAGGGATGTTGCAAGCATCTTTCAGAATCAAATTCGGCGCAAGGACGGCTGGGCAGCACGATATGGAGGGGACGAGTTCCTTCTTTGTTTGCCTGAAATCAGCCAAAAGGCGGCAGTCCAAATGGCGGACAGAATCCGAAATGCAATCGCACAAAAAGATTTCCAAGGTAAAAGTAAGACAATCAGGGTGACTTGCAGCTTTGGAGTGCAAACCCTGTATCAATCGGATGATGTCAACACCTTGACACAGATTATCGGATTATTGGACAGGAAACTTTATAAGGCAAAAGCCACAGGCCGGAACAGAGTGATTGTATGATAGGTGTAGAAAAAAATCTAAGAAAAACATAAATCGTCTCAGGTAACTTTACGAAAGCCTGAGACGATTTTTTGTGGATCAGGAGGTGTATGGCATTGGACCCGATTATCTCTAAAATACTGGCGCACTTGGCGGCACAGGCCGCGACTGACGAGCAGACGCGAAAGCGTCTGCTCCTTCTTATATTGGGGCCAACAATCGCCGCAGTCTTACTTATCGCCTTAATTTTATATCTGATTACCAGCCCGTTTTCCGCATTGGCCGGGTGGCTGGTTGGCGACGAATTGACAACTGTGGATAATCTTCAAAAAGATTATGGTTACAACCAGTCCATCGGCATCTATGATCGGGATTATACTGAAGGCAGCGGACATAGTTATACAGATGTCGTTTTCAAAAATGGGTCCACGGAGGTCGTGTATTTTAACCAGTTAGATGAACGCTGGGCAGATAAACCCTATGGTTCGGATAAAATCGGCACGAGCGCTTGCGGCCCCACCGCAATGTCTATTGTGATATCCAGCCTCTCGGGGAAAACAGTGGACCCGCCCACGATGGCACAATGGTCAGTGGATCACGGTGATTACTGCGCAGGCAACGGTTCCTATCATCAACTGATACCGGACGCTGCGAAAGCGTGGGGGTTATCCTGTGCGGGGAATTTATCCGCACAGGATATTGTGGACGCGCTTTCCTCGGGGAAACTGGTGGTCGTCATTATGAGCAAGGGGCACTTTACTTCTGGCGGCCATTTTATTGTTTTAAGAGGTGTAACTAGCGAAGGGAAAATCCTGGTGGCAGACTCGGCCAGTTTTAAGCGCAGTCAGCAGGAGTGGGATCTGTCGCTGATTATGAACGAGGCCCGTAAGGGAGCCGGTGCAGGCGGCCCCTATTGGGCGATAGGAAAAGGATAAGGAGGTATCCCCGTGATATTGTATCTTTCTTCTGAACAGCATACCAATCTTTTAGACTTCACAGGATGGTATGACACCGACAGCGAAATGCCCATCAAGAAGCTGGTGGGGAATTTTGTCCTGAAACGGTTTATCATCTACGACATGCGCAATTTTTCCCATTTTACCGAGGTCGTTTTGGATCGGATCGCCTTTGAGGAAAGCGACGCTGAGTTTGCTGAAGCGATAGAGGAATTTCTGACGATGTATAATCCCCGGATTACAGTGATCTATGAGGGATTGAAGCAGGATGATCCTTTATTTCAAGCCCTTCTGGACAGGGGCGTGGGAAATATCGTTTGTGATACCGAAATTGCAGCAATTCAGCGCGAGATTGCAGAATGTCTGAGCGGACAGGGTATGACGCGCTATAGTCCCAAGGAACGTGCAAAAAAGCAGGGTTATACTCGGAAGTATCGGTTCGACTGTAAGAATATCCATATCGCCGTGATTTCTTCCCAGCCGAGAATGGGCGCCACCACCACAGCAATCGGCCTATCAGCATGGCTTACCGCCGTGGGAGCGTCCGTGTGCTATGTGGAGGAAAACAGCAACAACATTTTGAGTGCGATGGCGGCTGCCTATGAGATGAA
>DAMDEB010000236.1:0-1839 GCA_032090075.1 Caproiciproducens sp.
TGGTGCCGGAAAACAGCACGGCCTCCTGCGGCACCATGCCAATCTGCCCCCGAAGTTCCGCAAAGGAGTAGTCGCGGACATTTACGCCGTCAATTAAAATTTGTCCTTTCGTCGTATCATAAAAGCGCGGAATAAGGCTTACTAAAGTAGATTTTCCGGAGCCGGTTCCTCCAATAATTCCAACGGTTTCGCCCGGAAGGATACTGAAGTTCAAATCCTTAATGGCGTATTTGTCCGAACCGTCATAAGAAAAGTGAACATGCTGAAAATCAATTTTGGGTGTATTTTGAATACGAAGGACAGGCTTATCATTTGTTTCAGCCACCGAGGTGGTGGTTTCAAAAACTTCATTCACTCTGGCCGCAGATGCGGACGCCTTGGTAAAGGTAACAACAAGGTTTGCCACAACAATCAGCGCTAAAAGCGTTTGAGACATATAATTCACAAAAGCAATGATTTCGCCCTGAGTCATGCCGCCTGAGTTAACGCGCCAGCCGCCGAACCAGATAATCGCGATAATGGCGAAATTCATAATGGCGTAGGTTAAGGGATTTAAAAGAGCGGAAAGCTTGCCCACCTGAATGGCGGTATTGGTCTGGTCATCTGCCGCTGTGTTAAAACGTTCGACTTCACTGTCCTGCTTGGAAAACGCCCGAATCACGCGCGCGCCGCTCAAGCCCTCACGTGATATCAGTGAGATGGTATCGAGCTTTTTCTGCATTACGCGAAAAAAAGGAACCGAACGGCTCATGATCACGTACAGCACCAAAGCAATCAGCGGTGTGGCAATCAGGAAGACGATTGCAAGCTTGATATCAATCAACATCGCCATTACAATTGCGCCAATCGCTAAAAAGGGGGCGCGGATGACGAGACGAATGAGCATGGCAACCGCAAACTGAAGTTGATTTACATCATTGGTAATCCGCGTAATCAGCGACGGCGTGCCAAACTTGTCAATTTCAGAGTGGGAAAACGTATTGATATGTGCATACATAGCGCTGCGCACCGCAGTACCGAATCCCTGTGACGCAACAGACGCAAGCTTTTGGCAGATTAAAGCACAGCAAAGGCCGACTACGCCGAGCAGCAGCATCACTCCGCCCATCCGCCAAACGTAGTTTACATTGCCGGCTCTTACTCCGTTATCAATCATTTTAGCCGTTATAATCGGTACAATCAGTTCGAAAATCGCTTCAGTCAGTTTGAAAATAGGCCCAATAATAACCTGCTTTCTAAACTGCTTTAAAAATCTTGCAAGTTTTAACATTCCTTTACCATTCCCTTATTACAGCGTGTTTTAACTATAATGATAGCATATCTAAAACAATATAATTAATCCTGATTATTGAATCAAGTTCTCATGTTCATTAAAAAGCTCATCCGAAATTTCGGATGAGCTTTACTGAGCAAATTCTATTTTCTCTTAAACGCCGACTTTGGCATTCCACAAATCGGGCACACCCAATCATCGGGAAGTTCATCAAATGATACGTCCGGATCATTGTAAACATAACCGCAAACCGTACAGATTCTGCTATCACCGCTATTCGCATCGTCAGCCGGCTCTTCCTTGCGATAGGTAGGCGCATTTTTAGGTGCCTTTCCTTTAATGACCTTGTGATAATACTCATAGGTCATCGGCACACCTTTTGCCTCGTCGCTGCCGGCAATGATCTCAGCAATAAAAACGGTATGAGTCGCTGTTTCAGCACTGCTGATCACCTTGCATAAAAACCAGCAGCAGCTGTTCTCTTTAATGACGGGAACACCTTCTGTTAAGATTTTATAGTGAACATTGTTGAGTTTATTCGTGTTGCGTCCGGAATTAAATCCAAG
>DAMDEB010000236.1:1849-4406 GCA_032090075.1 Caproiciproducens sp.
GTAATTATCATGATTCATGCTGACTGCAACAACATTAGGCGTGTTGCAAACCTGAATCACAGTATTCACAATACAAGCAGAAACAGTATTTTCATCCTTTACACCAATCGCGTACATACCATATGATAAATCAAAAAGTATTTCATCCTTCATCTTATTCGCCCTTCATTTACATTTTCTATATCATATCACTCTGCCAAACAGGACACAAGACAATATTTTCCTATTCATGATAAAATATATGTTAAATTCCATTAATTATTCGCTTTTATTTTGCTCCAATATAGCTGAAAAGCCTGTTCTGTTTTATTTTGCCCGTACACATAATATTGAGCATCTTTGAGTTCATCCGGCAAGTACTGCTGTGCAACCCATTTGCCCGGATAGTCGTGCGGGTATTTATAGAACTGCCCTTTGTTCTGATTGTCTTCGCCGTCATAATGTTTGTTCTGAAGCTGTCGGGGAATACTGCCGATTTTTCCTTTTTGCACATCAGCGATGGCCGCGTCGACTGCGCAGTAGGCCGAGTTGGATTTGGGTGAATTGCAAACAAGAATGACCGCGTCGGCAAGCGGGATACGCGCTTCCGGCAGGCCGACCTGAATTGCGGCGTCAACCGCCGCCTTGACAATCGGAATAATCATCGGATAGGCAAGGCCAACATCTTCGCACGCGCAGACCATGAGCCTGCGGCAGATAGACGGCAAATCACCGGCCTCAATCAGCCGAGCAAGATAGTGAACCGCCGCATTTGCGTCTGATCCCCGCATGGATTTTTGAAAGGCGGAAAGGATGTCGTAGTGCTCATCCCCGGCGCGGTCATAGCGCAGTGCGCTGCGCTGCGTTAATTCTTTGGCCTGAGCAAGTGTAACAGAACAAATGTCATCCTTCATTGCACCCGAAAGCACACAAAGTTCAACCGAATTCATTGCTTTGCGCACATCACCGCCGCAGGCAGCTGCAATGTATTCGGCTGCGCCCTCTTCAACATGAATTGTCCTTCCCTGTTCCTGCTCCATGAATTGAAACGCACGGTTTACAGCAGGCAGCACGTCCGCCTTTTCAACCGGTTTAAACTCAAACACCGTTGAACGACTGAGAATTGCATTGTACACATAGAAATACGGATTTTCGGTTGTAGAGGCAATCAGTGTTATCTGACCGTTTTCGATGAACTCCAAAAGCGTCTGCTGTTGCTTTTTATTGAAATACTGAATCTCGTCAAGATAGAGCAAAATTCCGTTCGGCGCCGCCAGCGTATCGAGCTGGTTCACTACATCGCGGATATCCGCGGTGGATGCGGTTGTGCCGTTCAGCTTGTGCAAACTGCGTTTCGTCTGCTTCGCAATAATGGAAGCAAGCGTGGTTTTTCCGATACCCGAGGGGCCGTAAAAAACCATATTGGGAATTTCGCCGGACTCGATAATACGGCGCAGCGCCCTGCCCTCGCCTAAAAGGTGGCGCTGGCCAACAAGGTCGTCCAAATTTTGTGGACGCAGCCGATCCGCTAACGGTGCCGACATAAAGAATTCCCTCCTCTGTTTCCAGTTTGCTTATTCGTACAGCGGATAACGGCTGCAAATTTCTGTCACCGCCGAGCGAATTTTCTCCTCGCTCGCTTCAAAATCATTGATTGCAAGACTGATACAGTCGGCAATTTTATCCATGTCCTGTGTATTCAGACCGCGGGTCGTAACCGCCGGTGTGCCAAGACGTAAGCCGCTTGTAATAAACGGGCTGCGCTGCTCGTTCGGAACGGTATTCTTATTCGCCGTAATATAAACGGTATCCAGGCGGCGCTCAAGTTCCTTGCCCGTCAGTTCCATTCCGCTTAAATTGATCATCATCAAATGATTGTCCGTTCCGCCGGTGACAAGCTTCACACCGCGCTTCATCAGGCCGTCGGCAAGAGCCGCCGCATTTTCCACGATTCTATGGCCGTATTCCTTAAACTCCGGTTTCAGTGCCTCGCCAAAGCAAACTGCCTTACCTGCAATGATATGCATGAGCGGGCCGCCCTGCGTACCGGGGAAAATTGCTTTATCAATCGCTTTTGCGTACTGCTCACGGCACAAAATCATGCCGCCGCGTGGGCCGCGCAGGGTTTTATGCGTGGTAGTTGTCACAACATCCGCCCACTCGACCGGGTTCGCATGTTCACCGGCCGCAACAAGACCGGCAATATGAGCCATGTCAACCATTAAATAGGCGCCGCACGCATCACAGATTTCGCGGAAACGCTGGAAATCTATCATTCGCGGGTAAGCGCTTGCGCCCGCAACAATCATTTTCGGTTTTTCGATCATTGCCGTTTCGTAGAGCTTATCATAATCAATCCGCTCTGTTTCAGGATTTACGCCGTAGGGAATGAAATTAAAATATTTGCCGGAAAGGTTTACCGGTGAGCCGTGTGTAAGGTGCCCGCCCTCTGCAAGACTCATGCCCATAACGGTGTCGCCGGGATTGAGCAAAGCAAAATAAACGGCAATATTGGCCTGTGCGCCAGAGTGCGGCTGCACATTGGCGTGTTCGGCTTTAAATAGTTCACACGCACGGT
>DAMDEB010000237.1:0-2522 GCA_032090075.1 Caproiciproducens sp.
CGGGATTTGTGTAATTAGAGCCATCGGATTGCGCTGTATAAGCTGTATATCCGCCATTCTTTTGCTGTTTACGCTGTGAAACCACAGTGTCGTAAGCCTCGTTAATTTCCTTCATCTTTTCGCCGGCTAAATCGGCAATCGGACTTCCCGAATAATTATCGGGATGGTACTTTTTTGCGAGTTCGCGGTAAGCTGTTTTTATTTCATCATCTGTTGCGCTGGGAGATACTCCTAATATTTTATAAGGATCCGACATTCATTTTCTCCTTTTTAAACAGTAATTCTTTTTGTATTTCGGGCAATCCCTTAAGAATAACGTTATTTATGATAGAATCAAAATGCTGAAAGTCAAATATATTTAAAGCAGAGATCAACTGAGAAAGAGTCAGGTTCAAAACTTGGTTTGCAAAGTTTCTTACATTATCCAACTCCTCCAAAGTGCTTGATTCATCCAAAATAAATTTAGAGATAAATGGATTAAATGATTTTGATTTAATATCTTTCTCAATGTCATCAGCCGCGTCAATCAAATATACCCATCGGCCAAGATAGTAACCAAATTGCCGTAAGACCCGGACTTCACCGCTCTCTTTATCCTGATTAACACCCGCAATCAATTCAAAAACCTGTTGGAGCATGGCCGCCGTCGGCTCGGCACAAAAATCAATGCCGGGGCTTTCCCCGTGCTCGACTGCCTGTTGTGCAACCATCGCAGCAGAAACGATTTCATCCATCTGTGGAAAATCCCTTGCCGCCTTTTTGCGTGCGTGCTTTGCAAATGGAAGGAACAGATACGCGCGCAATTTTCCCAAAAAGTGTGAGTCGGCAATGTCGTCCTTGATTTTATGATATGTCATGATGACCGAAAGAGCCGCAGCGGCGGTCAGCTCATTTTCACCCGCTTTACAGTAAGTGCATTTTTTCAACGGATTAACAACACACCGTCCACTTTCAAAACCAGGGCATTCGGGGCTTAATGCAAGGAGCATCAACGCATAAAAGGTACAGTCATAGCTCAAAGTAAGCCGTGAAACAACGCCATAACTTTTGCCGAGTTGGCGGCATAATGAGCAATACACGCCCTTATACTGTTCGTATTCACGAACAAGCAACTC
This sequence comes from Caproiciproducens sp., assembly GCA_032090075.1. GTDB lineage: Bacteria > Bacillota > Clostridia > Oscillospirales > Acutalibacteraceae > Caproiciproducens. The sequence continues at coordinate 1,116 of DAMDEB010000237.1, forward strand.
TGACTTTTGGGGCCTAATATAACCAAACACTAAAAAATCATCCTTAAATTCAACATATCTTAATAGATATCTATTATTCTACTATATTTGGCACCATGATTTAATTAACAATATGTAAATTTTTATCCAGTATTCATGCGGTTTCCACTTTGTTTTAACAAATTATAGAAAATTCAGCAACAAAATTTATTTGATATATTATTTGTAAAGCAATAATATATTTTAATATTATGTAAGGTAGGTGATATGGATTGTGTTTATAACCATTAAAAAGAAACATATTGAAATTGCGCTGCTATGTCTCATTATAGTAGTGGTTGGAATAGTGGCTTTTAGCCATCAATCTCAAGAGGCTGTACAAACATCTGCATCCAACACAAATTGGGGACTTGGCTTTAAGGAAAATGGCAAACAGCCCACGGGAAATGCTTCAGCAGCTTTTTTAAAGCAATATAACGCGTACTTTGTAGGAGCAGCAGACAAGAAAATAATTTATCTGACCTTTGACGCAGGATATGAGAACGGGTATACGCCGGCAATATTGGATGCACTGAAAAAACATAATGTGAAAGCTACTTTTTTCGTAGTGGGGAATTATTTAAAAACAAGCCCAGATTTAGTAAAACGGATGTTAAGCGAAGGGCATATCGTTGGAAATCATACGCTCACACATCCGGATATGTCAAAAATCTCGGACATGGATTCCTTTAAAAAAGAAATGGTTTCCGTTGAAGATTTATTCAAAGGAATAACCGGACAAAATTTGCAAAAATTTTATCGTGCACCGCAAGGAAAATATAGCGTAAATAATCTGAAGCAAGCGAACGAACTTGGATATAAAACAATCTTTTGGAGTCTGGCTTATGTAGACTGGTATCAGGATAAGCAGCCGACAAAAGAGCAGGCTTTTGAAAAACTTCTCCCCCGTATCCACCCGGGTGCGATTGTGCTGCTGCACAGTACTTCCAAAACAAATGCTGAAATATTGGATGAGTTACTAACAAAATGGGAAACTGCCGGGTATACTTTTGGAACCTTAAACGAATTATGCGGTAAATAAACGTCAAGGAGCTCATTTTGGATGTTGATTTGACGTCCTGAATGAGCTCTTAAAATAACAATTTTATGTATCCCAATGTCATTCATAACAGTACCTTCATTTATGGTATTTGCCATGATTGAGAATTTGAAACGCACGGTAGGTTTGTTCGCAGAGCATGACGCGCGCAAGCTGATGCGGAAAGGTCATTGGGGACATTGAAAGCTTGAAGTCCGCCTTTTGCTTTACCTCTTCACTCAGCCCAAATGAACTGCCAATGACAAAACTAATTGCACTGATCCCGTTAACGCTCAAAATGTTTATTTTTTCTGCAAGTTTCTCTGAGGAAAGCTGAGACCCTTCAATAC
>DAMDEB010000237.1:2532-2940 GCA_032090075.1 Caproiciproducens sp.
AATACAAAGTGCAAACAAAGTGGAGCTTCCTGCAGCGGAAAGAATTTTCGCGCCTTCTGTTTTCAATTCTGAGGTAATCTGTGCTGCCGAAGGATTTTCAGGCAGACGGCTTTCCGGAAGTTCAATAATAGAAAATTCACAAAACGGGCGCAGTCTTTTTGAATACTCAGCACATGCTTCGCGCCAATAGGCCTCTTTCAATTTTCCGACGCAGATAATATTTACAGTCAGCATAACATCACCTAAAAAATCATAACTTTTCCGGCTGCATTTTCTTTCGGTGCAACGGAAAGCTGATAGTCCGTTCCTTCTTTCAGCCCCGCGATGGAGAGTGAACAAAGAGCCGTTTGGTAAGCAAGCTCAGGCGTATTGTTTTCAGAGCTGAGATGTGCCAGTACAAAACGTGTG
>DAMDEB010000237.1:2950-4376 GCA_032090075.1 Caproiciproducens sp.
CGTGTGGTACCTTTACCCGCAAGACCATAAAGCTCGTCCGCGCAGGCTAAATTAGAAAGATGTCCCATATCCGACAAAATTCGCTGTTTAAGCGGATAGGGATACGGCCCGTTTTTAAGCATACCAACGTCATGATTGGATTCCAAAACGACCAAATCCGCACCCGCTAATTCGCCGCGTACCGTATCGGACATGAAGCCAAGGTCGGTCGAAAATCCGACGCTCCGTCCATCATGAGTCTGGATACGGTATCCCACGCTTTCCGCACTGTCATGTGAAGTGCGGAAAGCCCTGATAACCATATCGGCACATTCCAATTCATTTTCATCGACCACATTGACCGGGAATTTGCCGTCAAGACAGCCCATTCCCTCCAGTGCATTCAGTGTACCGGGCGAAGAATAAACCGGAATATGACAACGTGAAGCAAACACCCGAAGCCCTTTAATGTGGTCGGAATGTTCATGAGTTACAAAAATTGCTTTGACGGCGTTGATATCAATACCGCACAAATCAAGCATATTAGTCAACTGCTTTGCAGTTCTGCCTGCATCTATTAAAATACCGGAACCCGCTGAACCTATGTAATAACTGTTACCGCTGCTGCCGCTAAAAAGCGGACAAAATCTCGCCATTCATAAACCTCCAAATATGCGAAAAGGGAAAGACTATTGTCCATCCCTTTCATGCTCCTAAAATATTCAGATTGCCTGTGCAACCGCGGATTCAGGAATATGAACCCGTTCAATATCCGCGCCTAAGTTAAGAAGCTTTTCTTCAATATCTTCATAACCGCGCTCAATATGGCTGATATCCTCAATCTGAGTGGTACCATTTGCTGCAAGCGCCGCAATCATCATTGCCGCACCTGCACGTAAATCAGTCGCTTTTACCGGGGCGGCGTTTAAGTGCTCAATACCCTCAATAACGGCAAGCTTTCCGTCAACCGAAATCTGGGCACCCATTCGCTTTAATTCCTCAACATATCGAAAACGATTGTCCCAAACACTTTCATTGATGATACTTGTCCCGTTGGCAATGCAAAGCAGCACTGCGACCTGAGGCTGCATATCAGTCGGAAAGCCCGGATGAGGCATTGTTTTGATATTGCATTTATTCAGCTTACCAGTTCGGCTGACACGAATGGCATCATCAAATTCTTCAATCTGAACACCCATTTCCTCCAATTTGGCTGAAATGGATTCAAGATGTTTGGGGATTACATTCTTTACAAGAACATCCCCGCCAGTCGCCGCGGCAGCAACCATGTAAGTTCCCGCTTCAATCTGGTCAGGAATAATGGAATAGGTGGTTCCATTCAAATGACTGACGCCATAAATTTTGATTACATCGGTACCCGTGCCCCTAATATCAGCACCCATTGAATTTAAAAAGTTTGCAAGGTCCACAATATGAGGCTCCTTTG
>DAMDEB010000238.1:0-4372 GCA_032090075.1 Caproiciproducens sp.
AACCGTACCGCTTGATCTGCCTGTTTGGCGCCGGAGGAAACCGCGCGCGTTCCCGCCGCTATGAGATGGGGGAAGTGAGCGGAAAACTGGCCGACCTGTCGGTTATCACCGCGGATAATTCCCGTTTTGAAGATGTAATGGATATTATTGCGGATATTAAGGTGGGTATGAGCAAAACAAACGGAAAATACATTGTGATTCCCGACCGCAAAGAAGCAATTAAATACTGCATGGAAAATGCCGAGGACGGCGACATTGTTGTCCTCGCGGGAAAAGGCCACGAAGATTATCAGGAAATTAAAGGCGTAAAATACCATCTGGATGAGCGCGAGGTCATCGCGGATATATTAAATCAATAATAAGGTGATATAAATGAAAATGACGGTTGGCGAAATAGCCGCAGCGTGCGCGGGCAAGCTGCTCTGCGGCGGCCCGGATACAATCATCACGGCAGTCAGCACGGACAGCCGTAAAATTGAGTCCGGTACACTCTTTGTCCCGATTAAGGGTGAAAGGGCGGATGCGCACACATTTATCAACGCGACCTTCGCGGCAGGAGCCGCGGCTACACTAACACAGGAACATGACAACATGGATGATACCCATGCATGGATCAGAGTGAGCGACACGGGGGAAGCGCTGCAGCAGATTGCAGCGGTATATCGCAGAGGATTCCGTATCCCATTTGTGGGCATAACCGGAAGTGTCGGCAAAACCACAACCAAAGAGATGGTTGCGCTTGCGCTTTCAGCCGGTTTGAATGTTATGAAGACAGAAGGAAATTATAACAGCCAGATTGGTTTACCACTGACGATGTTCAATCTTACCGATCAACATCAGGTTGCGGTAATAGAAATGGGTATGAGTGATTTCGGCGAGATGGCTCGACTTTCGCAAATTGCCGCGCCGGATTACGCGGTTGTGACCAATATTGGTATTTCTCACATTGAGCATCTCAAAACCCAGCTGAGCATCATGAACGAAAAGCTTCATATTATTGATCATTTTCATAAAGGTTCCATTCTGTTCCTAAACGGTGACGATACCATGCTCGCGGGTCTGCGCGGTCAACTTAATGCCAAGATTATTTATTTTGGCACACAGCTTTGGTGCGATTTCCGTGCTGAAAATATCAGGACTACGGCAACTTCCACCCAGTTTACACTATTTGCGGCCGAAGAAATCGGCGAGGTAAGACTGCCGGTTTTAGGGATGCACAATGTTACCAATGCGCTGGCTGCCTTAGCGGTGGCTCAGACGCTTGGTGTACCCCTTAGTAAAGCAATAGCTAAGCTTTCGGGTTATCAACCCCTTGCAATGCGCCAGCAAATACACCATGTCAATGAAGTGACTGTTATTGATGATTCATATAATGCGAGCCCTGATGCAATAAAGAGCAGCGTGGATGTGCTTTGCAGTTTTCACACCGGAAAACGTGTCGCTGTGCTTGCCGATATGCTTGAATTGGGTGACTTTTCACAAAAGGCTCACTTTGGGGTAGGTGTTCACGCGGCTCAAGCCGGAGTTGACGTTGTTGTAACGGTGGGAGAACGCGCCCGTGAAATTGCAAAGGGGGCGCAGTCGGTCAATCCCGGTATTGTCTGCTTCCCGTGCTCGGATAACAATGAGGCGATTACAAAGCTGAAGTCTATTTTAACGGGCGGAGATGCGGTGCTGATTAAAGGCTCGCGTGCGATGCAAACCGACCAAATCGTAAAGGCGCTTCTTTAAAACAAATTAAAAATATTTTATGAAAAGCGGCAGGTTTTATAACTCTACCGCTTTTTTTGTGCTTTTTTAAAAAAATAATAAATTAACAAAAAAATAAATTAAATAATCAGCTAAATTATGAACTTTTTAATAATTCAGCCTTTTTAGGGTTGCATTGATTACAAATTTGTGTTAATATGTAACCAATTTGTAACATTTGTAATATATATGTAATGAATATGTTATACATAAAACCGGATTTGTAACAGGAGGGGCAGAATGAAAAAGAGGCTTGTTTTTATTACGGGTTTGATAGCCGCGGTTGTGGCTTTTACAGCTGTTTCCATCGGGGCGGCACCTCCCGTTAGTGCTGCGAGTGCAAAAACAGGGGTTGGCCTGTCAGAACACGTGCTGAAAGCCTACAATGAGGGATGGAAATATCGTTCTGCCTGTTATGGTCAATTTGTGAACGGAACCCGTTCCAGTGACTGTTCCGGCCTTATTAAGTCTTATCTCTGGTGGACGGGCGAAACAACCGATCCCAGACCAGGTCTCGTTTCGGTCGCCGGCAGTTCAGGTGATATGCTCAGTTCGGCAAGCTCAAAAGGCAAAATTAATTATTCTGATTCTTCTTCACTCCCCAGAATCCACGGTTTGATTTTATATCAGCCGGGTCATGTCGGCGTATATGTGGGAAACAATATGGCTGTGGACAACCGTACCACCGGAGTGAATGTAAAGTACGAAAAAGTATTCGGACGCAGTTCCCCAAAATGGACAATGTGGTTTAAGCTTCCCCAAATTTCTTATCCGACAACCGGATTTGCTACTTTTAACGGTAATAAATATTACTATGAAAATGGACAATATGTTGTAAATACGACAAAAACAATCAATGGCACAACGTATACTTTTGGCTCGTCCGGCACCATAACCGGTACCACAGGTGCAGAACCCCAAGCGGCCGTTTCTTCTGCCGCGGATGTCACAAAGACCGTAGCCGTTCGCGCTCAGGCTGCGAAAACTACAGCAGTTAAGACGAGCACGGCTTCCTATAGTACATTAAAAGTTGATTCTAAAAGCGATGATGTCAAAAAGCTTCAGCAGAGGCTGAAAGATCTTGGATATTACTATGAGAGTGTTAATACATATTATGATTACTGTGTTTCGGATGCCGTCAGTGCGTATCAGAATGCCGCAGGATTAAAGGTTACCGGTGCTGCCGACCCCACTACATTGGCAAATATTTATGCTACTGGTGCGCCTAAAAACGCGAACCCCGGAACTTTGACTCCGGGCATGCATTCCTCCCTTGTTTCTGCGATGCAGACAAGATTGATTGCTTTGGGATATTTGACCGGTGAAACCACCGCTTTTTATGGTGAAGCAACAAAACAAGGCGTATTGGCTTACCAGAAAGCAGCAGGCATTGCGCAAACCGGAATAATGGATAAGGCGAATCTTGACAAGCTGTACGCGGATTCAGCGGTAAAAGCACCGGCGCAAAGTACGCCGCAATCAGAAAAGGCAACTGCCTCTTCGCAGTCCGAGCCTGTAACCTCTACGAGAACCATTGTGCATGATGATATCGTTCCAACCGCAAACGCAGCCGTAGTCGGGAAGACGGAAGAAAAACCTGTTTCAAACAATGGATTTGCATTTTTCATCGTACTTTCTTCTGCGTTTTTAACCGGTACATTCATGTTGCTAAAGAAGCTTAAACAGCGTTCTAAAAAGACTCAGCCGGTTTTTATAAAAGAAAATATTTCGATTAAAGACCTTTTGCATCATTTGAAAATTCGCTGAAAATTGAATTTTGACAAAATCCCTCACGGTAATCGTGGGGGATTTTTTAACTGCGAAAATTTTCGATATATTTGTGTTTTGCATTCATATAAAATGTATTTTGTATATTTGATCGTGATAAATAGAGCATTTCAAAGTAAAACGGAGAAAAATTAATAAAGTTGCTGTATAAATTAAAAAACCAATAGAAAATTGTAGAAAAATTTAAAAAAATCTTGACAAATCGTCTTTATACAACTATATTTGATATGTTGCGTTTGCATCTAACTATATATTCGGCGGCGCTTCACTGCCGCAGTCAGCAATGACTGCGAAAAATCCTTTGCGGAGGGCAGTGGCAACGGCGTGGCTGGGATTGCGTTTAACCGCTTGGCTTAACGTAACTAATTTTACCGCAAAGGGGATGCACAGATTGGAAAATACTTCAATTATATCATTACAAAACATCGCAGTATCGTTTGACGGAGAAGTTGTGCTGAAGGACTTTAACCTCAGCATAAGGGATGGCGAATTTGTCACCCTCCTCGGACCTTCCGGCTGTGGAAAAACCACAACCCTGAGGATTATCGGTGGCTTTGTTAAACCGGACACAGGCGATGTTTTTTTCAATGGCAAGAAAATCAATGATCTTCCACCGCATAAACGGGAGGTCAATACCATTTTTCAAAAGTATGCGCTGTTTCCGCACCTGAATGTGTACGACAACGTCGCGTTCGGAATGAGGGTTCACGGCAAAAGCGAGAGTAAGATTAAAACCGCTGTAAATGAAATGCTCAATTTAGTCAATCTGAAAGGGTTTGCTCATAGAAATGTGAATATACTTTCCGGTGGTCAGCAGCAGCGTGTGGCAATTGCG
>DAMDEB010000239.1:0-3916 GCA_032090075.1 Caproiciproducens sp.
GTACGCGGTCAGGGTCTTTTCCTTTTCCGTCATTACATGGCTCTTTTTCTCGGTTCCGACAACCACTTTAATGGTTGCCTCCTCAATTTCCTCCATGGTAATAGCCTTCAAGCTTTTTCTCGCGGCTAAAAGCGCCGCTTCATTTAACAGATTTTCAAGGTCAGCTCCGGTAAAACCAGCTGTTGACTTTGCGATTGTCCTCAGTTCAACATCCGGTGCAATCGGCTTACCGCGTGCATGAACCTTTAGAATTTCCTCACGGCCCTTAATATCCGGATATCCGACCATGACCTGGCGGTCAAAACGACCCGGGCGCATTAACGCAGGGTCGAGGATGTCCGGTCGGTTGGTAGCGGCAATCATAATAACGCCTTCGTTTGCACCAAAGCCATCCATTTCAACGAGCAGCTGATTCAAAGTCTGTTCGCGTTCGTCATGCCCGCCGCCCAAACCGGCACCGCGCTGACGGCCAACAGCATCAATTTCATCAATAAAAATAATACATGGTGAATTCTTTTTTGCCTGTTCGAACAGGTCACGTACACGGGATGCGCCGACACCAACAAACATTTCAACGAAATCCGAACCGGAAATCGAGAAGAACGGCACGCCGGCCTCACCGGCAACTGCACGAGCTAATAGGGTTTTACCTGTACCCGGAGGGCCCACAAGCAGAACGCCTTTTGGAATGCGTGCTCCCAGCTCATTGTATTTTTTCGGATTCTTTAAGAATTCGACAATTTCACGTAACTCTTCCTTTTCCTCATCGGCACCTGCCACATCTGCAAAAGTCGTTTTACGCTTTTCATCAGCCATTTGCTTTACCTTGGCTTTACCAAAGTTCATCTGTTTGCCCGCGTCGCCCATACTGGTGTTCAGACGTTTCATCATAAACCACCAGAACAGGCCCATGATGACAAGGATACTCAGCATTGGAATCATGCTGGTAAGCCAAGAGGCTTCGGTTGGATGCTTCAGTTTAATGACCATGCCGGCCGGGTTCTCTTCATTGTACTGAGCAACATACGGCTTGATATCGTCATAAAGCAACAGCGTGTCCGGTGCTACATAAGATATCTGAGTCTTATCTTTCAGCTTAATGATCATTTCACCGCTGCCCATATCCATGGAATATTCCGTTACCTGCTGATTTTTAAAGTAACGCAGGATATCGGAATAATTATAGCTTACTTGCGGTCGCTGATTGTAAATCATGGCGACGAGAATAAATAGAAGAATAGGTACGCCAATAAATAACGCAATATTTTTAAGCGTTTTTTTGTTATCCAAATTAAGTTCACTCCTTACTTGGGTTGTTTTGTTTTTTCGGGATCAGTTTTCGTAGACCTCAGGTTTTAAAATTCCCACAAAGGGAAGGTTTCTGTATTTTTCATCATAATCAAGACCGTAGCCGACTATGAATTCATCCGGAACGATTGTACCGGCGTAATCTGCTTTTATGTCTGCCGTACGCCTGTCAGGCTTGTCAACCAACGTACAAACCTTAATGCTTTTAGGCGAACGGGATTGCAATAACTCGAGTATGTAGTGCAGTGTCAAACCGCTGTCCAGAATGTCCTCCACAACCAAAAGGTCATAGCCCTTCAAGTTGATGTCCAGATCTTTAATGATTTTAACCACACCGGAAGTCTTCGTTCCGGAGCCGTAGCTCGAAACGGACATGAAATCAATACTGCATGGAATTGTAATTGCACGCATTAAATCGGCCATGAACACGACTGAGCCCTTCAGCACGCTAACCATTAAAAGGTTTTTATCCTTGTAATCCTCACTGATTTGCTTGCCAATCGTCTGCACGATTTCAGCAAGCCTTTCCTCGCTGAATAATACCGACTGAATATCATTTCTCAAGTTTAGCTCTCCTTAATATTAATTTCCGCTACGTTATGGGTGTCTTTCGTAACACAGGCTTCCTGTGAAGCTCCAAACCCCTCGATCCAGATGATTTCCCCGCTGTTCTCCAACATTGCTACATTGCTGCGCAGCAAAGGCTCCAGTCTCGCTTCGTTGAAAAGTTTTTTGAGGCTTTTGGTGACACCGCGTCCCGCAGGATGAAAAAAATCTCCATCGCGTCTGTTTCTAACAGAAGTAGTATTAAATATTGTATCATAGTTAATTAGATTATTAAATAACAAATTATTAAATTTACAACGATTTTCCAATTCTTTCTTGGTCAATTTCGTAATTACAAGTATTCTTCCATCCGGCAGCCGCGTGTCGCAGGGATTTAAAGGCACACTCCACGATTTATCAGCCTCTCGTGCTTTACTTCTGATAAAAAGAGTATTGCCCTGTGCAGTACATTGTATTCCCCCTACAATGGTAACCGAACCGGTGCCCGCGTGAATCATATTCGCAACCGCGGCGATGTGCCCGCTTTCGAGTCTTACCTTGGAAACCCGGGGGATTGCACTTGCAATCACCCGGGTCAGAACCGCACCCGGCAGGGACTTGAGCACCGAAAGACGGTATCCATTGGGACACGCAGCATTGGTAAGAGCATCCTGTGCCAGCATACTGAGATAATCTTCATCCTCGCTCAAACGTGAGGTCATACTGAAAACAGCTGACTCAAAGGCCGGATTGATCTCCCGCAGCACAGGGATTACACCGAGTCTGATTTTATTGCGCTGGTATTCCTGCGTTAAATTAGTGCTGTCTGTCACATAATGCAAGCCATAGTAAGCACAATAATTTTCTACCTCGGCGCGCGTAATTTCAATAAGCGGGCGAACAATATTCCCCCGAACGGGCGGAATTCCACGCAGACCGCGTGTACCCGCACCTTTTGTTAAATTTAGAAGCACCGTTTCGGCACTGTCAGACAAAGTGTGGGCAGTGGCGATTCTTGCATTTTCCGTGCAAAGGCTCCTGAAAAAAGCGTAGCGCACATTTCGCCCGCACTCTTCAAGCCCCTCGGATTTTTCCGCTGCCAATGCGCGCACATCCGCATGAAGAACTTTTAACTCCACGTTATTTTCTGCGCACCACTTTGCGACAAAACGCTCGTCCTCTTCAGCTTCATCACCGCGCAGTCCATGGTTAATATGCGCCGCGATGATACGAATATGACGGGAACTTCCATATCTTAAAAGAAAATGAGCAAGCGTCAGCGAATCAGCGCCGCCGGAAAGGCCGACAACAACGGTACAACCCTGAGGCAGCATGTCATAGCTGACAATTGCTCTTTCAATTTTATTTTCGATGTTTAATGGGCTGTCATTCACTTCGGACAACCTCCTGCGCGGTAAAGCGCATGAATTCACCCTGCCAGTGCAGTGGTATTGTTTTGGTTTCGCCGTGGCGGTTTTTCGCAATAATACATTCGCCGCTGTTTTTATCCGCATTTTCGTTTGGCGTCTCCGCATCCTGATAGTATTCTTCGCGGTACAGGAACGCAACGATATCGGCATCCTGCTCAATTGAGCCGGAATCACGCAAGTCGGATAAAACCGGGCGATGATTGGTTCGTTTTTCACTGTCACGGGCCAGCTGGGACAGCATCAGCACCGGAACATTTAATTCCTTTGCAAGAATTTTCATATTTCGCGTAATTTTTGAAATTTCCTGAACACGGTTATCATTTTTACCGGATGCATTCATCAGCTGCAAATAGTCAACCACAACCAAGTCAACATCCCTTAGACGTCTGATCTTCGCTTTCATTTCTCCTACCGTAATCGACGGGTTATCGTCAAAATACATTTGGGTTTTTGAAAGGATATCACCCGCCTCAATAATATGAATCCACTCGTCCTCGCTTAGTTTTCCAGTACGCAGCTTCGTACCGCCGACCATCGCCTCCGTGGACAGCAGACGGGATGCCAACTGTTCCTTGCTCATTTCGAGTGAAAAGAAAGCAACTCTTTTGTGTGCATTTACCGCGGCATTCCTT
>DAMDEB010000239.1:3926-4314 GCA_032090075.1 Caproiciproducens sp.
TTGAGTGCAAAACTGGTCTTGCCCATGCCGGGACGTGCGCCAAGCAAAATAAAGTCGGATCGGTTCAGTCCGGTGATTGCTTCGTCCAGTTCCTTAATTCCGGTAGGTACGCCCTTGTAAAGGTCGGCGTCCGGTGAATTCAAGAGGTCCAATCGATCAAAAGCTTGAACGATGATTTCGTCGATGCGCTGAAGCCCCTGCATATTTTTACCGCGGCGGATATCAAAGATGCGCTGTTCAGCGGAATCGAGCAGTGTAGCCGCATCGGCCGCCCCCTGAGAGGCCTCTTCCACAATATCGCGCGCGGTTGTGATGAGCGTACGGACATCGTATTTATCACGCACAATGCGGGCGTAGGATTCCACATTGGAAATAGATGGAACCAGCT
>DAMDEB010000240.1:0-4238 GCA_032090075.1 Caproiciproducens sp.
ATTGCCAGCGCGGATACAATAAAGGCGGTCAAGTCCGCGGTAAGTGCTGCGGGAACGGTATGGCGCGTCTTTTTTATGCCGACCGAGCCATAATAAACCGCAATCGCATAAAAGGTTGTTTCGGTGGAGCCGGACATAACGGCAGCAACACGGCCCGCGAAGCTTTCCGTGCCGTTCTTCTCGAAAATCTGTGTTAGGATAGCCGTCGCACCGCTGCCGGAAACCGGCTTAATAAGCGCAAGCGGCATGACTTGCTGCGGCAGCCCTAAAAACGTCGCAACAGGTGACAGCAGCGAAGACAAGATATCCAGTGCGCCGGAAGCGTTCAGCATAGCCACCGCCATCATCAGACCGACAAGGGATGGAAGAATAGAGATTGCAGAGGAAAAGCCTTCTTTGGCTCCTATGATAAAGGTATCAAAAAGCGGTACGCCGCGCATCAGTCCAAACATAACAATCAAAAAGACCGACACGGGGACGGCGTACGCGCCGAGCTTATCCACTTTTTCGCCCTTCCAAAAGTTTGGCGGTAATGATGCCTGCAATCAACGCACAAATTGAGGTCAGCCATACCGCGGGCAAAATGTCGAACGGAGACGGCGAACCATACTTCGCCCGTAATGTACCCATAACCGTAGGAATAAGCTGTATGGATGCTGAATTGATGACAACGAACATAACCATGGAATTATCCGCGGTCTGGGTAGGATTAAGTTTTGCCATTTCCTTCATTGCTGCAATTCCCATTGGCGTAGCGGCGTTTCCCAGCCCGAGAAGATTCGCGGTGATATTCATGCAGATTGCCTTTGAGGCAGGACTTCCCTTTTTACAAGTTGGAAAAAGACGGCGCATTAAGGGATCGAGAAGCTTTGACAATATCTGCGTAATACCACCCTCATCGGCGATTTTCATCAAACCAGTCCACGCACACATCATTCCCAACATGGCAATCACAAGTTCGACAGCACCAGCCGAACCGGTCATTACTGCGGCTGAAAGTTGAGGCATACGCCCAGTAACGGCGGCACAAATCAGGCTTAGCAAAATTAAGCCCGCCCAAATATAATTCAGCAGCGCGCTCACACCTTTCATAGTTGTTTTCGTATAATATGTATTCAATTACTTAAATGCATATCACATAATTCGTTGTTTTGACATATGCAATTAATTGACAAAATTGGGAAAATATACTATAATTATGACAGCCGACGAAAAGTATGTAGCTTGATTTATAACGAAAGGCGATGAATAAAATGAAATCTACTGGTATTGTACGAAAAGTTGACGAATTAGGGCGTATCGTGCTGCCGAAAGAGCTAAGAATGACTCTTAATATAAACGAAAAGGATCCTCTTGAGATCTTTGTTGATGAGGATGGAAAAATCATACTTAAAAAATACGAGCCTTCTTGTGTTTTTTGTAATGGCATGAATGATATCACTTCGTTTAAAGGGCACAATGTCTGTCGTGACTGTATGGAAAAAATTTCAAAAAGACTGGAAGAATGAGCCTTTCAAAACCGTCCCAAAATCGGGGCGGTTTTGTTTGTTTTCTGTTTTTTTGAACACTTTTTTTATTTTCCGCTTGCTTTGGCAGTAAAAAAGAACTATGATTAAAAAAATCGCAAAGCAAACCGGAGATGAGAAAACAAATGAAATTAACTGAAACCGAAAAACAATATTTTAAAGGCTGCGCCGCGGAATTATTGAAGTCCGACGATGTGCAGCTGATGGATACCTTTATTCAGCATGCCAATGTTTCGTGTTTAGAGCACAGCATTTCGGTTGCGTATTACAGTTATCTGCTGTGCAGAAAGCTGAATCTAAGCGTGGATTACCGGAGCATTATCAGGGGCGCACTGCTGCATGACTTTTTTCTTTATGATTGGCATCTAAGCAGCGACCGAAAAGGGCTGCACGGATTTACGCATCCAAAAACTGCCCTGGCAAACGCCGAGGAACATTTTCCGCTGAATAAGATGGAAAAGGATATTATCGTGAAACACATGTGGCCCCTTACGCTCACGAACCCGCCCAAATACAAGGAGTCCTTAATTGTCAGCCTTTCCGATAAATTTTGTTCGCTGATTGAAATATTGCGAATTTATCCTTCAATTATTTCCCATTAATTGAACCGTCAAGTGTTCCCGTTCTGTGTTATGAAAGCCGTCAATGAAAATTGACGGCTTTTTTAAAATTACTTTATTTTTATACAACGTTTTACGCCTTTGGATTGTGTTATAGATGAGGGGGGATATTATGACCGATGACGTTCCGCGCACTGACAAACAAATTACGGAGATTTATAATCGGCATGTGAATACAGTCTATCGGGTCTGTTATCTTTTTTTAAAAAACATTCCCGATACGGAAGATGCGGTACAGAGTACCTTTATGAAGCTGATGAACTACAATGGTTCTTTTCACGATTCCGAACATGAAAAAGCATGGCTGATTGTCACGGCCTCAAACCACTGCAAAAATATTCTTCGACAATGGTGGAGAAAGCGGACGGATATCGACAGTTTATCGGAAGTGCTTGCGGAGGATGACCCGCAGGACGAAACCCTTTCATGGGTATTAAAGCTTCCGCCTAAATATAAAACTGTAATTTATCTGTACTACTATGAGGGTTACACTACCGTGGAAATTGCAAAGATGCTGCAGAAAAACGAATCCACAATCCGCTCTCAACTGCATACCGGCAGAAATTTACTAAAAATCAGCATGGGAGATGAAGGTGCATGAAAGACACAAGCTTTACGTTTTCTCTTGATAAAATCACTCCAAGTGAAGCACAGAAAGAAAAAATGCTGCATGTAATACTCGACCAAAGCAAGCAGGAAAAGAAGAAGACACAGCGTTTGACCTTTGCAGCCATTACGGCGGTCATTGTGCTTTGCGTTGCGGTCCTCCTCCCACTGACACACAGCGATGTTTTCATGCAGTCCGGCGACCCCGGCAGTGAAGCAAGCAGTCAGGTTCAAGACAAAACCTCAACATTGGGCAACTCCACGGGCAATTTGGCAAACGGCGGCCTTGCGGCAGAGGACGGCAGCTATATCTATTATGTAAACTACTTTGACGGCGGCTCCATCTGGCGCGCTGAAAGAGACGGTACCAAAGCGATGAAGTTGAACTCAGACGCAAGCAGCTATTTGAATGTGAAAAACGGATATATTTATTATATTAATAATTCTCACAATAGCCCTTCGATATATTGCGTCAAGACGGATGGTACTGAGAACTGGGAAATTTACGACGGCATCGCAAGTGGCCCTGGGCCGATAGAAAGCCTGATTTTGTCAGACGATTCACTCTACTTTCTCAGCAGCGGGATGATTTTCAAATGTGAAAGTCAATTTAATGCTGGTTCGTACGTTATTGCAAATCCCGTCGAAGTCAAGGTGAAAGGCTCCGTTCACCAGTTCACGCTCGGCAGTGACGGCAGAATTTACTACTCGCTGCTTGAAGGGGACAAAGAAATTTATTACGCCCTCAACACGATTACAAATACTGCAGAAAAGCTGTGTGAAGGTCTTAAAACAGAAAGCGGCGTAAACGAACACGATGGTTTCCTGTACTCTTCAAGTATAGAGCACCACTTGCAGGCGTTGGATATGAACAAAAGCACGCCGAGCAACAAGCAATTGATTCTATTCACCAATAATTCTCCTACCTGCATAAATGCTGTACCGTCAGACAATCACAAAATAATTTACTGCGCAAAGAATGAGCTGCGCATGTCCCAAGAAACCTCTCAAGATGTACAACTTGCCAACCGGCGCGCGTACAACATTAATGTGGCGGGCGATTACGTCTTTTTTACCAATGTGGACAAAACAGCCACTTTCCGGGTGAAAATGGACGGCACGGGCAAATTGGAGAAACCCGGTGCACCGGTTAGTTCTGAAATTGCGAGCAATTATGTGACGATGAAAGATAAGACCTACCGTATCGCGGTAAAACAGACAGAAATACAAACACCGCCCACCCCGGACGATAAAAACTTTTCAATATATGAAAGTCATTATTACGGTAATTTTGATTTAATCTGCTATGATACGGACGGAAATCAAACCGATAGAATTGCATTGAACCCACTCTTCGGCAATAAAAAGATGGGATTCAGCATAAATTTCTCACTCATAGTAAACTATTATACCAGAACCGGCAAAGCGGATTTCAATATTGGGCAGGCAACCGCCACCAATCCACCGAAGGGCGCGGCGATGGGTT
>DAMDEB010000241.1:0-4234 GCA_032090075.1 Caproiciproducens sp.
TAAGCAAAGATGTGTTAGAAAATACGGCATACAGCGGAACAGATGCCGAGAATGAGGATTGGGAACGGTAAACGAAGAGTAAAAGACCGGGAGGCGCTGTATTATACAGTACCTCCCGGTTTTGTTTCCAAGAAAAAACGCAAGAGCAGTTTGGTTTCATATGTATAGATACCATGGACAATGTTCGAGATTTTCCTCTTGATCAGTTTACCTCCAATACCCCTAACCTGCACTTTTCGCAATGGCAATTCAATTAGTCATTTTCCCTCATTTGTTATTAACAGTGCCGAGCTTACCACAACGAACACGGAGCCAACATTATGCACCAGCGCCGCCGTTACGGGATTCAGCATACCGATTGTCGATAAAATTACCGCAATCACATTCCATATCATCGCAACGGTTATATTGAAATTGATGCGCTTCATCGCCTTTTTTGCCATCCAGAAAAGATAAGGAACCCGTTCAATATTATCGCTGACAAGTACCGCATCCGCAGCTTCCACGGCAATATCGCTGCCGACCCCGCCCATTGCGATTCCGGCATATGCAGTTTTCATTGCGAGGGCATCGTTGATGCCGTCCCCAATCATGCAAATATTTTTCCCACTGTTGGCATATTCGCGAATTGCGTTCATTTTTTCTTCCGGCAGCATGTTGGGCTTTACGTCCTCAATTCCGACCTGTGAAGCAATGAATTTTGCGGTCGCCTCATTATCTCCTGTCAGCAAGACGGGACGTACCCCAATGGATTTCAATTCCGCAATCATGCCTTTTGCGGTTTCCCTCAAAACGTCTGCCAATGCGATCATCCCTGCAAAGCTGCCGTCTACACAGACGTATATAACGGTTGCGCCTTTTTGCAAATAACCGTCCGCCGTCTGCAACGCCGAATCGGGAAGTTTAATTCCTTCCTGCTTTAAATAATCCGCTTTTCCGGCCAAAATGTTCCGGCCGTCTACTTTGGCACCGACCCCCATTCCGGTTGCCAAAACAAAATCCTGTATCTCCTGCGTCATGCCGCCATGGTTCAGATAATAAGCGAGGATCGCTTTCCCAAGCGGATGTTCAGAGCGCTGCTCTGCCAGGGCGGTCAGCCTGAGCATTTCATCGGAACTAAGGGTGGAATCGCAGCTTTCTACGCCGACCACTTCGGGTTTTCCGTGTGTGAGCGTCCCGGTTTTGTCAAAAGCCATGTAGTTGATTTTAGCGAAACGCTGCAATGCGTCGCCGGAACGGACAAGAATTCCGAATTTCGTTGCATTCCCAATCCCCGCCATCACAGCGGTAGGCGTTGCGAGGATAAATGCACAGGGGCAGAATACAACCAGCACCGTGACGGCCCGGATTAGTTCGTCTGTAAACAGCCATGTCAACCCCGCCGCGCCGAGAGCGACACCGACAAGCCATGTTGCCCAGCGATCCGCCAGTTTCACGATGGGCGCTTTATTTGCGTCCGCATCTTCGGCAAGGTGGATCATCCGTTGGAGCGAACTGTCGCCCCCGACCTTCGTGGCGCGCATCTCAAAGGTGCCAAATTGGTTGATGGTTCCGCTTGTGACTTCATCGCCAACGGTCTTGTCAACAGGAATAGATTCTCCGGTCATAACGGATTGGTCGATAGATGTTTCGCCGGAGGTGATAATTCCATCAACGGCAATCGTTTCTCCCGCAAAAACGGCGAGGGTATCCCCGACTTTTACATCATCCGCAGGAATGATTTTCTCTTTGCCGTCCCTTTTGACCCTTGCCGTTTTCGGCGTCAGGTCTATAAGTTTTTCAATGCCCTTTCGTGCCCTGCGGGCGGTTACATCCTCAAGCAGCGTCCCAATCGCCATAATCATAGCGACTTCGCCAGCGGCGAAATATTCACCGATGCCGATGGATGCGATCAATGCAATGGAAACCAATACATCTGCTTTAATGTCGTGTTCTTTAATCAGGGCTGTAATAGAGCCGACCACGATAGGAATGCCGCAAAGCAGGATGGCGACCCACGCAATATCAAAAGGAAATACACTTTTCAGGACTCCGGTAAGGCTCAATATCAGTGTGACCGCCGAAATGATAACGAAAAGGATGTTGCGTTTTTCATCATTGACGAAACATTCTTTGATTTTTTCCCACATAACGATGCCTCCTGTAAATACATACTTGCTTTTTAAACTCAAAAGCGATACTATTTATGCAATAACGTACTGTTTGTTCGATATAATTATACCTTGCCGCATGACATGCGGCAAGAAACAGTTGGAGGCATTTGTGCGTTACTGAACAATTTGAAGTATTTGTTCATTGGAGGATGTTATGGACAGACGGCAGCAAAAAACGAGAGATGCGATCTTTGAGGCATTCAGCACACTGTTGTCCTCAAAAAGCTATAGCAAAATCACCATTCAGGAAATCATCGACGAAGCAAATATCGGGCGCAGCACGTTTTATTCTCATTTTGAAACAAAGGATGATTTGCTTAAAGAGATGTGTACCGATCTGTTCGGCCACATTTTTTCCAAAAGCCTTAATACGGAAAGCACCCATGATTTTTCTCTGGCAAGCGGAAACCCCGACTCCATGATTACGCACGTTTTGTATCATCTAAGGGACAACAAAAAGAATATCGTTGGTATCCTGACTTGTGAGAGCGGTGAGCTTTTCCTGCGATTT
Organism: Caproiciproducens sp.; assembly: GCA_032090075.1. Lineage (GTDB taxonomy): Bacteria > Bacillota > Clostridia > Oscillospirales > Acutalibacteraceae > Caproiciproducens. Next base: position 2,665 of record DAMDEB010000241.1, read on the forward strand.
TTCAAACAGTATCTCAACGAGCTGACAATTCAGCATCTTCTGATAGGCGTCGAACGAAAAAACACAAACGCTCCGGAGGATTTTCTTGTGAACCATATTGCCGGCAGCTTTGTCGAAATGGTGCAATGGTGGCTCAAAAACAACATGCGACAATCCCCGGAGGAATTAGCAGGATATTTTTTGTCGGTAATTATTCCGATTATTTAATCAAAATACTTCTATTTTCGCTTTTTCGGGGAGCGAAGCGACCAAGCCCCTGCCGTTTATCGGCAGGGGCAACTTAATGCCAAAATCTCAAATTTTGGAGTTAAGGCAGGAATAGGCGGGTTCCACCCGCCAGAAAAACAGCTTACAGGCAAAGCCTGTAACGGGGTTCCCAACCATATAGCGGGGTTCTTTACGGAACCCCACGGAAAGGAGGCTTTTATGCCTGAGAAAAGCCTGAAACGCTCGATCAATTTTTCGTCGGAGACCTTAAAAACGCTGGATACCCTTGCAGCCAAGAACAACACAACCACTTCGGAACTGGTGCGGCAGTTTGTGGAAAAAGGGCTTTCCGTAGAGGGCTACCGGCAGGACATAGATTTTATTGCTGGGATTATCCGGCAAGAGCTGATGGCGGTCTACCATATCGAGGACATCAAGGCCGTGGTAGAGCAGCAGGCAAACCGCATTGCCAAAATGCACATGAAGTCTGGTAAGATTGATGCCGCCGCTTTTTTCCTTCTGATCAAGGTTCTAATGAACGTGGCCAATGAAGGAACGGAGGATCAGTTTGACCAGATGTTGAACGAGGCCGTCACGCTTGGCGTGGACTACATGCAGAAAAAGGATTTTCAAATCAACAGCTTCCTACAAGACACAGACAATCTGCGCCGTCTTGCGGGTAAGCTGTAGAACCGGATTATATATGATACAGGAGGTGTCCGATGGAGAGACAGACCCTTTTTAACGGAGTGCCCTTTTGGAGCGGTTCCGTGAATCTTCATGACGGTGAAATCGAGGAAGTACACAGCTATCAGCAAGCACAGGCCGCGGATTTTCACCATACCTTTTATTTTTCGCAGGCGCAGATCGAAAAGATGGCGGACGGCGACTGCGCTTTTTTCTGGATCAGCAAGGGCGGCGCCATAGAGGGCGAGTGGCGGGAAACGCTTGGCGACAGCCTCATCCGACGGATTTCGGAACAGATTACCTTTCGGGAAAAAACAAATCAGAACAGGAGGAACGATATGGCAGCAAACATCTATATTCTATCGACCTGCGACGCATGGGCGGGCACAGACAGTATGCGAATTTTAGGCGTCACTACCGATGAAACCATGCTTTATGCCATGCTTGCCGCAAAGATCAAAGACGGAGACATGGAGTATGACGGCAGCGGCGAGGACGCATGGCGGAAATTCCAAAGGGATTTCAAGAATGAGGAAGTCAATTTCAATAAGCTCAAGTATGGTTTTGTCCAAACCTATGAGGATATGCAGATTACCGAGCCAATTTCCCTCGCGGAATTCCCCGAAGCCGGTGAAGCCTACGAGGAAATCACGGAAGCCAAGGCCAAGACCGAGAT
>DAMDEB010000242.1:0-3260 GCA_032090075.1 Caproiciproducens sp.
GGCGGCCGCCCTGCCCTGCTTTGGCAAATAGTTTTACATTTTTGCCATCGATTTTTTCGGCGGTTTGTTTTGCAGCGTCGGTATCAGCCTTGATTTTATAAGCTTTCGCATCCTCTGCATTTTTCAATTCGTTCATTGCCTGTGCGTTTGCTTCTTTGGCCAGCTTGCGGGGGAAAAGGTAGTTGCGGGCATACCCGTCGCTGACGTTAATCAGCTCTCCTTTTTTACCGCTGCCTTTAATATCTTCAAGCAATACTACTTTCATCACAATTCCTCCAATTTTTTTATTGAACTGCTTTTGCCATTGTATCATGAAGTACGGAAATGAGTTTTTCCCGTGCCTGCTGCACCGTTACGCCGGTAAGCTGAGCGCCCGCCATCGTCAGATGTCCGCCGCCGCCCAAGGCCTCCATAATCAACTGAACATTGATTTCGCCCAAAGAGCGTGCTGAAACATTAACGGTGTTTCCGGATGGAAAAATGACAAACGATGCGTTCACTCCTTGAATTGACAAAAGTTCGTCCGCCGCCTGAGCAGAGGTAATCCGAATATCGGGGAACTCTTTGTCAGAAGAAGTGATTGCACAGTCATTCAAAATTTCCGCGCTGGAAACAATTCGGTATTTCGCTTTATAAGTGTCAATTGTATCAGAAAACATGCGCTTTACCTCAACGGTATCCGCTCCGCGCCGGCGCAAATAGGCCGCCGCTTCAAAGGTGCGCACGCCGGTTTTCAGCACAAAATTCTTAGTATCAAGCATAATTCCAGACAGTAAGGCTTCCGCTTCCGTCTGATTGAGTGCACCATCCCCAATGTATTGCACAAGCTCGGCAACCATTTCCGACGTTGAGCTTGCGTATGGTTCGTGATAGAACACAAGCGCGTTTTCAATATGCTTTACCATCATGCGATGGTGGTCGATCACCACAACACGGGAAACCGCAGCCAAAAGCTCCGCACTTTCGACAAATTCCTGCGAATGGGTATCCACGACAATCAGCATTGTTTTTGGGGTCACCATGGACATTGCATCAAGCGGAGAAATAAAGATTTTTCCGTCCTCCGACGACTCCATAGAAGAAATCAGCGGTGATGCCAAACTTTGCGTCCTGTTAATTACAATATACGCCGGTTTTTTCAGCGATTTGGTCACAACGCTCCACAGGCCGATTGCAGCCCCGACACAGTCCAAATCAGAAAATTTATGCCCCATAACAAAGACAACGTCGCTGCTTTTAATATGGTCGGACAGTGTCGCGGCAATGACGCGGGTACGTACCTTGTCCCGCTTTTCCACCCCTTTTGAAAGGCCGCCAAAGAACTCATATGTATCGTCCTTTTGTTTGACGGCAACCTGATCGCCGCCGCGGCCCAAAGCCATATCCAGCGCCTTTCGAGCCCACTCTTCACCTTGCTGCAAGGAGTCCGCTCCGCGCCCAACGCCCATAGAAACTGTTGCGCTGCGGCGCTCACCTGCCTTGATTGAACGGATGGCGTCAAGTATTTCAAAGCGTTTTTCCATCGCAGCACGAATGTGGGCTTCGTCAGTGAGAACCAAATAGCGCCCCCCACTCAGCTTTTTTAGAAAGCCGCCCATACTCTGCGCCCAGTTGATAAGTGCGCTTTCAACCTCCGACGTAATGCGGGAATCCTCACTGCCGCTGGAATCGCGGGCAAGCTCCTCACGATTGTCAAAATAGGCAACTGCCACGACCGGACGCCGTTCCGTGTATTCACGATTAATTTCTTTATAATAGGTATCGTCTATAAAATACACAATACTGCCGTACACCGTCCTTGCAGCAAAAACAGTGTACTGCTTGTCGCCTACCGTAATATCGCTACCGCTGTCCGCGATAATCTGGTCGATCGTCCTCGGGTAGATGAATTTTATAATATTCTCACCACGGCACTCGTGCTTCTTACTGACTTTTGCTGAAAAAGCACCGTTCACCCAAATGATGTCGCCCGCGTCGCCAATAACTGCAACAGGCATTGTAAAGTCCTCAAGAGAACGGTATTCTTCACCCGACAATATTTTTTGGGCGCTCTTGACCGCAGTGGCAACGTGCGTTTTGAAATGTTCTGTCGAGAGCATCACTGCTACAATCGAACAAATCGCAAGTGTCATTTCCACAGAAAATATAATGCTGTTATAAGAATAGCTTATGCCGGCCATGATGAGCATGACTGCCGTGATTACAAAAAATACCGGCGACGATACCCACACTTTTCTTTTCAAGATGATTACCCCTTCAGTTGCTTATACTTCCATGATGATAGGAAGTATCATCGGATTACGCTTTGTACGGCCATAGAGCATACGGGAAAGTTCGTCTTTAATACGCGTTTTGAGCGTACCCCAGTCATGAATATTATTTTCAGCACAGCTTTCGAGTACGGAATTAACCAGTACTTTTGCCTCATCAATCAACGGCTCGGACTCACGAACATAAACAAATCCGCGGGAAACGACATCGGGGCCGGAAACGACATGACCGTCACCCGAAGCAATTGTACAGACTACAATGATTAAACCATCCTCGGCAAGATGTTTTCTGTCACGCAGAACAATGCTGCCAACATCGCCCACGCCAAGGCCGTCGACCAGTATTCTGCCGGCCGGAACGGAACCGATTTTCTTCATGTAATCCTGATTGATTTCAAGCACATCTCCAATATCACCGATAAACACATGTGCGGCATCTTTGCCCATAGCATAAGCCAATCCCGCATTCTTGCGAAGATGCTTCTGCTCGCCGTGAACAGGGACAAAATACTTTGGTTTTGTAATACCCTGCATCAGCTTCAATTCTTCCTGACATGCGTGACCGGAAACGTGTACTTCATACATGGACTCATACACGACTTCGCAGCCGCGTTTCATCAGTTCGTCAATAACGGTTCCAATGGTCTTTTCGTTGCCGGGAATCGGCCTTGCTGAAATAATGATAAAATCACCGGGTCCCACTTCCACCTTGCGGTGGTCGGCAAAAGCCATGCGTGTTAAGGCGCTCATGGGTTCACCCTGGCTTCCTGTGGTTACCAGCACAACCTTATCTTTTGGATAACGGTTGATTACATCGAGATCGATCAACACGCCTTCCGGCACATCAAGATACCCCAACTCTACGCCAGTGCCCATTACATTGAGCATACTGCGGCCGGAAAGGGCAACCTTACGGCCGTATTTGACCGCGCAATTGATAATCTGCTGAACGCGGCTGATATTGGATGCAAAGGTTGCAATAATAATCCT
>DAMDEB010000242.1:3270-4152 GCA_032090075.1 Caproiciproducens sp.
CCGCCCGCTTGAACAGGCGCTCAAAGGAATCGTTAACCTTGCTTTCGGACATTGTATAGCCGGGGCGCTCCGCATTGGTGGAATCGGAAAGCAAAGCAAGAACACCCTCATTGCCTAACTCCGCAAAACGGCCAAGATCGATCATTTCACCCTGTGCAGGCGTGCAGTCAATTTTAAAGTCGCCGGTGTGAATAATTGTCCCGGCCGGTGAATGAATCGCTAAACTGACCGCGTCAGGAATGGAGTGATTGACGTGAATCAATTCTACATCCATACACCCGAGCTTGATGTGCCCGCCGGGTTTCACAACATTTAATTTAACTTTATTCAATATGCCATGCTCTTTCAGCTTGCCCGCGATGAGGCCAAGCGTCAGAGGGGTTCCGTACAGAGGGAGATTAACTTTCTTTAACAGGTAAGGCAGTGCACCAATATGATCCTCGTGGCCGTGTGTTAACACAATACCGCGTATTTTATCAACATTGCGCTCCACAAAAGTGAAGTCCGGCAGCACCAAATCAACGCCAAGCATGTCATCGTCCGGAAATGCCATTCCGCAATCGACAATCATCATATCGTCTTCGCATTCAAACAGCGTAAAGTTCTTGCCGATTTCATTTAAACCGCCAAGAAAATAGGCTTTTATAGAAGGCTTTTGCGGTATGTTTTTGCCGTGCTTGTTCTGTTGAATCTGGTTTGGCTGTCTTTGAATTTGAGTCTGCTGTGGCAGAGGCAAACTCGGCTGCTTTTGTGGTTGACGCCTTGGCTGGCGTGGCTGTTTTGGCTGATTAGGCTGGCTAACCTGTTTTGTTTGATTTAAGTGACTAAGTTGTTTAGGCTGTTCAGTTTGTTTAGGCTGATTCAGCGGCTTAGGTTGATTCG
>DAMDEB010000243.1:0-3816 GCA_032090075.1 Caproiciproducens sp.
CGCGTTGGATTTTGCATGAGACGAGTTTTGCGCTTAAAATAAGCGCAAAACAAGCACGGCGTAGCCGGGCATTCTTCAATTGAAATATACATTTTAATTGAAGAGCAGTATTACGTCGGAAAGGAGAACTATGGTAGGAATTGTCATTGTATCACATAGTAAAAAGCTTGCCGAAAGCGTTGTAGAGCTGGCAAAGATGATGGCTGACGATGCGCCGATTGTTGCAGCGGGCGGCTTGGAGGACGGAACGTTCGGTACCAGCTACGAAAAAATCAGCGCAGCCATTGAATCGGTTTACTCCGACGACGGTGTTGTCATTTTGATGGATATGGGCAGCGCCGTAATGACGACCGAGATGGTCATTGAGGATATGACGGATAAAAATGTGAAAATGATTGACTGTCCTTTGGTTGAAGGTGCAGTTGTCGCCGCAATCGGCTCCAGCAGCAAACAGAACATGGAGGAAATTATTGAAGCCGCCATGGATGCCGCAAAAGAAAAAAAACTTTAACCATCTTCTGCATATTTTCTTTTTATAAGATAATATTAAGATACTGGAAAACAACAAATAGAACAGGGGAGAAAAAAGATGACAAAAAAATTTACACTGGAAAACATGAACGGGGATACTCAGGACGAAAAAAAGTCTTGCAGTCTGGATGACATGAATTGCTTGGATGAGAGCGAAGAAAAGGAATCCCTCAGTCTGGAAAACATGAATGGGGATACTCAGGACGATAAGAAATCCTGCAGTCTAAAGGACATGGACTGCATTGACGAAGAGAAAAAGTAAAAATTAAACCCTCCCGGAGAAAACCGGGAGGGTTTTGTTTAGTGGGCATCATGGACTACGTCATGATCATCATCTCGGAAGAGCAGCGAAATACACCAAATCGCAGCGAGTGCGACAAGAACATAAATAATCCGACTTACCATTCCGCTTTGTCCGCCGCCAATCCACGCGACGAGGTCAAACTGAAAAATACCGATTGAGCCCCAGTTAATGCCACCGATAATGACCAGCAGCAGTGCGATTTTGTCGAGCATTGTTTTCACTCCTTTCGATTTATTATGATCACTTTCTTAGAATATATTCAGAAAGAATAAAAAAACTTGTTCCGTGCCATTCCTGAAAATGGAAGTGTATACTTGACATTTTTTCAAAGTGATGTAGAATTTACATTGATGAATCATGTAAAACGGGAGGAAAAAATGGAACAATTTGATATTACACCGGAAGTGGAAGAAAAAATTTTAAAAAATGTCTTTAGTTCACTTGAGCCTTTGAAGTTGAAGGTGATTTCTTCAAAAGCAAAGAAAAAGGAAGTTATTTTCAAAAAAATAGCAGGCCAGTTTGAAAAAGATAAAAAGTATACCGAGATGGATGTAAACGGAATCCTTAAGCAGATTTACCCCGAGGACTATTCCACCCTGCGTCGTGGGTTAATCGAATTGGGTTATATGGACAGAACAAGCAACGGCAGCGAATACTGGCTGAAATAAAGAATGACGGTTTTTTACTCAAAACACTTGACAAGCGCGAACAAATGTCATATGCTATAACACAATATATTTTATAAATGCGCAGATGGGGACAGACTGCATTCTTTCCGCTCACAGAGAGCCGCCGGTTGGTGAAAGGCGGTGCGGTATTTGCATGAAATCACCCCGGAGCAGGCTGCTGAACTCTTTTTAGTAAGTAAGCTCGGTTTCTCACCGTTAAACGAGAGTGCATTGATAGATGCACATGAGATGCCGTTTTTGACGGTAAAATTAGAGTGGTACCGCGGAGTTAATGCCTTCGCCTCTATTATGGGGGCGAGGGCTTTTGTTTTATTTTTATGGTTCTGGAAGATATTAAGGAGGAATACGAATGCTGTTAACAGGAGCAGAAATTATCATGGAATGTTTGCTTGAACAGGGTGTGGATACTGTTTTTGGGTATCCGGGCGGCGCTGTTCTCAACATTTATGACGCAATTTACGAGTATCAGGATAAGATCTTTCACATTCGCACCGCCCATGAACAGGGTGCGGCGCACGCAGCGGACGGCTACGCGCGTTCCACCGGAAAAACCGGTGTCTGCATTGCTACTTCCGGCCCGGGCGCGACGAATCTGGTTACAGGAATTGCCACTGCCTATATGGACTCCGTACCTATGGTTGCGATTACCGGCAATGTGAGCAGCGAGCTTTTGGGACTGGACAGCTTCCAGGAGGTCGACATCACCGGGATTACCATGCCGGTTACCAAGCATAATTATTTGGTAAAGCATATTGAGGATTTGGCGGATACCATCCGTAAGGCGTTCCTAATTGCGGGAACAGGACGAAAAGGCCCTGTGCTGGTGGATATTCCGAAGGATATTACCGCACAGAAATACGAGTATACACCCCGTAAACCGTTGCCTGTGCCCAAAGCGGATTTTCCTTATCCGGAGCGGTTTAATCAGGCGGTCGAAATGCTCCAAAAGAGCGAAAGACCGTTTATCTATACCGGCGGCGGGGTAATAGCCGCGGAAGCGTTTGAAGAGCTCAAAGCATTTGCACAGGTTCTGGATGCGCCGGTTTCTTCTTCCCTGATGTGCCAGGGCGGATATGACCAGACCGACGAACGCTACATGGGTATGCTCGGGATGCACGGAACAAACACGGCGGCGCTTGCAATAAAAAACTGCGATTTGCTGATTGCCGTTGGAACCCGTTTTTCCGACCGTGTGCTGTGCAACGCAAACCTGTTTGCCCAGCATTGCCCGATTATTCAAATTGAAATTGATACTGCAGAATTTAACAAAAACATTGATGTTGACCTGAAAATGAAAGGTGATGCAAAAGAAATTCTTGCACATCTGAATGAGCTGCTTTCCCAGTGTCAGCATAAGGAGTGGATGGAGCAGATTGCCGAGTGGAAAGCACTGTATCCGCTTGTGCAGGAAGCTTCCACCCCCGGCGAGGTAACACCGCAGGAAGTTATTGAAACGCTCGACAGGCTGACGGACTCCGATGCCATTCTTGTTACCGAGGTCGGTCAGCACCAGATGTGGACGGCTCAGTTTTATCAGTTCCGTTCTCCCCGGCATTTTATCAGTTCGCAATGGGTGCTCAGGTTGCCAATCCGGAGAAACGCGTCATCAACATGGCGGGTGACGGCAGTTTCCACATGAACTGTAACGAACTGTCAACTGCTGCGCAGTACAACATCCCGATTATTGAACTGATTTTCAATAATTCGGTTCTCGGCATGGTGCGTCAATGGCAAAAGCTGTTTTATCACAGCCACTTCTCACAGACTACGCTTGACAAAACGACCAACTACGAGATGCTGGCGCAGGCGTTTGGAATCAAAGCGTTTACCATTCGTTGCAGGGATGACATCGAGCCGGTGCTGAAGCAGGCGCTTTCGCTTCATGAACCGGTGCTGATTAACTGCTATATTGACCCCGACGTCAACGTGCTGCCCATGGTTCCGGCGGGCGGGTCGGTGGAAGATCCTATTTTGGAAATGTGAGGAGGACGCGTGATGAGTAATACTGCCGATAAAGAATATGTGTTATCCGTGCTTGCCAGAAACAACCCGGGCGTGCTCCTGCGAATCGCCGGATTGTTCAGCCGCCGCTGCTACAATATTTTGAGTATTGTTGCGGCACAGACCGAAAATACAGAGTACTCCCGTATCCTGATTGTCGTTCCGGGCGACGACCGCATTGTGCGGCAGGTGGATAAACAGGTGAGTAAGCTGGTTGATGTGGAAGAAGTGACCGTACTCGACCGCGAAGAAGCGGTTGTGCGCGAGCATCTGCTCTTGAAAATCGAGCGC
>DAMDEB010000243.1:3826-4126 GCA_032090075.1 Caproiciproducens sp.
GCAGTCTGCAAAACAGCGAAAAGCTTGTTGAAATTGCAAATGTATTTCATGCGAATATTTTGAATGTAGAGCCGGATTCCATGATTGTGGAGATGACCGGAGACGCAACCACCATCAATTCCTTTATTGAGTTATACAATCCATATCATGTGCTTAAAATTTTACGTACCGGTGCAATGGCAATGATGAAGTAAATTTTTTCCGTACCTGTATTCTGAAATTCATACTAAAATCCATCAAAAAGGTTGACAACCTTTTTGATAGCGCGAAGCGCGTTGGATTTTGCATGAGACGTGTTTT
>DAMDEB010000244.1:0-1190 GCA_032090075.1 Caproiciproducens sp.
TACAAACGCTGATTTCATTGATTTTTCAGTAAAAGGGATGCTTGAAACCAACGAGAATTTGAAAAATGCAATGTTCATGAACATATTCTCCTACATGAGCCACAAATTTCTGACTGAAGGCGAAGCAGAGATAGCTATTGATGAGCTGCACCTTTTTCTAAGCAATAAGATTGCGATTGACTACATCCGTTCCTTCTCCAAACGTGGCAGAAAAAAAGATTCCGGCATCATACTGGCAAGCCAGAACGTGGAAGATTTCCTGTTGCCCGGTGTCATTGAATACACGAAGCCACTGCTTTCCATCCCGACGCATTCTTTCCTTTTCCATCCGGGCGGGAACTGTGACGTAAAAGACTTTCAGCGCGCTTTATCGGTAAAAGAATGTGAGTACAAACTGATTGAAGAGCCAAACCAAGGATTTTGCCTGTATAAGTGCGGCCGTGAACGGTATCATCTGCATGTAATTGCACCCGACTATAAAGTCGCGCTATTTGGTACCGCAGGGGGCAGATAATGACGGTATTTGCGGCAAAAATACTTGCATCCTTAGTCACGGACAAGCGCTTTTGGAAGTTTATCGGCGCTCTTCTTATTATCCTTGTTCTCGTTGTCACGGCAGTCGGAACGAGCTGTAATGCTCACAATCTCCAAAATTACGCAGCCGGTCAGGTTGCCTCTGATTTTGCACCGCTTGTCACATCCGTCAACTCTGAAATTGATAATGGACAGGAAATCAACACCCAACTGCTCTACTCGGCATACATAACCCTGTTTGACAATCAGCAGTATCCGGACAAAGACGATGTACGCTCACGGCTCATCAAATGCTTTTACACAGAATCCATAAAAAAAATTGCAGTCACAGACGCCGATGGTAACCCGGTGCTTGATGAGCAGGGAAACAAGACCTATATCAGTAAAAGAGTCTCTGTTCCGGTCACTGACTCCACCCGAATCTTTCAGAACATTGAGAAGGCTTTTGGTATTACGATAGACGACACGAAGCGTCAATACATTCAAAATCTATCACAGATGTTTATTAATTACAGCTCCGATTTCCTTTCGGGCAAGGTTTCTGCCTACGATTCTCTTATCAGTAAGTATTGTACACAGTATGGCATTTCAGAGTACACTGCGTTAATTTCAGCGATTATGCAGACAGAAAGTGGCGGAACCGGAAACGACCCGAT
>DAMDEB010000244.1:1231-4115 GCA_032090075.1 Caproiciproducens sp.
GTCATGTTTTGCGGTATTACAGCACTGCAGGCGGAGGCAATCAAACAGGAGGGGTTCTCGGTTATCCAATACAGGCAGGGAGATACACCGTTAGTTCTCCATTTGGACTTCGTGCGGACCCCACTACCGGGAAAGCAAAATTCCATAAGGGCATAGACTTTGCTGCTCCTTTGGGTACTCCCATTCACGCAGCTGAAACAGGTACCGTAATCTATGCGCAATTTGGTACAACACCCTATACCGGCTACGGCAATATCGTGGTCATTCGGCATTCAACATCCTTGGTGAGCATGTATGGTCACTGTTCTCAGCTGCTTGTTTCATCAGGGCAAATCGTTAAAAAAGGACAGACAATCGCGCTTGTAGGCAGTACCGGCGACTCCACCGGCAATCACTGTCACTTTGAAATACGCAAAGGCGGCCAAAGCTTAGACCCCATGACCTACTTAAAATAACCGTTCACGGTTGGCAGTCGAAGGTAAGGAAAATCATTGTTTTTTCTCTGCTTTAGGCGCGCCCATAATATAAAATTTACATACTGTTGAAATGAAAGGTGATTAAAATGTTCAAGAAAAGCAGAGGTCTTATCATCCGATCTGAAGTCGCAAATATACTCCGGCAGTTTAATGAGAAAGAGGATTATAGCAAGAAATATTCTCAAGCAGATCTCGAATGTATCAAGTCGTTACTGCTTCCTGTCAAAGCAACGCTTATAAAGGGAATACAGGATTATAAGCTAAATCGGCATCTAAAGCTAAACAAGTATCAAATGAACCATGCTGAAACTTGCCTCCAATATTTACAAAGAGGCGATCTTGACCCAGCATATAATTATCTCCAACAATTTTTTGATGAAACTATCTACTATCAAGAGTTCTGCGGTTATAGTGAGTTGATTGCTGGTATATTACTCATTGATGGCTTCTTAGAAATTTGCAATTCCAGATTGAAAATTATATCTGAAATTCAAGAAAATTCATGGGAAAGCCACGGACTAAAGTATATTGTAGCACTTCCAAATGGAATAACACCCGCTTATGCCATTTATCGTGAAATAGAAAATTGGCGCACAAAATCAGTGTTCGTATCACTTCATGATTACTTTGAACTTACTGATTCAGAAAAACAGCTTCTCTATAACTCCATCTATGATTCTCTAAAAACGATCATTACGAATCGCAACAGCAATAAAAATACAGCGTTATTACCAAGCGAAAAAGCAGATAGAAATCCTTGTTTTTTCTCTGCTTTAGGCGCGTCCAGCCAAAAGATTCCAAAAGATTCTAAAAAGAAAGTGAAGGTAAAACCATATGAAATCCATCACAGTAAAACTTGATATTCAACCCGAAATTTTCAATGCAACGCGCGAGTTTATGGACGAAAAAGGATTAAAAATCGAACAGGAATTGTGCCAATCCGTAAGCAAATTATACGCAAAACACGTTCCGGCGGCAGTAAGAAAGTACATTGAAAAAACGTCATCTGCGGATCTGGCTGCTGCCTCATCCCCCCCTGCTTCTCCCATTTCCATCCCTGTGTCCGATGGAAATACACCTGAAAAGACGATATCAAACGGCAGTTTTTGAAAATCCATGAGAAATACGAGAAAAACGGCTTTCCTATGCGGTTTTTTTGTCCTAATTGAGGCCTGTTTCGTAATCTCAAAATTGGTAAATCCTTATTGCAGGATAAAGGAGTACACGCACAAGGCGTGTACTCCGGGTCACAACGCCCAGCGGTGCTGGGCGTGGAACGATTCAGAAGTACATGCATTTTTTTGAAGATACATGCATATGTTCATTCACTTCAATCACATACAATCAAATAACCGCATCATGGTGCGGTTATTAAGTTGATAAAGTGTACATGTAAAAATGCATGTACGCTTTTTGCTATGAAAGGGTAGTATTTATGAAAAAATCCGCAAATGCAAAACTGCTTAATGATGCAACAATCAATGGCAGTGAGAAATTAAAATTATCTCTATATGTAAGAAAACAAAGTATTATAAAAGCAAATTCATTGGTAGACTTGACAGAATGTTCATCCCGAAATGATGTGATTGAAAAAGCAATTGATTTTTATTTTGGATTCGTCACTTCACAACTCAGTCAGGAATTTTTGTGTTCAACTTTAGGCAGCAAGGTGGAAGGTCTTGTCGGAACTCTGGGAACAAGAATAGCCCGCGGTAATTTCCGGGCGGCGGTTGAGACAGATATGCTTACAAGAATGATGGCCACTCTTGTCCATGTTGCTGAACCACAATATAACAAGTTACGCCGCAAGTCTATTGAAGAAGTCAAACGTACGAACGGAGCGATTGATATTCTGAAAGCAGTGGAAGATACAATAAGTGGTTTACCGTCAGGTGCAGATGAATAAATGTCAACTTAGCGAAAATACCTATTAAAATAATTAACAATAAGTATTTTCGTCAGTTTAAAATTTTTTAAAATTTCAAAATACGACAGGAGGAATGCGATAAAGAGTTTTTGTTTACAACATGAATTGTGTTACCAAACGTCCAATTAATGTATATAAGTACAAACGAAATAAGAATAACAAGTAAGAATACGATTATTATCTTTTTAACTTTGGAACTCATGATTATCCACTCCACTTTATAAAGCATGATTGTAATATATATTTTCGGCTATTTTATTTATGTTTTGTCCTTTTCTCAGCTAAGCTGCATTTTTACTCAAAAATACGAAGAAAGGAGGATCCCAAAATGTCCGGTGCAAGAATTGTTTTAAATTCGAGATATATTCATATCGCACAGCCCAGTGAAAAGGCCGGGAAATTTGCTATGACAAAAGATGCTGCCGTGGGACTGGTTGAATATATTGGCACGCGTGAAGGCGTATCTTTAAATCTTAATGAA
>DAMDEB010000245.1:0-3063 GCA_032090075.1 Caproiciproducens sp.
ATGAACATTAAATTGAACCGATTTTCAATTGTGAGCGGAATATTTATTGCCGGTACGTTTTTTGCGTTTGTGTCAGCGAATAAAATGACTACTGCGGCAAACGCGATTGTACTGCAGTTTACCTCTCCGATATTTATTTTGATTATTTCTGCAATCGTGTTTCATCAGCGCTTTCATAAAGCCGACCTGATTACGGTTATTGTTACCTTATTCGGTATTTCACTGTTTTTCTTTGATAAGCTTGGAACAGGAAGCCTTTTAGGGAACTTTATGGGTATTTTAGCAGGGTTTTTTATGGCTGGCATGTATATTATCACAGGCCGTGCAGACGAAGATTCCCGCATGAGCGGTATTTTGTTTGGTCATGCGCTTACTGCTATCCTTGGTGTACCGATGATGTTTATTTTTCCAACTCCAATTACGACAACTGCGCTATTAAGTGTTTTAGCGCTGGGGGTTGTACAGCTTGGCATACCATATGTTCTTTATGGATTGGCGGTTAAACATTGTCCGCCGTTGGCTTGTTCTTTAATTGGTGCGATTGAACCGCTTCTTAATCCCGTTTGGGTGTTTATCTTTAACGGAGAGGCCCCGGGAATGTACGCGCTTTTTGGCGGTGCAATCGTCATTACTGCCGTCACAGGCTGGTGTATTTGGCGCGACCGGTTTGTCGCAAAAAATGCAGTTAACAGAGCATGAAAAATGTCATTGCCTTAACATGATTTTTAGATATATTTCGTTTTGCTTGTCACTGTTTTGTGTTATAATGGTGAAAAGTTTGTAAGAAAGCTGGAAATCAAAATGAGTCAAGAAACTGAAAAATTATATTATGAAAATACATATTTGAAAACTTTTACCGCACAGGTACTTGATTGCTGTAAACAGGGACAGAACTATGCCGTTGTGTTAAATCGAACGGCATTTTATCCTGAGGGTGGTGGTCAGCCGGCGGATATTGGCGTGTTAAATACCGTAAATGTACTGGATGTACATGAACATGACGGAATAATTGTTCATACGACGGACAAGCCGCTGAATGTTGGCAGTACGGTAACAGGCGGAATTAACTGGACATATCGTTTTTCATTGATGCAGCAGCATTCGGGTGAACATATTGTTTCGGGAATTGTGAACCGATTGTTTGGTTTTGATAATGTAGGTTTCCATATGGGTAGTAAGGCGGTCACTGTCGACTTTAACGGTGATCTCAATGAGGATAATATCGCGTTGGTTGAATTCCTCGCCAATGAGGCGGTTTACCGCAATACTCCACTTCAAATTTCATATCCCAGTGCGGATAAGTTATCCGTGTTGAATTACAGAAGCAAAAAAGAATTAACAGGGGAAATTCGTATTGTTACTGTCCCCGGTTACGATGTTTGTGCCTGCTGCGGCACCCATGTCGCGACAACGGGGGAGATTGGAATCATCAAGCTTCTGTATTCGCAAAGATACAAAGGTGGCACGCGTGTCAATTTGCTGTGCGGTAGCAAAGCAGTTGCCGATTATAATGAAAAAGAGAAGAGCGTTACCGCCATATCTATTTTACTTTCTTCCAAGGCAGAGGAAGTTCAGAATGCAGCCACACGCTTGCTGGAAGAGAATACTACGCTGAAACAGCAAATAGTTGCGCTGCATGATCAAATATTTGAATCAAAAGCAGCGAATATACAGGATGGCACGGAAAGCATTTGCCTTTTTGAAAAAGAGCTTACGCCAAATGATTTACGTAAATTTTGTCTGTTGCTTTGCGAGCGTTGCAGTGGCATGGCTGCGGTGTTTTCCGGCAGTGATGAAACTGGATATAAATATGCGTTGGGAAGCACATGTATTGATGTGCGCCCGTTTGGCAAGGAACTGAATAATACTTTTGCCGGAAGGGGCGGCGGGAGTAAGGAACTGATACAAGGCTCATTAACAGGAACACAAAATGAACTAAAACAATTTTTCAATGATAAAAAACAAATTGAATTCTCGGAGGATTTAGAATATGTATAGCTTTCATAACGACTACAGCGAAGGAGCGCATCCGAAAATTTTAGAGGCACTTACTAAGGCAAGCGCTGAGCAGAATGATCCATATGGCAATGACCGACACAGTCTGCACGCAGCGAAGTTAATCAAGCAGACAATTGGGTGTGAGGATGTTGATGTGCACTTTTTCGAGGGTGGTACGCAGACCAATATGACTGCCATCTCCTCGTTCCTTCGGCCTTATGAGGCTGCTGTTACCGCACAGACCGGACACATCCATGTACACGAAACCGGAGCCGTTGAAGCCACAGGGCATAAGATTCTCACTGCTGTAACCGGAAATGGAAAGCTTACTCCCAATCTGGTAAAAGAAGTTTTGGACGGACATACCGATGAACATATGGTAAAACCAAAGCTTGTTTATGTCTCGGAGTCAACCGAGATTGGAACAATTTATAAAAAAGCTGAATTGGCTGCCATAAGTGAATTTTGTAAGGAACAAAAACTATACTTATACCTTGACGGTGCACGGTTGTGTTCCGCACTTACTTCCAATGAAAATGACCTTACGTTTCAGGATCTGCCAAAGCTAACCGACGCTTTTTACATAGGCGGTACAAAAAACGGAGCACTTTTTGGAGAAGCACTTGTCATTTGTAATCCGGATTTAAAAGAGAATTTTCGGTATATGCTGAAACAGAGAGGTGCGATGCTCGCAAAAGGGATGGCATTGGGCGTTCAGTTTGAAACATTGTTTCAAGATCATTTGTACTTTGAACTGGCTGAACATGCAAATGAAATGGCTAACCAAATCAGACAGGCAATAGCAGATGCAGGCTTTGGGTTTTTATCACCGTCGTCGACGAATCAGCTGTTTCCTGTTTTGCCAGATTATTTAATTGAAAAGCTTCAGGGGAAATACGGATTTCAGCTTTGGGAGAAAATCGACAATTCCATGTCTGCAATTCGTCTTGTTACTTCATGGGCGACACCTGAGAGTGCAGTGAAAGGTTTCATTCAGGACTTTAATGATTTTGTATTATAATCATGGAGGGCAAAGACAATGAGAAAAATAAATTTTTCGATTAT
>DAMDEB010000245.1:3073-4006 GCA_032090075.1 Caproiciproducens sp.
ATTTAAAAATCACGGATCAGCTTCGTACTGATTGGGCAATCCGTTATCCATTCGAATGATCATTAAAGGAGTAGATAGAATATGGAGATTCAATACATTCATAAAATTTCGGAAAAAGATTATAACAGGTTGCGCAAGGCGGTCGGATGGTTTGAGATTCCATCAAAACAAGCCGAAATTGGCTTAAAGCACACCGCGTTCCAGATTGTCGCAACAGACAATGATATTCCTGTTGGCATGGCTCGCTTGGTTAGTGATGGCGGCTACGTTCAATATATTGCCGATGTTGTTGTACTTCCCGGTTATCAAGGTTATGGAATTGGGAAGAAGATGATCAATAAAATCATGGATTTAATTGACGAAGGACTGGAGGATGGTGACAAAGCTTTGGTTTGTCTGATGGCGGCCAAAGGAAAGGAACCATTTTACAAGCAGTTTGGATTGGAAGAAAGGCCGAACGACAACTACGGTGCCGGTATGTCCAAATGGATTAAAAAGTAAAAAGAATTGATGAAACATTTTTTAATTCGGCATCTATAAAATTCATAATATGAATAAATGATATTCATAATTGAACCTTGCTCACGGCGTAGGACATAAGTGAACTTTGTAACGGTTTAGTTATTACTGGAAAAATCGGCTTAATTTGAGCCGGATTTTTTACATTTTAAATCAGTTTATCTATATTTATGGAGATTGTATTTTATATTTTGTTTACCTTAATTATTGCTAATATTTTAACAAATTGTTATATATTGCAGTAATAGTATTGCAAAGTCTACTATATTGTGATATATTTAACAGAGAGAAGCATTTAAAACAATAGCTAATCCTTGCAGAAATTTCTAATTCATATGAAATGAATTGTATAATTGAATGGAGGAAAAAATTATGTCGAAAAAAATTATTTTAGCAGGCGCTGTCCGTACCCCC
>DAMDEB010000246.1:0-2300 GCA_032090075.1 Caproiciproducens sp.
CAGCTGGCAATCAGGAAAACGAATAAGGTTGCGGCGAATATCGTAAATTGGTTCAAAAAACTCTCTGTGGTGCGTTCGATCTGAAAAGTATACTTCCAGTTATAATAGGAAGAAGGGATCGTTTCGGTATAAGTATTTTTCAAGGGTACTTTGTCACCGTTTTGCGAAGCGTACAGGACATGACCTTCCTGCCAAATCTGTAAGTTAAGCAAGCGATCGTTCTCTTTGGAGGAAACATATTTCCGTAGCGCTTTGCCATCAATGTAAAAAATCAAACTTGCCCGTGAAGGCGCGGAATATTCCAGCTTTCTGATCAGCATAAAGTTGTTATCAATGCTTTTTTGTGGAGATTGAATCGCATACAGCTTAAAATAATCCTGATTTTGAAGTAACGCAAGAATATCCTGCTGCATAGAGGTATCGCTGATATTTACACTATTGAAATATCGAGTATCCTCCCACCAAGAAACAGGATCGATAATCATTTTTTTCATTGGAAGGGCGAGGGCCACAGATTTGGTCACCCCAATGGTAGAGCTATAAACATAGAGGTCGTAAGAAATCTCCTTTTCCTTTATCAAGTCAAAATCGCGGCTCATAATCTGTGAATTGGATTTCACTTTATTAACCCAGCTGGCAAAAGAGAGACGGGTGCCCATGGAGTCCATCTCCATAAATTTCTCGTCCAGAGTCTTGGTCAGAAGGATGACACGGTCATGGCATTCCTGAATGGCCCGAGCATTGTTTTGCTCTTGGATTTGCCTCACCATGGCGGTACATAAAATCAGAACAGGGATCAGCAAAACAAAAAAACAAGACAGGAGGGTCTTCCGAAAAAAGCTGCTTTTGACATACATTATAAGAATCCTCCTTTTTGTTTCAGTATTGATTTTAATGAATCACATATAAGCCTTGAAGATGTACATCTTCAAGGCTTTTCAGAAATTTAAGGTAATTATAGCATAAATTCTTATCTGAATGCCTGTATGCCGCAAATTTTACTTTGAACGATCATATCTTGCCTGATTGATCGAGATCAGTTCATTTAATCCCAGTCGATTCATATCGGACAAATAACTATCCCAATCATTCAGGGATTTTTGTTCAAGAATCAATTTGGTTAAGAGTTCAGAAGAATATGTGCTTAGGTCAGTAGTGATGCTGTTGATGCGTGTGACTTCATCCTTAGTGGGAACCGCGAAATCGGAGGCGGGATTTTGCGGAGTAGTATGGGCATAGGTCAGCGTTTGCTCGGCCACTTTTGCTTTGGCAGCCAGGCCGGCCGCTGTTACTGCTTTTAGCTCCTCACTGCGGGAGCGTCCTACTTCATAACGCGGGAAGATTCCGTCGCTCGACCAAAGTGCTACGGCAGCACTGAACATAGCATCCCCATCCGGATTTCCGCTGATTTTAGTACGCACACCGTTTTCCTCTTTATAAGTAAGGTCTTTAATACCCCATTGACTCAGCAAATTAAACTCATCTGAGCAGAGGTAGTCCACCAACTTGGCAATAGCCTCGGGATTTTTGGCTTCGTTGGTTACAATATACTTTTGGGAATCATTGTTTTGACTGCCGCGCTGCATGCGGATAAGCGGTTCCTGATCAGCCACGGCTTTGATGATAACAGGAACGAATTCCGCCGGCTTTGCTCCTGCAGGAAGATTGATGGCAGGTTCCACCCAAGTTTCACCTGACCAATTAGCTACAGCCGAAATCTTGTTTTCTGCAGTTTTCTGAGATTTCTGCGTGCTGGTTTCCAGGAGCCCGGCTTTATTGAGTTTCTGCATAAATTGAATGTATTCCTTAACATGCGGTTGATACCAGGGGCTCGTCACCTTGCCGGTTTCATCAACCACATAAGTGGTATCCGCACCCAGGCCAAACCATTGGGCAATATCGCTGCCAAAGCTATCCAGCGGAACGCTGATGACTTCATCAGGCGCGCCATCGCCATTGGCATCCTGTTTCTGGAAAGCAAGCAATGTATTGTATAGTTCATCTAATGACTTTGGCATAGGCAGCCCAAGTTTATCCAACCAATCCTGGCGGATTTGGAAAGTCATACTCATTCCGGTTGGCTTACCATTGTAATCAGCCACTGTGATAGTGGTTAGCCAGTAGGCATTACCGTCTTTCAAGCTGTTCAATTTCATTGAAAAGGCACCGGCACCATTGGTATAAAACTTTTTAGCAGAACCAGTTGAGTATTTATCAATAATTTGGTTGATTGGCTGTACTTTTCCCTGATCTACTAAATTCAGAAGTGTTAGGGTATCCAATGGACCAACCGCCATCAA
>DAMDEB010000246.1:2310-3604 GCA_032090075.1 Caproiciproducens sp.
GGCAAACGGTAGCGTACTGGTCATAAGGGATAAGATTCAAATCCAGCTTAATTCCATATTTCGCCAGATCGCTGGTCAGTCTTTCATACATCTTGCTGCCGTTGGTTAACCAATCGGAGAATGCAACTTCTGTATTACCAACTGAAGTAGTGGGATCCGGTCCCATGATGCGTATAGTTGTAAGCCCTTCTGAACTTGCTGTACTGCTCCCTGTAGAGGCAGTAGGGTTTGTGCTGCCGCTACTGCAAGCGGTAAAGGAAGAGGCTACCATAAGAACGGAAAGAATTGAGGCAAGGATGGTTTTACGATTGAACTTCATTGTTTTTCCTCCTTCAAAATGTTTCAATATAAACAGTAACTACTCTTTAAGAGAACCAAGCGTAACCCCCTTAACAAAATATTTTTGGAAGAATGGATAAGTAGCTAAGATCGGCAATGTGCTGAAAATGATCATAGCATATTGCATCTGCGCGTTGGACATCTGCTTTAACGCCAGCATTTTCGCCTCAGCGGGGTCAAGGAACTGAGCCACGGAGCGGGTATTTTCTACTAAAACGCGGCGAAGATACAATTGCAGCGGTTGCCATGTTGTATGCGGCAGGTAAATCATGGCGTTAAACCAACTGTTCCAAACACCAACAATTGTATATACACAGATTACTGCTATAATTGGCATGGACATAGGCAGATAAATCTGAAAAAGAATTTGGTAAGTATTGGCTCCGTCTATCTTGGCGGCTTCTCGAAGCGTTTCAGGAATGCCGCTAAAAAAGGCCTTTACCAAAATAATGTTCCAGATGGAAAAGCAACTGGGAAGAATCATGGACAGCGGATTGTCATAAAGCCCCAACTGAGTAATTAAAAGAAAGCTGGGGATCATACCTCCGCTAAAATACATAGGAATCAGGAGGAACGTGTTGATGAATTTACGTCCCCTCAATTTTTTGGAAGTTAATGGATAAGCGGCAAAGACACAAGTCAACACCATTAGCACGGTGGTGGAAAGGGCATAGAGAATGGTGTTCAGATAAGCCCGCCACATCTCCGCATCCTTGACCAGAACTTTGTAGGAATCCAGACTAAAGCCCTTGGGAATTGTGTAAACTTTCATGGTCATGGCTGCGGCCGGTTCGCTAAGTGAGAGAATCAAAACATAATACATGGGATATATGGTTACAAAGCAGATTGCGATGATACAGCAATAAATAAGAATGGTCGCCACTCTGCTGCCCTCGCTGATCTTATTGGATTTGGTTATTGTTTTTGTCATGAAATCCCCTTCCTTAAATAATCA
>DAMDEB010000246.1:3662-3973 GCA_032090075.1 Caproiciproducens sp.
GTTGGTATTGAGGATACCTCCCAGCGTTAAAATCAGATTTATGGCAATAATATTTTTTAGACCGGGCAGGGTGACATGCCACATTTGCCGAAACCTTCCTGCGCCATCAAGCTTTGCAGCCTCATAAAGTCCCTGATCAATCGAGGAAATGGTGGAAAGATAAAGAATGCTGCCAAAGCCGAAACTTTTCCACACATTGGTAACGGTATATACTGTAGGAAATACGGCCGGTTCTACACGGTAATTCTTGGCAACCAATCCGAAAGCCATCAGAAGCTGTGTGATTAATCCATCTTTATTAATAAAAGAAA
>DAMDEB010000247.1:0-2551 GCA_032090075.1 Caproiciproducens sp.
CCCGCCGCACCGAGAGCCGCAGCGGCGACTAATCGCGTCCTTTTTACCGTAAGCGAAAGAAATTTTGAAACAGCCAGCAGTAAAAAGTAATTGATGAAGAGGTTAATGCCAATTAATACATCTATGTAGACCGTCTGCTTCAAAGGCATCCCTCCCCGCGCTTTAAAATTAATTATAGCGGTTCGTGGTCAAACATTGTGTCATAAATTGTATCCAGTGAAAAATCTATTTAAAAGAATTTTAAATAGTTAAAACGCCGGCTCTTTTGAGCCGGCGCCACTTTTTTACTGTTGATTTTGATTTTGAAATTTTTGCTTTGCCTGCTGAATTTTTTGTTGTTCAGCAGCAGGGGTTGGGTACCACCCGCGCTTTTTCATCTCATCAAACACATCAGCTTGAATCTGGTGTTCTTCGGTTAAAATTCTCATAAATTCATCCCTGACATTTGGGGTTGCGCATTCATTTGCAAAAGTATTATATGCACCTGTGACAGCCTTTTCCGAAGCTAAGACATCGTTCAAAATTTCTTTTTCCTGCATTTGTCCGTTATTCATTTCTTTTACTCCTTAATTTAAAAAACTCAAAAGCTTGTCATAATGCGTTTGGTGCTTGCCGGCAATTGTTTCACATTTCTGCTTGAGCTCGGTGTCTGTGCACATTTGAGAGTACGCCTTAAACTTGGTAATAAGGAGTTGTTCTCCGCTAAGCTGATCTTCGATTGCTGATAATTCCTTTTCTGTTAATGCCAATTGACACACCTCTTTTTTAATTTATATTTCTATTGTTTTACAAAACATAATCAAATATACATTTTTAATTTAATTCAGGCAACTCTATGTAACCTCACGTTCCTCCTCTTCAGGATCAAGGCCAAAACTGATAGATAAAGCCTGATCGACCTGTGTCATTGACATATTATCAAGGCGCCCCATGCGCTCTTTTAGTCTGTGCTTATCAATTGTACGAACTTGTTCAAGCAGAACGACTGAGTCTTTTGCAAGTCCTGTGGACTGAGCATTAAGCATAATATGCGTTGGTAGATTTGCTTTCGCACGCTGACTGGTGATTGCCGCCGCGATGACGGTCGGACTGAATCGATTGCCAACGTCATTTTGAACAATCAGTACAGGCCGAACCCCCCCTTGCTCGGAACCAACAACTGGGCTCAGGTCGGCATAATAAATATCGCCTCTTCTAATGTTCACATTTTTCACGCTCCGCATAATTTTTAGTATTGGGTCTGCAAATATTCTTGACATTCCATATTGGATTTATTCGCATGCAGTCCCTAACACATAATATTATTTAGACGCGTTGGGTGACATCAATTTAAATATAAAAAAGGTTGTAACATAAATTACAACCCTTGTTCAGTATAGTCATATAATTCTGCTGTGATCTTGCTATGAGGAATTGAAATCGTTTGAATGTGCCCGGTGCCGCTATCAGCAGTAATCGTAAAATCAATACCGTTCAAATTTCCGGAAAATTCATTCCCATGTGTTTTTGTCAGTGCACCGCTTTTTTGAGCGTAATCAAGCGTTTGTAATAAAATGACAGCAAAAGAGGTTTGAGGCAAAACACAGTCATCACTTTTTGCAGAGAGTCCACTGTAAGAGACGGTAAAATCGTCGCCGCTCCAATAATAGTTTAATCCATTTAAGTCGCCCGACAAAAGCTGAATACTTGCCATCCCGGGTGCTGTATGACTCAAATCACAGGAAATCTGCTCACTGTTGTAATTAATATTCGCTTTACAGTGAAAGGCAAAATCAATGTCTTTCGCCTGTATATTCTGTGCAGTGCAGGCTGTAACTGAAAAAACAATTAGAATTGATAACAACAAGATGGCTATTCGGCGCATAACTTGCCCATTCTCCGCGAAAAAATGTTGAGCACCGCAATATTGTGCGGAAATATCCGGCCTTACCGCTCAATTTCCAAAAACAGCCGCGGAAGCATATTAATCAGATCCGTTGGAAGCATCGCGCACTCGGAAAGTTCCTTGGCGCAGCGGTCACCCGCGGCTCCATGAAGGTAGACCGCTCCAACTGCCGCTTTTGCGGGTTCAACCCCCTGCGCAATAAAAGAGGCAATCATTCCTGCCAATACATCTCCGCTGCCTGCTTTCGCCATACCGGCGTTTCCGGTTACATTCAGATGCATCAATCCGTTTGGCTGGGCAATAATGGTTCCCGCACCCTTAAGAACGAGAATTACATTATTCTCTACCGCGAATTTTTTTGCATATTCAAGTCTGTGTGACTGAACATCTTTAACCGTCGTGCTTAATAGACGCGCCATCTCCCCCGGATGCGGAGTTAAAACGATAGGAACGCGGACTGTTTTTAATATATTTATATTCTCAGCAATAATGTTTATGCCATCTGCATCAATAATCAGTGGTATTTCAGAATTGGATAACATATCGTACACAATTTTTGAAGTTATGCTGCTTTTGCCCAAGCCACAGCCTACTAAACAAGCACTGGCATTGGTCAAAGCGTTCAATAATGCCGTTTTGCTAATAGGAGAAAGTTCCCCGTTTTGT
>DAMDEB010000247.1:2561-3253 GCA_032090075.1 Caproiciproducens sp.
GCAGTGTAAAAATCGGTTCCACCACTTGAGAGGCAACAATTGAATAAATTGATCTGGGCAAAGCAACATTAACAATCCCGGCACCGCATCGAATCGCCGCTCTAGCGCTTAAAACGGCCGCACCGGCCATTCCATCGCTGCCGCAAATACTCAGAAGCCTGCCATAATCACCTTTATTGCTTTCAGGAATTCTGGGCTTCATCATAGACTTTACATCGGATAATTGAGTTACTTCTATTGATGTTTTGTTTCTGATTTCGTGTTCATAGTTTAACATATTTGATTGTTCTGCCTCCTCACCGATTACGATGGCTGCGGCATATTCCTTTGTATGGGTTACACTGATCGAAAAATGTAATCTGCGCTGTTGTGCAATTTTCAAAGCACTGCCGCTGAGTTTTAGTTCCGGTTTACCGTCGGCGTCTCGTAAAAGTTCAACTTCATCAAGAGCAAAACCACGCAGTCCCGTACCAAGTGCTTTTGAAAATGCCTCTTTAGCACTAAAGCTCGCCGCGACGCTTTGAGCAGAAAATCCGCGCATTTTAAGCTGAGAGTACTCTGTCCTGCCAAGTACTCTACTCAAAAAGCGCGGATTTTCCATAGATTTTTTTATTCTGCCAACTTCGACTAAATCAATTCCTGCCAAAAGCATTGATCGCTACCTGCCTTGAAAGAAATGGTTTGATTGCCAT
>DAMDEB010000247.1:3263-3687 GCA_032090075.1 Caproiciproducens sp.
CCATAAGAACCTTCTCATTTGGGCTGAACATCAACAAAACATTTCCCTTTTGTTGATGCCGTGCGACAAGATACCATACATTCTCACCATTTTCATTTTCCGAAGTGAAAATGCGTTCCGAGTAACTTTTAGCACTGTGTTCCTCCGGTTTATATTTTCCGATCTCCTCAACATCGTGAGCGTCAATCGTAATTACTCTTTTCCTCTTACGGCGGTTAATAATTTTGTCGATGGTAATGTCGCCGTTGGTTACACTGTATTCAAACTCCAAACTGCGAGACGAAATTAAATAATACGCCCCGAAACAAACACCGGCCAGAATAAATATTGAAAAAGTAGGCAAATACATCATGCTAACCAAAACGATTATGCAGCTGCCCAACAAAGTCGCAGCGTAAATAAGATAATCTTTCATGTTAGGCTT
>DAMDEB010000247.1:3697-3954 GCA_032090075.1 Caproiciproducens sp.
GTTAATCCTCCAACTCCAATTTCTTACAGAATATTTTACCATATTGGGCATAGCTTTACAACACATTCTTTAGCCATTCCAGCAAAATACTAAAAACTTCCCTTAAATTCAAAGAAACTATGTGTTATTTCTTAACCCTTTTGGGTAATGATTTTTAAGGCGACCATTGGAACCTTTTCCAAAGCCCGTCACCACGCCATTAACCGAAACTCCCGCGAAGCCCTTTACACCGCCTTGTATCTCGATTTCCTCTCCCC
>DAMDEB010000248.1:0-1072 GCA_032090075.1 Caproiciproducens sp.
TATGCTGGAAGCACTCCTTTTGCAGATTCGGGATTACCCGCATTTTACATTTCAAAACGCTGATCATACTTTCCGTGCGGCGGCAGACCTTTCTAAATGTGCGTTCATCTTTGGCAATAGGCATAACCGATACACTCATCAGCCCTACCGTTTCTCCTTCACGGTCAATCTGCAGCATAATTTTCTCGCCGTCCTCGGCGGCCTTCTCTGCTCGTTGGCGAGACAGGGGGTCTTTCGCTCCTTCCGCAAGTCCACGCTGCTGAACGACACTGCGGGAAATCGCGTTAATCAGGGTAGCATTATCTACCGGCTTGAAGCCGATGGATACGATGGTGGAAGGGATATTGGTGATTTTAGACAGCCATTCCGTTTCCACCTTTTGAGGATACCGGATCAGGCCATATATCTTGCCGAGATTTTCCCCCACAGAAAGGCTGTTCTTGGTAAATTCCAGCCCAACGGGAGTAATGACATTGAGCAGGGCATGATTGGTCACGCTCTGCTCCTGTATGGATTGTTTTTTTAACATTCTTCTTGTACACCTTCTTTTCGATATGGAACTCGGGTAAAATCCAGAGTCATTGCATGAAATACTATAAGTGGCATAAACTTTCCCTCCTTTTTAATTTAAAAATGAAAAGAGCCGCCACGTTTCTGTGACGGTTCTGGATACCTTTGGAGTAAAGTATGGTATAATATCTTCAATGCTGAAGTGCGGGTTATGAATAGAAAATTATCCGAGCACGGGCGCACAAAAACGGACGAGAACATGAAAGTTCATCGCCCGTGGTTGGATAATTCCATAGCACGAAACTGCGGAAGGTTTTTGCTGCGCTATGGGGAAAGTAACTTTTCTCTCCCACTTTAAAAACCAGAAGATACACGTAAAAGCACCGAAAAATCAAGTTTTGTCTGTTCAAAAAGCTATTCATGCGGTAAAATGGGTACAGCAAACAAAACTCCCCCGTAAGCGAGCTTTCAAAAATGTTATTTGTTTTTTAAGCGGCCGGAGGCGAAAGTCCGGTTCGTAGCAAACCGGTATATCCGCAAGACTGGCATGTTTTCGGATTTC
>DAMDEB010000248.1:1082-2933 GCA_032090075.1 Caproiciproducens sp.
GAGGATTTTAAAAAGCAGCTTTTCTGTGGTCATCTTCTCTTTTGGAAGAAGAGAAGTACCTGTAAGCTTTTTGCAAAGAGGGAGTTTTGCTTGCTTCCCACGACTTGACAAAAAACCATAATGCCGAATTTTCATAAAACCATGGGGCAACACATGCATCAAAAACCGGCGGATAAATTCCTCGATCGAAACGGCCATCTCTTTCCATCGGCTCGAATCCTTGTAATCCCGCCATTTGAATGCAACTTGTCCGTTTTCAACTTTCAGCAGCCGGTTGTTGGAAATAGCCACACGATGGGTGTAACGTCCCAGATATTCCACGACACAGGCCGCGGTTTTAAAGGGCGACTTGCAGTAGATGACCCACTCCTTGTTGTAGCAATCGTTCAAAAGAGAGGGGTCAATGTCAGGCTCCTGCTGTTTGAGCAATGCCAAAAACTTACCCCTAAACTTACGGGACAGAGCCTTTACTGGCAGAAAGAACTTCTTTTTGGAATCAACCCATTTACCGAGCGTATTCAAGCCACCGGCAGGAACAATGCAGTGGATATGAGGATGGAAGGAAAGATTTTGTCCCCATGTATGCAATACGGCAGTTAGGCCAATTGTTGCGCCGAGATATTTTTGATCGGAGGCAAACTCGCGGATGGTTTCGGCGACACAGCGAAACATGAGATTGTACAACTCTTTCTGGTTGCGGTAGATGATGGCATTTAGCTCCTGTGGCAATGTAAAAACAATGTGGAAATATCCCACATCCAGCAAATCCGCTTTTCGGCTGTCGATCCAACGTTCTTTGGCAAGGGTCTGACACTTTGGGCAATGACGGTTGCGGCAGGAATTGTAAGAGATACGGGTATCACCGCATTTTGGGCATACATTCATGTGACCGCCCAGACTTGAAGTCCGGCAGTTTAAGATAGCATTCACCGCCTTATGCTGCATAAGTGACAGCTTGTGGCTTTTGCGGTAGGCGTCCGCATATGCCGCAAAAATATCCTGCACCTCAAGCATTGTCCTGTACCTGTTTCGATTTTCCGCTGCGCTTTTTAGGAAGTGTATCCAGTGGACTTTTTACTGAACCGTCAAAGTTCAGAAGATGTAGGTAAAAAGTCGTCGACTGGATATGAGTATGACCCATCAGTTGCTTGATGCGGCAGACATCTACACCGTTTTCCAAGAGGTGTGTTGCAAAGCAGTGGCGCAACGTGTGAACGGTAAACTCGTCAGAAAGTCCTGCTTTTCTACGGTATTTGTGGAAGGCGTCCTGAATGGCCCTGATGGTTATGCAGCATTCTTTACCGTTTCTCGTATAAAACAAATATCCGTCAGGGTGGTTTGGCAGGAAGGTTTTCCAGTATTCTCGTAAAACCATCAGATTGCGCTGAGAGAGTAAAGTATAACGGTCTTTGCCGCCTTTGCCTTGGTAGACAAACAGACGCATTCCCTTACTGTCGATATCTTGTACCCGAAGATGTGCGATTTCCGAAAGTCTAAGTCCTGCTCCGTAAACAGTTTCAAAGATGGCTTGGTCGCGCAGGTTATCGATAACAGAAAAGAACTTCACGATTTCGGCTTTGGACATGATGGCGGGCAGTTCCCGGTGAATACGTCGGCGCGGAATCATTTGGTAGTTGAGATTTTTCTCCAGTACAGCGCCGAACACAAACCGAAAAGCGCTGTTGTAGATGTTGACGGTGCCGGAACTTCTGCCGATTTCCAAAAGATATAGCAGAAATTCACGGATTTCAGGCTCAGCCATTTCACACAGCAGACGGTTGTCATAGTAGTTCAGCAGAACGCGGATACTTTTGAGATACTCCGCTTCGGTATCAGGGGACAGTCCACGCA
>DAMDEB010000248.1:2943-3934 GCA_032090075.1 Caproiciproducens sp.
GACTTTTTGAATGACTTCTTCATTGGTCGTGGTGATTCTCCTTCAAAATTTGATTTGCCTTATGGCATATCTCAATTTTAAAGGATTTTAAAAAGAAAAACTGCCCTGTTTTGAGCAGTTTTAAGAAAGTGTTTAGACGGTGGGAGTAGAGCCACTGCGTAGCAGTTTAGTGCTATTTATAAAATGGGAAGCCGATGTTCTGCGTCAGCTATTTTTTGCATAAAAGGATGGGGATATAAAATGGCGAATAGGTTATTTGCCAATCGCGGTAAAGCAGATACTATAGCGGCGGGTCGCCGTCATACCATTGGCCTAAAATCTGACGGTACAGTGGTAGCTATCGGTGATAATAAATGTGGTCAATGTAATATAAGCGACTGGCGTGATATTGTGGCGGTCGCGGCGGGCAGCGTCCATATGGCAACAAACACGGGTAATGCTCATACCGTTGGCCTAAAATCTGACGGAACTGTTATAGCTACGGGTTGGAATAAACATGGCCAATGCGATTTAAGTGACTGGCACGATATAATAGCCGTTGCGACTGGTTGGCGTCGTACTATTGGACTTAAATCTGATGGCACGGTGGTTGCTATGGGCCGGAATCATGATGGTGAATGTAATGTAAAAGACTGGCGTGATATTGTGGCAATCACAGCAGGTGACTGGCATACCATCGGCCTAAAATTGGATGGCACAGTAATGGCCATTGGCATTAATACGTATCGCGCATGCAATGTAAGCGATTGGCGCAATATTACGGCGGTCGCGGCGGGGTATTCTCATACCGTTGGCCTAAAATCTGACGGTACTATGTTGGCGACGGGTTGGAATAAGCAGAACCAATGTGATGTAGGCGGTTGGCGCGGTATTGTGGCTGTTGCGGTAGGTTGTAGTCATACTGTTGGACTTCAATCTGACGGTACGGTGGTGGCTGTGGGTTGGAATGACTATGGTCAATGCAATGTAAGTGACTGGTGCGATATTGTGG
>DAMDEB010000249.1:0-3879 GCA_032090075.1 Caproiciproducens sp.
ACAAGCGTTGATTTTCCAACATTCGGGTAGCCGACTAAGCCAACATCGGCCAAAAGTTTTAATTCAAGTTGTAGCTCCAGCACTTCACCGGGTGTGCCCGGTTTTGCAAAACGCGGCGTTTGACGCGTAGGAGTTGCAAAGTGGCTGTTGCCCCAGCCACCGCGGCCACCTTTGGCAATGACTTGAGGCTCGTCGGTTGACAGGTCTGCAATCAGTCTGCCGGTGGCAGCTTCCTTTATCAAAGTACCGCGAGGTACCTTGATAATTAGGTCTTCAGCCTTTCTTCCGTAGCAACGCTTCTGCATACCATCTTCACCGTTTTTGGCGACAAATTTACGCTTATAACGGAAATCAGCGAGTGTTGAAAGATTATCATCGACCTGAAAAACGACGTTTCCGCCGCGGCCGCCGTCGCCGCCGTCCGGTCCGCCGGCAGCAACGAATTTTTCACGATGGAAAGAAACCTTGCCTACACCGCCATCTCCCGCTTTAATATTGATTTTTGCACTATCTATAAACATTCTGAGTTTTACCGCCATTTCTTGAAATATACTTAGTGTTAGTATATCATATTTTAAGCAAAAAAGCCAAAAAATCCCGGGCGAAATCGGCCCGGGATTTTAATTCACCTGAAAGGCGCTTATTGCTCTACCGAATAAACGCTGACCTGCTTGCGGTCGCGACCGAGACGTTCAAATTTTACATGACCGTCAACCAAAGCAAAGAGCGAATCATCGGAACCAATTCCGACATTCTCACCTGGATGAATATGAGTGCCGCGCTGCTTCACAAGGATGTTACCGGCAAGTACAAATTGACCGTCGGCACGTTTAACACCAAGGCGCTTAGATTCTGAATCACGACCGTTCTTGGTGGAACCCATTCCTTTTTTATGAGCAAATAACTGTATATTTATCTTTAGCATTACTTACACCTCCGTATAGCTTACGTTAATATTTTGAGGATACTGTTCTTCAAGGCCTAACATGTGAAGCTTGAAACCTGCAAATAGATCTTGGCAGCTTCCAATTTCTTTTGGTAAAATCCTCACAAGCATATAGCCGTCTTCAACGGTAACCCGGGCATCCGCCTTGATGATGTCTGTTATGGTATTGACAGTCATATACGCTGCGGAAGAAACCGCTGCGCAAATGATATCTTCGCCTGCCTCCCCATTATGACCGCTTATGGAAAATCCAACAAGCCCGCCATTCGGCTCGGTAAAAAACTCTGCACAAATCATATTATTAATTATGCGTTAATTGCGGTGATTTGTACCTTTGTGTATGGTTGCCTATGACCCATCTTGCGTTTCTCGCTCTTTTTAGATTTGTAAGTAAAGACTGTAATCTTCTTTCCCTTACCATTCTTAAGGACTTTGCCTGTTACGGTAGCTCCTTCAACATAAGGGCTGCCAATTTTAAGTCCGTCGCCGCCGTCAAGCGCAATTACTTTAAAATCGACTGCGGAATCCTGTTCAACTGCAAGCTTCTCGATAAAAATGACATCGTCATTTTGTACCTTGTACTGCTTGCCGCCTGTTTCAATTACTGCAAACATGAATAAAAGGTCCTGCCTTTTCTATAAACTCGCTACTATCGGGTGGGTTTCCCTCTTGCATACCCGTAATATGCGGCTTAACAATATTATCATATTGAGTCAAATTTGTCAACAAATAGGATGAAAATACTTAATTTTTGCGCGAAGCGAGTTCTTTTGCAAATTGTTCAAGGTACTCTGCGCTGTGGCCAAAGCACTCAAGTGCTGAAACAGCCGTTTCAGTAAGATCATCCACCGCTTTTTTCGCATCGTCGAGACCCATAATGGTCACATAGGTGCATTTATCATTTTCACTGTCACTGCCAACCGGTTTGCCAAGAGTTTCCGTGTCACTCGTAACATCAAGGATATCGTCCACAATTTGAAAAGCCAGTCCGATTGCTTTGGCATACTTCTCAGCGGCTTCAAGCTGGTTGTCATCTGCTCCACCGAGTATACAACCCATTTTAGCGGCAGCTACAATCAGCGCCCCGGTTTTGTGTTCATCCATTGTCTTTAAAGTTTCAAAAGAAATCGACCTGCCCTCGCTCATTAGGTCAATCATTTGACCGCCTACCATGCCATGTGTTCCGGCAGCGGCGGCAAGAATTCCGGCAGCTTTTGCTGCACGCTGTGCACCGGCAAGCTGAACCGCTTTCTCAGAAAGCATTGTCTCAAATGCCATCGTTAAAAGGGAATCACCTGCCAGCAAAGCTGTATCCTCGCCAAAAACCTTGTGATTCGACGCACGACCGCGCCGCATATCATCATTATCCATACAAGGCAAATCATCGTGAATTAGCGAGTAAGTGTGTATCATTTCAATCGCGCAGGCAAACGGAAGAGCTGCCTCTTCATCACCTCCACAGATATTACAAAATTCCAGCAGTAAAATCGGGCGGATTCTTTTTCCTCCACCAAGTAGGCTGTAACGCATGGCGTTAATTAAATCAGCCTGCATCAAGTCTTCTTCCGGAAGATATTCGTTTAATTGATGGTCGATAAGTGCAACATATTCTTTTTGATGAAAGTTACTCACTTTTATCACCGCCGACATCTTCAAACTCGGTTATCTGCTTGATTTTTTGTTCCGCATTCTGCAGCTTTCCATAGCACAGCGAAGCAAGCGCAGAACCTTCTTCAAACAGTTTTAAAGAGTTTTCGAGCGACTCATTTCCACTTTCGAGCTGATTCACAATTATATTTAACTGTGTTATTGCATCTTCAAATGTCATCTTTTTATTCATGCTTTTCCTCCTTGCTGTTAATTACGCAGCCAAGCCTACCGCTATCTAAAAGCACCGTAATCTGTTCTCCTACTCTCACTTTAGAAACTTCTGAAATAATATGGTCGTTTTTGTCATAAGCGATAGAATATCCCCTTGAGAGCGTTGCAAGAGGACTTAACGCGTTCAGCCTGCCGGTGGCAGATACAAACTCTGCTTTGGCGCCCGCTATCCTTTGCTGCATACAGGATGCAAGCTTTGCGGACAGCTGATCCGTTTTAATGCGCTGCAGCTCAATCAAATCCTGCGGCTTGCGAAAGGAATAACTTGCTGTTAATCGGTTTATTTGCTGTTTTAAGTCGGTGAGTTTTATATTAATATACTGCTTCAAGAGTGAAGCGTCATAGCTGATGGTGTATTTTAATTCGGCACTGTCCGGTACGGCAAGTTCCGCCGCAGCCGACGGTGTCGGTGCGCGTAAATCCGCCGCAAAATCGCAGATGGTAAAATCCGTTTCGTGACCGACTGCAGAAATAACCGGTATGCCTGAGGCAGCAACCGCACGGGCAACACTCTCCTCATTAAATGGCCACAAATCTTCTAAAGAGCCGCCTCCGCGGCCCAGAATAAGAACATCCGCACAGTTAAGGCGGTTAAAACGTTCCAAGGCATCGACGATCTGCGGCGCCGCACCGTTGCCCTGAACCAGCACCGGGCAAAAAACAACTTCTGCCAAGGGATACCTGCGCCCTAAAATAGTAGTGATATCATGTACAGCTGCGCCTGTTGGAGAGGTTATGACGCCAATACGCTTTGGGAATTTTGGCAGTGGCTTTTTTCGCTCCCCAGCAAACAGACCCTCTGCTTCCAGTTTTACTTTTAACTGTTCAAAGGCCAGATTGAGCGCGCCAAGACCATCCGGCTGCATATCCTCTATATAAAGCTGATACTGTCCGGTTGCTTCATAGACGCTCACCCTGCCGCGCGCGATGATCTTCATACCATCCTGTGGCATAAACCGTAGCCGCCGCGCGCTTTGCGCGAACATGACCGCTTTAATTAAGCATTTATCATCCTTGAGTGATAAGTATAAATGCCCCGATTTATAGTGATT
>DAMDEB010000250.1:0-2343 GCA_032090075.1 Caproiciproducens sp.
ATTTACGGAGCTGTAATGGGCTTTATGATCAGCTCATTCTTTTAAGTAATCGAAATAAATTAGCAAAAGAGGGATAACTTGGCAGATAAATTTGACCCTAACAATCGAAAGAAACTTGACAGTGAAGACCGCAAACGTCTTCTTTCCCCACGTAATACGTTAAAAACACTTGGGTATCAAACAGATGACTCGATGGCTGACATCGGCTGCGGCATCGGCTTGTTTACTTTTCAGGCAGCGGAAATTGGTGGAGAGAATGCAAAAATATATGCAATTGATATTTCAGAACTGATGTTGTCTGAGGTAAAAAAGCGTGCAGAAATTGCAGGGTACAAGAATATTGTACCTTTAAAATCAGAGGAATATGATTTTAAACTCGAAAACGAGTCAGTGGATTTTGTCCTGATTTGTACGGTATTGCATGAAATTGAAGATAAATCCCGTTTTCTTCAGGAGGCCGCCCGCATTTGTCGAAAAGGCGGGAAAATCTCTGTAATTGAATTTAATGAAAAATCAACCGATTTCGGCCCACCTTTGCAGCATCGCATCAACCGTGAAAATGTCGGTGAAATGCTTTTTGACTCAGGCTTTAAATTAGTGGATAATTTGGATATCGGTGAATCTTTTTACGCAGTGACAGCATCAAAATAGTTTATGCTCAATTGTTTATCGTTCACACAAAAAGGCGTTCTGTTTTCAGAACGCCTTTTTGATTGTAATTTGATTGTAGTAAATTTCGCAGCAATATGGAAAACGCAGCCTTCTTTTGAAATAAATCAGTTACCAAACCCGCATAACGAGCATGATTTTCCCTTGATATATTATAATTCCGGCAATATAATATAGTTGTATTTTCAATGAATCAATAATGAGTCGGTGTTCATTTGCAGTAATTTTTAATCAACGTTGATTCTGTCTTGAACAAAAAAGTAAGAATAGGGGTAATAGCATGGTTTCAGGTGTAATTTTTCATATCGATGAAAACAGCAAGTGGGAAGTGTTGCTTCATAATGTAAAAAATTTGTTATTGGCTTGTAAATCAAATGAATATGCAGTGGAGGTACTTGCAAACGGAGATGCTGTAGCTTCTTATGTAACTCCTCCCTCAGACATAGCGCGAATGATGGAGGACCTGGCAAAATCAAATATTACATTCGCAGTCTGTAATAATTCCATGCGGGGCATGAAAATTAAAGCAGAGGACCTTTTTTCTTTTGTTAAGGTAGTACCTGTTGGAGTACTTGAACTCATTCAAAAGCAAAATGAAGGCTATGCATATATAAAGCCTTAAATTTGTTTTTAGCTTATTCGACTTTCTTTATTAACAACTTATTTGTGTATCAACATACAGCCAAAGGCTAGCTTTGAGCCCGATTAGAAATATATGCAAAAGCCCGCGCACAGCTGTAATTACGGCACGATGATCATCAATTCAAAGCAATATATTCTTAATATCTTAAAAAACGTATGAAAGTGGTATGAAGCAAAGTGAATATTGAGGAAATTGTACAGTCACAGCGGATTTTTTTTGAGACGGATGCTACCAAATCTCTTGCCTTCCGTATCAATGCTCTGAAAAATCTGAAAGAATCTGTTCTAAAAAAAGAGCAAACGCTCTACCTCGCAATGAAATCAGATTTGAACAAATCGGAATTCGAAACTTATATGACAGAATTGGGGATGGTTCTGGATGAACTGCGGTTCATTACCGAGCATCTCTCCAAATGGACAAAAAAGAAGGCAGTTCACACCCCCATTGCACAATTCCATTCCAAAAGTTTTCAAATGCCAGAGCCCTATGGTGTGGCTCTGATTATCGCGCCGTGGAATTACCCATTCCAGTTGAGTTTGGAGCCGCTGATTGGTGCTCTTGCCGCAGGAAATTGTGCGATCATAAAACCTTCCGCTTATGCTCCAAAAACATCACAAATCATTGCCGACATCATTGCCGACTGTTTTCCTCCGGAATATGTTGCTGTTGTGCAGGGTGGTCGTCAGGAAAATCAGACTCTGCTAAATCAGCGCTTTGACTACATATTTTTCACAGGCAGCGTTGCGGTTGGCAAACTTGTGATGGAAAGCGCCGCAAAAAATCTTACGCCTGTCAGCCTTGAATTAGGCGGAAAGAGCCCTTGTATCATCGACAAAACCGCAGATTTAAAAGTCGCTGCAAGACGCCTGGCGTTTGGTAAATTTCTTAACGCAGGCCAAACCTGTGTGGCACCCGACTATCTTTTGGTTCATCGCAGTGTAAAGGATCAAATTGTGGAATACTTAAAACAGGAAATCACCAATTTTTATGGTAATATTCCGCTCGATAACAAGGACTTTCCTAAAATTATC
>DAMDEB010000250.1:2353-3088 GCA_032090075.1 Caproiciproducens sp.
AAACATTTTAATCGCCTCAAAGGGTTAATTGCGGGGGAAAATATCCTTGCAGGCGGTGAAACCAATGATCGGGAGCAAATTGCGCCAACCCTGCTCGATGGGATTACCGGGCAGTCCCCCATCATGCAACAGGAAATATTTGGACCTGTCTTGCCGATTCTTACCTTTGACGAGATAGAAGAAGTGATTTCCTTTGTTGGTACCCGGGAAAAGCCTCTCGCGCTTTATCTGTTTACAAAGGATTCAATTGTGGAAAAACGTATTCTTACCTCCTTGTCCTTCGGAGGCGGCTGCGTTAATGATACCATCATTCATCTTGCCACTTCACGCATGGGTTTTGGCGGCGTTGGAAACAGCGGCATGGGAAGTTATCATGGCAAAGCCAGCTTTGATACATTCAGCCACTACAAAAGCGTTGTTAAGAAGTACAACTGGATTGATCTTCCTTTTCGTTACCTCCCCTATACAGATCTTAATTTAAAGTTGCTTAAGTTGTTTTTACATTGATCAATCAAACATAAAATATTCCATGTTAATGGGGAACCTGTTGGATTGTGCATCTTTAATGTCCTAACATGGTACTAATAAAAAGCGGAAACCATGCGGCTTTCTGACCTTTTTGTAAATACATGCGACGCGGTGATTATATGCTATAATTAAGAAAATATATTTATACAGAGGTGCCATATGATACAGCATAGATGCCCATGGTGTGGGGAAAAGATTCCAGTTCAT
>DAMDEB010000250.1:3098-3874 GCA_032090075.1 Caproiciproducens sp.
AGTTCATATAGACATGGGACCATTGATCTGGAGAGGCCCTGATCTCTGCCCAAAATGTAAAAAGCCATACACATCCTACCCTAGTTGGAGCAGTGCCATCATTTTGGCAGCCGGCCTGATTGTGCCATACATTCTCAGCTTTTCTATAGAAAAATTAAAAAATAATAACCTGATTCTGTACTGGTTTTTAGGAATAGTAGCATTTATATTTCTTGCCGTTTTATTTATTGAATTATTCCGGATACCATATGCCCGTGATATCAAGAAAAAGGAAATGCAAAACGTCGTGCCCAAACGTTTCGTAAATGTTGATCTATCCTGGGAAAACCACAAAAATGAAGGATTGTTGTTGCCACGCTTGCAGGTGTTAAACGGAGAAATTTTTCCGGCATGCTTTATGGATGCAGAGGGAGCCTCGATCAGCACAGCATTATGTGTTGTCCTTACTGACTTTTTCTGGTCGGACAATTATCATTGCGCCTGTAAAATCAATTTTGTTTTAGATGATGCTCCTGAGGAAGATTTATTTCAGAAAGGAAATCAGTTTTATCTCTATCATTTCTATCGTAAAATAGCCAAAGGAACCATATAGTAAGACTATTTAACAAACAATGCCCCCAAAGGGGAATTCTAATTGATGCCTTGGTTTTCTTGCTACCCGTATAATTGTTAATATCTTTCATTTTCAAGATCTCCTCGATATTTTAGGTTAGGTTGACAGACTGGATAGGCTACAATAAACTAGACAGATTTTTTAAGGGCATGTAAAATAAAAG
>DAMDEB010000251.1:0-1248 GCA_032090075.1 Caproiciproducens sp.
ATTGCCGCGCAGACGCTGTTCAATTTAGGCATGTGCCTGAACCTTTTACCGGTTATGGGCGTCACCCTTCCATTTTTCAGCGCGGGGGGCTCATCGGCCGCTTGCCTGTACCTTGGTTTCGGCTTAGCATTGAACGTATATATGCACAGAACAAATACCGATAAAGTAACACTCCGGCGATAAATTTTCATTCAATTCTAAATATACAATAAAGCAACGCCGCGGAACTCATGTTCCCGGCGTTGCTTTATTGCTTTTTATACCTGTTCTTAAAGCATACTCAGTTTAGTGCTTCATTATTTAATAAAAAGCTTGTCCTGTAATTTTTTAACTTTAGCTCGTTTTTGCTCAGTTGCTTCAGTGTTAATGCTTAACGTTCCCTCAGCATCATTCACGTCAAGCACATCGCCCTCATGCGCACCTTCGGGAAGTTCAGAGGCTTCAATTGCGAAGAATTTTTGATCGTTATCCTCACAGATTGCGTAGGTTCCCTCAAAACGGTCAATCGTCAGCGTTTTCATGTTCTGTCCCCTTTCCTGATTTTCAGTTTACTTACCAATTTATAATAAAATTATTGGATACTAATTCAATTTTGCTACCGCGCTGTAACAACCGAAACAGTTTTACCATCGCTCATGAAGATTAGTGTTCCGCTCACATCGGTTCGAAAAATTTCAGTTCCGGCGGACTTCAACCTTTTCAGTACTTCTTTTTTTGGTAAGTCATTCGAATCGTCAGCAACCGAAATTGCCGCGTAACGTGGTTTCACCGCGCTGATGAATGCGTCGGTTGTGGAGGTGCTGCTGCCGTGATGACCGACTTTTAAAACGTCGGCGGAAAGGTTCCATCCGCTTGCAAGCAAATCGCTTTCCTCTTCCTTTTCCGCATCGCCCATCAGCAAAAAATTTGTTTTTCCATAAGTCAAACGCAGAATAATTGAGTTGTTATTGGTGCTGTTTCCTTGCTTTACAGGCGCAAGCACCTTTATTTTCAATGCACCCAAATCAAAGGAATCTCCGCAGTTTGGAACTACGGTTGGGATATTCTTTTTTTTCAATGCCTCCTGCGTACCAATGTATTCTTTATCCAATGGAATAAGCTCTTTGGGGATATTAGGCGCAAAATACCGCCCAATCTCATAATGCGCGATGAGATAGCCAAGACCGCCGATATGGTCTTTATCGGGATGGGTATTTACAACATAGTCAAGCTTTTTCACGCCGAGCCGGTCAAGGTACTCCGCAATTC
>DAMDEB010000251.1:1258-3777 GCA_032090075.1 Caproiciproducens sp.
AAAGATACTGTCAGCCTTTCCGACTTCGAGGACGTGAACGGAAAGCGGGCTGCTGCCCGCCGCCGCAGAAAAGTCGCTCAACCCAAAGAATGAAAAAATCTGACGCCATGAAGCGGCTGCTCCAAACGGCAGCAAAGAAACGACAACACCAATTGTCAAAAGCAGTATCAGGGCTATTTTCAGCGCCTTTTTGCTGTTTTTTTGCTGCTCCATTTACCCTGCTTCTCTTTCTTTTCAACTTGAGCGCGCTGCATTCCTGCGCTCGGCCGTACAAGACAATCGTTGCCCATTCCAATGAGGTCACTGCGGTCCGCAGCTTTTAGTGCGGTAATCACCAAATCCTTGTTTTTGGGGTTAAAGTACTGCAGCAGAGCACGCTGCATCGCCTTTTCCTGATCGGTACGGGGAACGTAAATTTCCTTTAAGGTGTATGGGTCCAGTCCGGTATAAAACATACAGGTAGAAATCGTACCCGGCGTCGGGTAAAAGTCCTGCACCTGTTCGGGACGCAAACGCTCGCGCTTTAGAAACAGCGCCAGTTCGACTGCATCCTTTAGTGTGCTTCCCGGGTGTGAGGACATCAGATACGGCACAAGGTACTGCTCTTTCCCGTCCTCTTTACACAGCTTGTAATACTTTTTCTGAAATTTTAAAAATGCTTCAATATGCGGCTTGCCCATGCTGTCAAGTACCGCTGCGCTGCAATGCTCGGGCGCAACCTTGAGTTGACCGCTCACATGGTATTGGACAAGCTCTTTAAAGAAGGTATCATCCTTATCTTCTATCAAATAATCAAAACGGATTCCTGAACGAATAAATACGCGTTTTACCTTTGGCAAAGCACGAAGCTTGCGCAGTATACCGAGGTATTCGCTGTGATCAACTTGGAGCGCTGGGCATGGTTTAGGCGCAAGACATTTTTTACCGGCGCAAAGACCTAATTTGGCCTGTTTTTCACAGGAAGGATTGCGAAAGTTGGCAGTCGGCCCGCCAACATCGTGAATATAACCTTTAAAATGAGGGCTCTCCGTCAGCTTTTTTGCCTCACGCAAAACTGATTCCTCGCTGCGGGTAGTAATCGCCCTGCCCTGATGAAACGCTATGGAACAAAAATTACAGGCACCGAAGCATCCGCGGTTATGAGTAATGGAAAATTCAACTTCCTGAATTGCGGGAACGCCGCCCATGCTCTCATAAACGGGGTGGTATGTGCGCTCATAAGGCAAGTCATAGACCACATCCAATTCTTCCTGGGTTAAAGGCGCCATCGGCGGATTCTGAATCAGCATCATACTGCCGTGGCGCTGAATGACTCTGCGCCCGCGCACCGCATCCTGTTCATCCTGTTCTTTACGGCAGGAAACAGCATACTCCTTTTTGCTCTGGCAGACCTGGTCGAAGCTTGGGCAGTCAACCGCCGGTACAGGACGATATTCCTTGGTAGGAATTGCGTAGCAGGTGCCGCGTACATCGGTAATGGTGCTGATTGGCTCCCCGGAATAAAGGCGGCGGGCGATTTCAATCGTTTGATTTTCTCCCATTCCATAAGTGAGTAAATCCGCGCCGGAATCCAGAAGAATGGACGGACGGATTTTATCATCCCAATAATCGTAGTGGGCAAAGCGGCGCAGGGACGCTTCCAAACCGCCGATAATTACCGGTGAATCAGGATAAATCTCTTTTATTTTTTTAGTATAAACGAGGACTGCACGATCCGGCCTCAGTCCCGTCTTGTTACCCGGCGAATAAGCATCGTCCCTGCGTCTGCGGCGCGCAACGGTGTAATGAGCCACCATGGAATCGATGTTGCCCGAACTGACCATAAAACCGAATTTTGGCTTACCGAAACGTGTAAAATCTTTAGCCTCCCGCCAGTTCGGCTGGGCTAAAATCGCGACACGGTAGCCAAAATGTTCGAGTACGCGCGAAATAATCGCGGGTCCGAACGTCGGGTGGTCAACATAAGCATCGCCGGTTACGATGACAAAGTCCGGTGCATCCCAACCCAAGGCATCAATTTCTTCTTTTGTTATTGGCAAAAATGGCATTATTTTTATTCTTCGCTTTCTTTTTTATCAGCCTGCTGCATGGTCATTTCAAGCCACTGCTGGTATGTAATGAGCACCTGGCGCGGCTTTGAGCCTTCATGCGGACCGACAATACCCATTTGCTCCATCAGCCTGCCCGCACGGGCGTAGCCAAGGCGCAAGCGGCGCTGAAGCAGTGAGGTAGACGCCTGCCCTGCTTCTACAACGCATTTCACTGCGTCCGGCATCATTGGGTCTGTATCATTATTCACGGTGTCATTGCCGCTGTTATTTTTTTCGGCAACGGCGTTTTTCTCTATTTCTTCCGCTATATTCTTGTCGTATCCCGCTTCCTGTGTTTTCTTTACGAAGTTGACCACCGATTCAATCTCGCTGTCGCTGACAAAGCAGCCTTGAATTCGCGTCGGCTTTTGAGAGCCGACAGGAGAAAACAGCATGTCGCCGCGGCCCAAAAGCTTCTCGGCTCCACCC
>DAMDEB010000252.1:0-1032 GCA_032090075.1 Caproiciproducens sp.
GGTCTGAGAAAGATTTTCCAGCTTGCCGCACTCACGAATTAAGTTGCCGAACATTAGGAACCCTACGAGGGAAACCGAGTCCGGTGCAATCATTCCCGCAACCAATGTAACAATAATCGGAAATAAAATTTTAGTCGTTTTCGAAACAGCCTTTGGATTATAAGGCATACGAATCATGCGCTCATGCTTTGTGGTAACGAGCTTAATCGCCGCCGGCTGTATGATTGGCACCAGCGCCATGTACGAGTACGCGGCTACCGCGATTGCCCCCATATAGCTGCTTTTCAGCACCTGTGAAACCAGAATGGAGGTCGGTCCGTCCGCCGCACCAATCACGCCGATGGACATTGCATCTTTCAGCGGGAAGCCCAACAGCACCGCAAAAACCACAGTCAGGAAGATTCCGAACTGCGCCGCGCCCCCGAACAGAAGCATTTTCGGGTTGGAAAGCAGTGGTCCGAAATCAATCATCGCACCAATACCGACGAACAGTAAAAGCGGGAACGCCTCGGATGCGACGATCCCCTTCTGGAACAGCCACTGTACAATGCCCGTGCTCCCTAAAACACCCGGCAGCGGCAGGTTAACCAAAATTGCACCGAATCCCATCGGTAAAAGCAGCGCCGGTTCAAAGTCCTTCTTAATTGCGAGCCAGATCAGCAACCCGCCGATCAGCCACATAACCAGCATTCCCGGATGGTTTAGCATAGACATTACGCCATCGGTCAAAAAGCTGAATTCATTCAACGTTTTCTACTCCCCTTTTGTTTATAAAAAATTAACATATGAAATGATTATATAGGAAGTGGCTTGGCTTTTCAAGTAAAAACGCGCAAAATTCGCCTTTTAAGTAAAAAATCCGCTGTGCAATGCACAGCGGATTTAAGGAGCAACATCAATTAAACGTTATCCTCAATGTACTTAACGAGCTCGCCGACCGTTTTAATGTTGTCAATCTCTTCATCTGGAACTTCAAATTCGAACTCATCCTCGATTGACATTAAAAGGTCAACTACATCCAAGGAATCGGCA
>DAMDEB010000252.1:1042-3690 GCA_032090075.1 Caproiciproducens sp.
ACCCAGATCATCAGCGATGCTGGTGTCGGAAGTGATGGAATCCTCCTCCACGTCAAACTGTTCGCTGAGTATCGCCTTTACCTTCTCAAAAACCATAACATATCCTCCTTAGAAATCTTAAGAAATTTGGATCTTCGCACGCGGAAAACGTTTCTGTTTATTGTGGACAAAATTATCTTGTATGTGTTACAATTGCCACAGAAAAAACTACATAAATCGCTCCGGGCACTTATTGCCTAACCACATATTATTAGCAAACTTTCACTTTGTCAATATATTTTAAACCTTTTTTTATTTTCATGAGTACGAGGGATGTAAAATGAACCAAAATCACTACGCGGTCATCGGCCACCCAATCGCCCACACGATGTCGCCGTTTATTCACGCTCGGCTTTTCTCTTTATCCAGCCGGCCGGCCGACTATGGGGTTTTTGATATTTCCCCGGGCGAACTGACAAATCAAATGCTTCAGTTGAGGGCTCTTAACGGATTCAATATAACCATTCCGCACAAGCAGGGAATTATTCCCTTTTTGGATGAACTCAGTGACAAGGCTGCATTTTTCAGCTCTGTCAACACCGTAAAAAACGATAACGGCCGCCTGATTGGTTACACAACCGACGGCACGGGCTTTTGCAGTGCGCTGAAGGCCGCCGGAGCAGGCTTAAACGGTCGTACAGTCGTTTTGGGAGCCGGCGGTGCAGGCCGCGTAATGGCGTTTGAAGCGGCCTTATCGGGCGGTTCCGTTACGGTGGCTGTGCGCCCTCACGGCATTTCCGCAGCTGAAAAGCTCTGTGCGGATATCCAGTCAAAGGTCAAAAACGCACACGCCGACTTTTGCCTGCTCGATGAAATTGACGGGGAAATCGATTTGCTGGCAAACGCGACACCGGTCGGGATGTACCCCAACACCGCTGCCGCCCCTGTTTCACAGGACGTCGTGCGTAAATCCGCATGTGTTTTTGACGCGGTTTACAACCCGAATGAAACGGCGCTGCTAAAAATGGCACGTAAAAGCGGGATGAAGGCGGTCGGCGGCATGAGCATGCTCGTGTGGCAGGCGGCGGCCGCGCATGAAATTTGGTACGGTGCAAAATTTAATCCAGATGACATCAGCACACTGTGCACTGATGCTGTGATCGAAATGAAAAAGACGTTCGGCAACATCGTACTTTGCGGCTGCATGGGCAGCGGCAAGACCACGATCGGGAGGCTTCTGTCCAAAAACACGGGCCGCGCCTTTGTGGATATGGATGTTTACATTGAGCAGAACGAGGGGATGACCGTACAGCAGATTTTCGCAACACGCGGCGAAGCGGCTTTTCGCCGGCTGGAGCAGGACGCGGCAAGGGCACTGAGCCAAAAAAGCGGTTTAATTATTGCGACAGGCGGCGGTGCACTGGTAAATCCTGAAAACACAGCCATGCTGAAGGAAACCGGTGTTGTGGTACTGCTTGATGCGGAAATCTCCGTGCTGAAAGAGCGTTTAAAGTGGGATCAGTCGCGCCCGCTGCTTGCAAAACCGAACCGTGACGAGGTGATGGAAGCGCTTTACTGCGCGCGCAACGGCATTTACCGCGCAGCTGCGGATGTTGTCATCCCTTCAAGCGGTTCTGCCAATTCAGTTGCGGAAGAAGTGCGGAAAGCATTAAAAATCCCGCTTATCCAAAAATGAATAAGCGGGTTGCTTTGCAGAATGAAATTAAATGCGGTGATCGTATTTTTCCATATCGTGCCCCACGTTTCTGAGTTCCTCAGAGTAAATACAGTAGGCGTCCTTGCCTTCGTTTTTGGCAGCATACATGGCAGTATCCGCCTTTACAAACAGTTCGCGGTAACTCTTGCCGTCCCGCGGATAAACCGCAACGCCGATGCT
This sequence comes from Caproiciproducens sp., assembly GCA_032090075.1. Lineage (GTDB taxonomy): Bacteria > Bacillota > Clostridia > Oscillospirales > Acutalibacteraceae > Caproiciproducens. Next base: position 2,919 of record DAMDEB010000252.1, read on the forward strand.
GCCCGAAACCTTGTAATATTGATCGTCTTTCGGATGTGCGCTATGAAAAACGCCTTGCAGAACTTCGCATTTTTTCTTTACCCCCAAAAGAGGAATATCCTTTAAAAACACGACAAATTCATCGCCGCCGATTCTGCCGATAATATCGCCCTCACGAAATTGATTTTTGATTTTGGTGGAAATATCGACAATCACTTCGTCTCCTGCCAGGTGGCCGTGGCTGTCATTTACATTTTTGAAATTATCTATATCAATGACAAGCAGCGCGTGGTTGCTGTCACTGCTTTGGCTGATGGCTTTATCAATCAATGCGATGGTGGTCATCCGGTTGTACAGACCGGTCAAAAGGTCATGCTCCGCTTTTTCCTTTAAGGACATATTCTCCTTCTTCTGCTTGTCAATATCCGTGATAAAGGCAATCATCCTCAGCGGCGCGCTTTTCTTGTCGCGGATTACCGTACAGCGCACCCTGTACCAGCGGTAGTTACCGTCCGTATTCTTAAAGCGATATTCCGGATTTTTCGCGCTCGTTCCGTCAATAATTCCATAGAGATCGTTCATAAAATGGGACTTATCCTCATTATAAACAAGGTCGGAATGATACAATTGCTCCAGCAGGCCATCCACACCAGCATCTATCCCGAATTTCTCTTTGAATGGCGGCGAGCAATAAAGCTCCTGCGTTTTAAAATTATAGTCACAAATCGGGTCGGCTACCTGCTCCATGATGATGCGGTAGCGTTCCTCGCTGGCAGCAAGTTCCCTTTCCGCC
>DAMDEB010000253.1:0-3660 GCA_032090075.1 Caproiciproducens sp.
AACGACAAAGCTGCTGGCACAGGCAGTAATCAAATTGACGACGGATGGAGAAGCAAGGCATCGGACGATGATTCTGATTTTTGCACCTGCTATTGGCTTGTGTCTGCTGATTGCCCTGATTCTGTATCTCATTACAAGCCCGTTTTCAGCTTTGTCAGGGTGGCTTGTCGGAGATGAAGTCAAGGCTGTGCAGGACTTTCAGGTTGACTACGGATACAATCAAACAATTGGTGTCTATGAAAAAGACTATCAGGAAAGCGCTGGCAAGGACTATTCCGGTCTGACTTTTACAGACGGTTCAACAAAGGTGGTCTATTACAATCAAGCCGATACACGATGGAAAGACGAATCATATGGGCCGAGCGATACCATCGGGACAAGCGGCTGCGGCCCAACCGCGCTTGCAATGGTGATATCGAGCCTTACATCTCATAAGGTAAATCCGAAAGAAATGGCAGACTGGTCGTACCAAAACGGATGCTGCTGTCCCGGCAACGGCTCCTATCATTCGTTGATTCCAAACGGCGCGAAAGCTTTTGGGCTGCAAGTCGAAAGTATCGGCATCAATGAGCCTCAAAAATTGATTGACGCACTTTCCAACGGAGAACTGGTGATTGCAATCATGGCTAAAGGCCATTTTACAAGCAGCGGACATTTTATTGTTTTACGCGGCGTTACCAAAGACCGGAAAATTCTGGTGGCTGACCCAGCCAGCGTCAAACGAAGCAATGAAAAATGGAATCTGTCCATTATTCTGAACGAAGCGAGGCGGGGTGCATCGGCGGGCGGTCCATTATGGGCAATTTCCAAGGGGGCGTAAACATTGAACCGAAAAAGAGAATTGATTGAGCTTTTTATCTATATCATGATTGTGATCGTTGGAATCATCCTACTGGTGACTTCCCATTCGCAAAATGAAAAATTATCTTTGATAGGAGGTGCTAAAATATGCTGCTGTACCTGACAAGTAATGAAAAAAGTCGGCTAATCGACGAAGCCGTACAAGAAAAGGAGATAACCGCAAAGAAGTTGATTGGCAAATTCTCCTTGCGCAGCTTTGTTACAAAGGATATGCGGAATTATGCCACGGCGAATTACTTTATCGTGGATAGCTCCTGTGTGGTCGAGCAGCTTGATGGCTTTGCCGTGGCGCTTCAATCCTTTCAGATGATGTTTTCCGCACGGATTATCGTTATTCTTTCCGGTTGTGAGAATACTGACGGATATATTGACCGTCTTGTTTCCATCGATATAATAAACATTGTTACCGCCGATACTCCGGAAGCGGTCAGCGCGGAGCTGCTTGAATGCCTGTCTGATGAAGGAATGCAAAAATACATTCCGCAGTTTGAAACCAACAAACCAACATTGCAGCCGGAACCTGCTCCCAAAGCAGAGCTGGAGGAAATTGTTCCATTCAAATGGAATGCCAAGAATATTAAAATAGCCGTTGCAGGTACACAACGCAGAAGCGGTGTGACTGTCACGGCTTTTAATATGGCTACATGGCTGGCGGCAAGGGGTGCAGATGTTTGCTATATGGAGATGAATACAACCCGGAGTTTGCAGATGATTTTAAATATCTATGATGCAGAGCGTATGGGCGAGCATTATTCCCTTGATGGCCTTGATTGTTACCTGACGAATGAACCTGATCGAGATTATCAGTTCATTATCTGCGACTGTGGGGAAATGCAAACGCCGCAGACTGTATTTCGTGAAGCGGATATTCGCATATTATGCGGAAGCATCCTGCCCTATGAAATTCCCGCGTTTCATAAGGTGTTTCAAGTCTGCGGCAGAATGAAGCTTACCAAAATTGGGCTTTGTGTTCCGCAGGAGTTTCAAGAGTATTGCGTATCGCTGTTTGGGGAAGATATCCAAATCGCCGATGCTTCCCACGATCTGTTCAGCGATAACGCAAACGGACATATCTACCGTCGTCTGGTGCAGGAGTATATTGCGGGAAGCAAAAGACTATGAGAATCAAAAAATTTATAGGATAAAACGGAAAAATATCAGTTGATGCAGAAGGAACCCTATTTGTTTATTCGTTCTCATAACCCGAAGGTCGTAGGTTCAAATTCTGCCTCTGCAACCAAACAAACCCAGTATCCATGCGGATGTTGGGCTTCTTCTTTTTGTCCGGAAAACGCAAAACCTACAATTTGACGTTTATTTGATGTTTAACTGGACGTTAGAATACCGCAAATAGCCGGAAGTTAAGCCACTTATTTGGATGTTTATGAGGCCTTCTTCGATTTTAATTGACTGGCTATTTTGGAAAAAATCAATTGAAAAGATTATAACATTATGAATTAATAACGAAGGAGTCCGATTCCCGTTCTCCGCTCCACATCATCACCTAAATTGTGATACAATGAATACCTCTGCTTTATGAACTGAACCAGTAAAAACTGGAGATGGTATAATAAACTGGACACCGAGATAAGCGCGAAAGGTGGAACCAGTTTATGAAAAGAGCAGTATATGACAAGCAATTTAAAATGGCGGCAGTGAAATTGGCACAAACAGAAGATAATTCTGTCCTTGACACAGCAAAAGAACTAGGCGTTAGTTGCAGCAGCCTGCGCCGTTGGATTAATGGATATGATGAATACGGAGAAAGTGCGTTTCCAGGACATGGAAACGCACTTTTCAATTCTACATATGAAATTAAGAAGTTACAAAAACAAAATGAAGAGTTGCGGATGGAGAATGAACTATTAAAAAAACTCCAGGCCTTCTTGAAGCAAAAGAATGTGTGAGGTTTCAATTTCTGAAAGATAATCAGAAAAGGTACAACATCAAGAAGGCTTGTCGAATTCTAAAAATCTCACGTTCTGGGTTTTACGATTACTTGCACCGGCGTAAAAGTAGAAGATCCATTGAGAATGAGGCTCTGGCAGAAATGATTTTGGATATTTTCAAAGAGAACGAGGGCCGTTACGGTTCTCGCCGTATTCAGAAAGTATTGCTGCAACGCAATATCAGAATAAATGAAAAAAGAGTCTCCCGCATCATGAGCGGGCAAGGACTAATTGCCAAAGGGGCAAAGAAACCGTATCGTTATTATCCCAGCAAAACCCAATATGAAGAACGCGAAAACATTCTGAATCGAGTTTTTACGGCTTCCCAAAAGAATCAAATTTGGGTTGGAGATATCACGTATATTCCCACACGGCATGGATTCCTTTATCTTGCCGTATTTATTGACATCTTTTCACGCAAGGTAACTGGTTGGTCAATGGATACTAAAATCAAAGACAGCTTAGTTATGGCCGCCTTTTATCAAGCCGTTGGCCGTGAACACCCGCAAGAAGGACTTATTGTACATACGGACCGTGGTTCACAATATACGTCACAGCGTTTTCAATCATTGCTTTTGCGGTATGGTTGCAAGCAGAGCATGAGTCGGAAAGGAAACCCTTACGACAATGCTGTGATGGAGTCTTTTTACCGTACGCTAAAAAGAGAGCTTGTTCAGGATGCCGATTATGACAACCCCGAACAAGCCCGAATGGATATTTTTAAATATATTGAAACCTATTACAACACAAAACGAATTCATTCAACGTTGGGTTGGCTTAGTCCTACGCAGTTTGAGTTACAAAATTCTTAAATGCTTAACTTTCTGTCCAGTTTTTCTTGACCTTTCCA
>DAMDEB010000254.1:0-969 GCA_032090075.1 Caproiciproducens sp.
AAAATTTAATTTTAATATATCTATTATTGACAAAGAAGTTGTAAAATGCTAATCTATACTTAGCGAACAGCTGAACAATGCAATAGTCGAATATCAAGCTGTTTAAAATTGGGGAGGATGTGTTACTATGTCAGGAGAAAAAAAGCTTCACAGCGAGGGATTGGGGTTCGGAGAACTTTGGGCATTAGGTCTCGGGCAAGTTATTGGAGCAGGTATTATCACAACAATTGGTCCAGCTATCGGATTGACAGGATACTCTGTATGGCTCGCATATTTGGCTGCAATTATTTTGGGCTTGATTATCAATCTTCCGGATATCATCTTTTCATCTGTTACAAAATTTTCAGGTGGTGATTATTCCATCATTACCAGTCTGGGCGGTGAAAAAAGCGGCGGAATGTTTATCATCAGCTTTTTCTTGCAGATGCTGACAATGTCTCTGTACGGAACCGCACTGGGAATTTATATCAATTCCATGTTCCCCGGTGCGAACAAGATTGTCACGGCAATTCTTGGTATTGCTGTGTTTTATGTCATTAATCTTATGGGAACCAAAAACATGGCGACCCTGCAAAAGATAATGTCCGCATTCTTGGTAATCGCGTTGCTTGGATTTGCTGTTGTAGGCTGCGTAAAGGGCAATATAGTTCCCCCTCTGCAGTTCAGCGGCGAAAAGTTCTTTGCTGGAAAAGGCACAGGCTTTATCGGAGCGGTAATGATTCTTGTTTATTCCTGTCAGGGCTATAAGCTGACAATTAACTACGGAGGAATGGCAAAAAATCCAACCCGTGATCTTCCCCGTTCAATGCTGGCAGTTATTCCGGCTCTTATTATCTTGTACTGCGGAGCAGCATTGTCGGATGTCTCTATCCTTCCTCTGAGCAAAGTTGCCGGTCAGCCTTTGACGGTTGCCGCAAGAGCCATGTTTTCCACGCCTGTCTTTTACGCGTTTATGATTGGCGCACCAAT
>DAMDEB010000254.1:979-3576 GCA_032090075.1 Caproiciproducens sp.
ATGGCTGTCGGTCCGTATATGCAAGCCACCAAGGACGGCTGGCTCCCGGAAATATTTGGCAAAACCAATCGTCATGGTGCACCTGTCTTGATTCTGACCATTCAGCTGGTAATCGGCGTTATTCCGGTTTTAATGGGACTCTCCGTCGGTACTATTGTAAGCAATATCATGGTTATCACCTCAGTTTTCCAGTTTCTTCTGTTTTACTCAATTTTTAAACTTCCTTCGAAAATGCCCCAAAAATGGGCGAAGTCTTCCATGCACATGAGCAATGGCATGCTTTATCTGGTTCTCATCATTGCCTGCATTGCCCAAGCGGTCATTCTGTTTTATTCACTTAAAAATCTGACTCTGCCGCTTGCAATTTTCAACATAGCTGCGGTTGCCGTCTGCTTTGTGTACGCAATTTTACGCCACCGTTCAGGAAAAACGCATATAGAAACAAAGAGCATCCTGGATCAGGCATAAAAAACATATTATTAGGGAAAGGGAATATTTATTATGAAGATTACAAAAATTGATGTCTTTCACGTGAAGGATAAAGAAAATCCGTCCGTCCATCCCATTCTCTGCCGGGTTTACACCGATCAGGGAATTTACGGTGACGGTGAGGCCGCCATGGCTTACGGAGTAGGTTCCACTGCTGCGTTCGGAATGATTCAGGATCTTGCAAACATCATCATCGGCATGGACCCGCTGGAGAATGAAAAAATATGGGACAAGATGTACCGTACCACCTTTTGGGGGCAAAACGGCGGAGGCGTTTTTACCGCGGGTATGAGTGCTCTTGACATTGCCTTGTGGGATATTAAAGGTAAATACTTCAATGTGCCTATTTACACCCTATTGGGCGGTAAACTGAACGATAATCTGCGCACCTATGCTTCTCAGCTACAATTTGGCTGGAAAGACACCATGGCAGGCATGTTTACCATTGAGGATTATGTAGGCGCGGCAAAACGTGCGCTTGATCAAGGCTATGACGCAATCAAAGTCGATTTCTTTACCTTTAAGGAAACCCCCACTCTGGGCGCCTTCACGGATAAAGACCGAACAACCCTGCTTACCTACAAAAATCTAAAAACAGTTGTTGACCGTGTTGCGGCTGTACGTGAAGCTGTCGGCCCGGATGTGGATATCATTATGGAAAACCACAGTTTTTTGGACGTAAACACCGCAATTCAGCTTGCAGAGGCAGTCAAACCGTATAACATCTTCTATTTCGAAGAGCCTAATACACCGGACCCCCACACCGCAGAGCGGCTGGCCCAGCGGATTCAAATGCCCATTGCAAGTGGCGAGAGAATTTATACCCGCTGGCAATACGAAAAGTATTTTGCAACGAACAGCCTTCAGATTGCGCAGCCCGACATGGGAACCTGCGGCGGTTTTACAGAGGTTAAGAAGATTTGCGATATGGCATATATTTACGATGTCTCCATTCAGGTTCATGCCTGCGGTTCTCCTATCAGCACTGCGGCAAGCCTGCAGATGGAAGCGGCAATCCCGAATTTTGTGATTCATGAGCATCACCAGTGCAACATGGTGCACAGCCACATTAAACTATGCAAATATGATTACCAGCCGGTAAACGGGCGCTTTAAGGTTCCGGATCTGCCCGGTCTGGGTCAGGAGCTCTCCGACTTTGTTCTGAACGACAGAGAATCCGTTGAATTAGTGACAATTGACGGCAAAGTACAGTCCTGGAAAATGGCCTAATTTCAAAGGCCCGGATAAGGCCTAAAACGCGGTTCCAGCCTTTTTATTGGTTGGGACTGGTTTTTATTTTGGAATATACGAATTGAATTCATGGTCGTATTAAGGTATAATAATAGAAATAATAAGAAAATGAAGCAGAGGAATCAATATGCAGGAAAATCAAACTCCTATGAAAATCGAACGCGTCTCCATTGTAGATCAGGTTGGGGAAGCAATTAAGCAGAAAATTTTAAACGGAAGCTGGCAAGTGGGCGATAAGCTCCCCCCCGAGGCGGAAATTGCTCAGATGTATGGGGTGAACCGTTTGAGTGTGCGCATGGCGCTGCAAAAGCTCATTACGCTGGGGGTGATTGAGACTCGTGTAGGAGAAGGCTCTTTTGTCCGTGATTTTTCCATCTATTCCGTGCTCAACGAAATCGTCGATTTCTACGCCGGTGAGGATCGGCTGAAAGACATTAATCAAATGCGCCGCATCATCGAGAACGAAAGTGCCATAAGTGCATCCAGACTGGCAACGGACGAAGAACTGGTCACGTTGAAACAATACCTTGAAAACTACAGCCGGATGTTTGACCAGTCAATGCGCGAGGATACTGATGAAAATTTCTGTCATCTGGTCGATGCGGATTTTGATTTTCACTCGCAGATTGTTCATATGTCTCACAATCGTCTCTTTGAAGAAATCTATTTTATGGTTCAAAAACTGGTTACAAAGCACATTCGTTCACTCATCAGCCGAAGAAGATACTTTGAAATGAGCGCCGGTGCTGATTACTTAAAAATGCACCAAGACCTTTGCACTGGTATTTGTACGCATGATGAAGAGGCGGTTCGGCGTACAATTGATTCGATTCTTGATGTGTAAATTTTGCTCAACG
>DAMDEB010000255.1:0-751 GCA_032090075.1 Caproiciproducens sp.
ATGCCGCAGCCGGCTTTGAAATTGAAGATTTTGGTTCCGGAACCGTGCTTGTCCGCAGCGCACCGCTGATTCTCGGCGGGGAGGAAGTGGCGGATGCGGTGATGGAAATCGCTGGCTATTTGCTGTCTGCTAAAAATGATATTACAACTGAAAAACTTGACTGGCTCTACCACAATGTAGCGTGCCGCGCTGCGGTCAAGGCCGGTGACGAAAGCTCGACGGAAGAATTGATTGCGCTTGCGCAAAGGTTGGAGCAAGAGGATATCCGCTATTGCCCGCATGGGCGTCCGGTATCCATTATTATGAAAAAAAGAGATTTGGAGCGCCAATTCGGGCGTATATGATATGATGAATACAACTGATAAAATACCTGTTGTTGCTGTTGTTGGACCAACCGCATCCGGTAAAAGCCGTTTGGCGGTTGAAATTGCCCTTCGTAAAAATGGGGAAGTTATTTCTGCTGATTCCATGCAAATTTACAAGGGAATGTGCATTGGAACGGCCAAACCGAGCGCAGAGGAAATGTGCGGCGTGGCACACCATTTGATTGATTTTGCCGATATTTCGCAGCCATTCAGTGTTGCAAATTATGTTGCGCTCGCTTCAAAATGCATTTTTGAGTTGAACGCGCGGGGCAGACTTCCGGTAATCGCGGGCGGTACAGGACTTTATATCCGTTCCCTGCTCAATAATATTCAGTTTACCGATGACGACAAGGACGAGATACTTCGGGAAAAACTTGCGCAAAAGG
>DAMDEB010000255.1:761-3541 GCA_032090075.1 Caproiciproducens sp.
CAGGAAGGGACGGAGCCGCTGCTTGCCGAACTAAGAAATTTTGACCCCGCATCGGCGGAGCGAATTCATCCCAATAACCTTGGCCGCATTATTCGGGCAATTGAAATTTACCGCACTACCGGTGTTACGATGACGGAGCAAATGAAAAGGTCAAAGCAAAAGCCGACTCCGTACAATGCCTGTGTAATCGGTCTTGATTTCAAGGATCGTCAAAAGCTTTACGACAGAATTAATCAACGGGTTGATTTGATGATGAATTCCGGTTTGTTGCAGGAAGCAAGAGAGGTCTTGGCTCAGCCCGGTTCCCAAACCGCGCTACAGGCAATCGGTTACAAGGAACTGTTGCCATACTTTGATGGCGTATGTACTCTTGATGAAGCCGTGGAAAAAATCAAACAGGAAAGTCGGCATTACGCCAAACGCCAGCTCACATGGTTCCGGCGTGACGAGGATATCCACTGGATTATGGTGGATGATGCACCAGACTTTGATACGGTGATAGAACAAGCAATGCGGATTATCAATCAGAAAGGGTGATTAGATGAACAGTCCTCTGCTCAAAAGAGTGATGTCGGCTGTTGTGGCCATTCTGCTGTTTATCTACCTTGGATATCAGGTTTATAATTCCAACTACAAGCAGGTTCAGACGGAAACAGCATCCTATGCCAGTACCTCCGACTCGGTACAGGCAACGGGAACGGCAATCAGAAAGGAAAGTCTGATCAACAAACAGGTAAATGGCGTGATCACTTATGTAATCAGCGATGGCGGTAAGATTGCAAATGGCGGTAAGGTTGCCAATGTTTACGCAAGTGAGCAGAATGTCGAGGCCCAGCGGCAGATTGAAAATCTTGACAGTGAAATTGCCAAACTGCAAAGGCTCAGTACGCCGGGTGATACGTATGCCGCCAATCTGGATTCCATCAGTAAGCAGATCAACCTTAAACTGACCGGCCTGCTGGGCACCATTAACTCTGGAGAATACAATGATTTGGGCAGGGAGGATTTACAGTACCTATTGAACGAGCGCCAAATTGTTACTGCTAAGGTAAAGAACTTTAGTGCCCGCGTTGCTACGCTGCAAGCCCAGCGAAACGCACTGTCCGCTGCCAGCAGCCCGGCCATAGGGGCGATTACCGCAAACGCTTCGGGGTATTTTATCAGCAAAACCGACGGCTTTGAATCGGTGTTCGATTATTCCAAAGTGCTTACTATGACTGCTGCGGAACTAAAGGAAAAGCAAAAAATCAAACCGGCGCCTCAAAACGGTGCAGTTGGTAAGATCTGTCAGAATTTTGACTGGTATTTTGCCTGTGTGGTTCCGGCCGACCAGGCGGTTAAATTTCATGAAGGTGATAAAGCGTCTATTACATTTCCGTTTTCCTCCAGTGAGTCCATTCCGGTCACCGTTGCTGCGGTTAATCAGGCAAACAAGGATTCCGAAGCTGCGGTTATTTTAAAAAGCAGCAACATGAATTCATCAATCGCCTCAATCCGCAATACAACAGCACAAATTCAAGTTGAGAATTATACGGGAATCAGGGTAAGCCAAAAAGCAATACATTTTGAAACTGTAAAGAAGACCACAAAGGACAAAAACGGAAAATCCAATACAGTTAAAAAAGAAGTGAAGGGCGTATTCGTAATGCATGGCAGTGAAATACAATTCAGGCAGATTATTTCGCTGTTCAGTACCGAAAATTATGTTATTTGTAAAGTCAATCCGACTCAGGATGAACTAATGACTGATTCAACCGTTAAGTTGTTTGATGAGGTTGTGGTGGAAGGGACCGATTTATTTGATGGAAAAGTTATCAATTGATTTTCAACAAAGGTTTTTAGACTTGGAAGAGAATTTAAAAGAAATCAGGAATAACATTGCCGAAGCAGCTATAAAGTCCGGTCGCCGCCCGCAAGATATCACGCTGCTTGCCGCGACAAAAACCGTGCCGGTTGAAGTGATTAACCATGGCATTGAACTCGGTATCGACCATATTGGTGAAAATAAGGTGCAGGAGCTCTGCGAAAAGTATGACGCTTATCAGCTTACCGACTGTGAACTTCAGTTTATCGGGCACCTGCAAACAAATAAAGTGAAAAACATCATTGGTAAGGTCAGTATGATTCAGTCAGTTGACAGCGTAAAGCTTGCGGGTGAAATTTCGCGCCTTTCTCATTTAAATTCAATTACGACCGATATATTGATTGAGGTTAATATTGGAAATGAGCCAAATAAATCCGGCGTTTTACCGCCGAATCTTTTTGATTTGGTACAGGAAATTTCAGCATTACCGGCGATTCATATTCGCGGACTGATGGCGATTCCGCCTGCAAATGCAAATAATAGTGAAACAATGGGTTATTTTTTCAATATGTCCCAATATTCGGTTGACATAAAGAACAAAAAAATAGATAATGTGAACATGGACTATTTGTCAATGGGAATGTCTGCTGATTATTCTCAAGCAATTTTGGCGGGAGCCAATATGGTAAGAGTCGGCTCGGCTCTTTTTGGCCCAAGAATATATAATAATTAAATTCATTTTAGGAGGCTATATTCATGGCAGGATTTGTTGATAAAATTAAGGATATGTGGAATCCACCGGAAGACGAGTACGACTATGATTACGATGACGCTCAGCAGGAAGATATCACTTCCCGTCAGCAGGAAGAACCCGAAATCCGTGAGCGCGACACAATTAAACGTACGGCTACTCCAAGCAGCGGAAACAAGGTTGTTAATATTCACGCGACCGCACAGTTGCAAGTGGTTTTGTTCA
>DAMDEB010000256.1:0-3527 GCA_032090075.1 Caproiciproducens sp.
TTATGAGATGCTGCTTGAAAATGCGGGGGCCGCCGTATGAAGGATTACACATTTTCAAGCATCCTGAAGCTTGAGATGGTCGAATTTGTGCGGTTGCGTTCCAGTCAAGGGCTGCGTGATTACACGAAGCTTTATATTTTGGAATCCCTGGACAAATATCTGACAGGCCTTGCGGTATCGGAAAAAGCATTGATACCTATCGTTGTTGATGGTTGGCTTGCCGAATGCAGCAAAAAAATGCACGTGAACACCATCAACAATTTTGTGAATTACTACGTTCCGTTTGCCAGATATTTGAATGTGTTGGGCATTCCCGCTTTTATGCCGGAACGGCCTCTATACCAACACACATACATTCCCCACATTTTCACTGAGCAGGAAATCAAAGAAATATTCCGAGCCGCCGATGAAATGGAAGGCCGCATTAACGGAACTGTGTCACGATTGCAATTTCCCATGCTGCTGAGACTGCTCTACGGATGCGGTCTGCGGCTTGGTGAGGCATTGAGGCTGCGTTTAGCTGATTTTGACACAGCAAACGGCGTTCTCAATATTTTGAATGCCAAAGGAAATTCTGATCGTCTTGTACCAATGGAAAGCAGCCTCACCAAAATGCTGGTGAAGTATTGCGATGTGTTATTCAAAGGCAGAAGCGGAAATCCCTTTCTGTTTGAGCGAGAAGATGGGCACGCCCGTTCACCGGGGTGGGCCGGGTGGTATTGGGACAAGGTCTTGACGGAAACCGAGATCGAAGTTCCTAAATTGCCGCCACACAGCCGGAATATCTGCCTGCATTGTTTCAGGCACACATTTGCCGTGAATTCACTTCGTATGAATGATGTGGAAGACATGGACGGGGCTGATGCTACGCCGCTGCTTTCGGTGTATCTTGGCCACAAACACCTGACAGGAACACAAGTCTATTTGCATATGACCGCAGAAAATGCAGAAGACATTTTTAAGGTTACCAATGCTTATGCCAAAGAAATATTCCCAGGGGTTCCGCAGATATGAAGAAGAATCTGTTTATTTATCAATTGGGTGAATATTTTGAAACATTTTTACCTGATATTCATAAAGCAAGCAAAAACACGATTTCCGCATACGCCGATTCGTTTGCAATCTTTTTTCAGTTTTTACAGGAGAAAAAGGGGCTGCCTCATTACCTTGTCACTTACAAACATTTCACGGCGGCATTGTTTGACGAATATCTCCTATGGCTCAGAAATGAACGCCATTACAGTGACGCCTCCGTTCTCAACCGTATGTCGGCGGTTACAACCTTCTTAAAATATGCTTCCCGGCGCGAGATGTCATCCCTTCACGCTTACAGTGCCGCAGTTTCCATGGAACTTCCGAGTAATACAGATACTGTGTTTTCCTGTTTTACAAAGGAAGAGATTAAGATTTTGCTTGGACTTCCAAATCCACATAAATATCTTGGAAACCGGGATTTAGCCCTCTTGTCATTTCTGTATGACACAGCCGCGCGCGCACAGGAATTATGCGATGTTTGTGTGGGTGATGTGCGTTTTGGTTCTGTCACCAAGGTTAGGCTGTGCGGAAAAGGTAACAAAGTTCGGGAAGTCCCTGTTTCTGATGAGGTTTCTAGTTTGCTGCGTTACTATTTGAAGGCGTGTAATATGAGTGCTAACGAGTGTAAAAACGCTCTGCTTTTTTCAAGTCAGACCAATGAAAAAATGACCACCGCATGTGTCAGAAGCATCGTAAAGAAGTACGTGACTCTTGCAAAGCAAGAAAATCCTAATCTGTTCCCATCAAAAAACTATTCTCCGCATAGCTTCCGGCACAGCAAAGCGGTTCACATGGTTGAATCAGGTGTTTCACTGATTAACATCCGGAATTTTCTTGGTCATGCCACGATTGCCGCCACGGAAATCTATGCCCGTATCGGGCAGGCGGAGGTAACAAAAGCACTGACCAATCGAAAAATACCAAGGCTTGCTCAGGCGAATCCTATTACCTGCCCAAAACAAAACGCGCTGCCGATGTTTATTGAAGCAGCAAGGTGAAAATTATATGAATATGTTTTTTGACAAACTCCCAATTTTCGGGGGTTTGTTTTTTGCTATGTGTAAAAATTTATGTAACCAACTTTTTTAAAAAATCTATTATTTCAGGAGGTTTAGAGCACCATGAACCAAAAACCAAACTTCAGCGCATATATACAGAATAATGTGGGGAACAAATTCAGTCCCACCGTTGTAGTGGCGGCAATCACAAGCAAAGCAGGCAGCAAAGCAAAGCTGCCGACCCATATAACGCTTGACGCAGTACATGGTTTGGAAAAAGATTCCCTTGTGCTGCTAGAGCAGATAAGAACCATTGACCGAAAGCGGATCGGAGAATACATCGGAACACTTGATGACGATACCATGGAAAAAATCAATCAGGCGCTGGCAATCAGTTTTGGCCTGTGAAGGAGTGCAGCATGGAGCAAAAATCGTCCGGATACGATGCTTATTCTCTGATCTTTCACGGGTATCCCGATGTGGTGGATGTAAAGCAATTATGTGAAATGCTTGGCGGCATCAGCACGAAAACGGCGCGCCTTCTTCTAATGGAAAATAAGATTGAGCATTTCAAAATCGGGCGGATTTATAAAATCCCCAAAATCCATGTACTGCAATATCTGCGAGTCATGGAAAACATGTCGGAAAAAAGTTGAGTTTAGCGTGGTAAAGCATTGAACTGTTGGCAGACACCTGCTATAATAAAAATGTCAATGGCAGGTGCCTCTGGCTGTAAAGAAGGAGGTATTCAATTAAGATGGTTTCAGGGCATCTGCGCGAAAAAAACGGCATCTATCAAATAGTGCTGAACTATAAGGACGCTCAAGGAAAGTACCGAACCAAATCCATCAGCACAGGGTTGTCCGTTAAAGGTAATAAACGGCGGGCAGAGGATGTTCTGCAGGAGGAACGTAAGAAGTTTGAGCAGAAACCTACGAATGACAGCAAGGATATTCTGTTTACGGATTTTCTGCTAAACTGGCTTGACATGATGAAAAACAGCGTTGAAATTACCACCTATGCGTCCTATTGCTGTTCCATTAAAAGCAGAGTTATCCCTTACTTTGAAGGCGAAAAACTTTTACTTCGTAATGTGACTCCAAAAGACATTCAGAAATTTTATCAGCATGAGTTGAATGTTGATGGGATTTCAGCAAACACGGTCATTCACCATCATGCCAATGTCCGAAAAGCTTTGCAGTATGCGTTCATCACGGGAATGATTTCCTCCAATCCTGCCGACCGTGTACAGCGCCCTAAGAAACAGCCGTTCAAAGGAAATATCTATAACGAAGAGGAATTGGAAAAGCTGTTTCAGGTCGTAAAAGGGACGCCAATTGAACTAGCGGTGCTGTTAGGCGCATTCTATGGTCTGCGCAGAAGCGAGATTGTAGGACTTCAATGGGACTCCGTTGATTTTTTTCAGAAAACTTTTACAATCCGTCATACTGTCACGCAAGTATGTATTGACGGTAAAGAATTGACGGTTGCACG
>DAMDEB010000257.1:0-393 GCA_032090075.1 Caproiciproducens sp.
TTAATTAAGCAGCCGAAAGGGCTTGTTGTCTGTGAATTGCAGGCGGCAAGCCCTTTAGTTTTGCCTTGATTCTTCGATTGTTGTAGTAATCCAGATAATTAATCAGTTCCGTCTTAAACTGATCTATAGAATCAAATTTTTGCAGATACAGCAATTCGCTTTTGAGCAAACCGAAAAAGTTCTCAATCACAGCGTTATCCAAACAATTGCCCTTCCGGCTCATGCTTTGCCGGATGCCTTTAGTGTTCAGCATCCGCTGATATTGCTTGTGCTGGTAGTGCCAGCCCTGGTCGGAATGCAGAATGAGATTTGTGCCATTCGGAAGTTGCTCAAACGCCTTGTCCAGCATGGTTGTGACCATGGAAAGCACCGGTCTATCTGAGATGGTGTAGC
>DAMDEB010000257.1:403-3517 GCA_032090075.1 Caproiciproducens sp.
TAGCTGACAATATCTCTGCTGCATAAATCCAGAATCGGCGAGAGGTACAGCTTTTATCCCAACAAACTGAATTCCGTGACATCAGTCACCCACTTTTGATTAGGCAACTTAGCTACAAAGTCGCGTTCTAATAGGTTTGGCGCGATTTTACCCACATCTCCCTTGTAGGAACGATATTTCTTCAGTCTGACGAGACAAACGATGCCGAGTTGCTTCATCAGTCGCTGTACGGTTTTGTGGTTGATAACATAGCCGCGGTTGTGCAGCTCGTCCGTAATACGACGGTAGCCATATCGACCACGGTTCTCTGTGTAGATTTCAGTAATCTGCTCCTTGAGCTGGCTGTATTTGTCTGGCCTTTCCGCCTGCTTTGCGTAGTAGTAATAAGTGGATCGCGGAAGATTTGCAACGTCAAGCAGGATGGATAGTTTGTGCTTTCGACTTAGCGTCGAGATTACTTGTGTCCGTTCTCCCGCCGTACCCGTTCCGACACTAAGGCATGCAAGTTTTTTAGATAGTCGTTTTCCGCGCGTAGCCTCTGGTTTTCTGCGATCAGGTCTTCTTCTACATGTTTGGATGGCTTTGACGGCTTGCCCTTTCCTCCACGTCCTCGACGCTCAAGATACAGTCCTTCTGCTCCGTAGGTCAGGTAAATTCGCTCCCATAGTGCTATGTTTTTGTGGTCGGTGTCAAATATCTTTGCGGTTTCTACACAGGACAGCTTGTGCTCCCGCATATATTCCACCGCCTGTTGCTTAAACTCCCCTGTATGTCGTTTGTTCGATATCCCTTTTGGCATAGAAAAACACCCCATTTGTTTTCAGTATATCATACTGTCTAACAAATGGGGTGCAGTTCAGTATTGGATCTATCGGGGGTCTTGTTCTTCCTTGTTACTTGGTGTGTATCAAAGCCACATAGTTTAAAAGCATCGCTGACATTCCATTAATGAAGTAAACGTGTTCGGATTTAGCACGGTCACCTCCATCAAGAAGAATCAAAGTCAATGAGTGAAAATATTACCTGGGGGAAAAGGAAATCTTTTTCAGATGGAAATGTCAGTCTTTAATGCAGATACTGTTATTATTGCTGCAGGTCTTCATTCAGTAAATGATCTGTATCGTGATCTTTATAGTGAAATAGAGAATATTTATATGGTAGGAGATAATATTCGTCCAAGAAAGTTTATTAATGCAAATAGAGAAGCTTATGCCATTGCAGAATTGCTCTAACATGTTATTGGTAAGAATCTAATATATACAGTCATATGTCAATCTCATTCCAATCCTCTTCACCATATTTTTCATCAACAGACTTACGAATACGTCACAGGCAGGTAGAACATTTGCCGAACGGGAGAAGCCTTAAGATTCAGACGCATAGTTCATGCGCCATATCCTACGGTATCAATATATTATCTGATTAAAAATGGCGATTTATCATACGACGAAGCTACTGGGGTCAAGGTCGAACTAAAATGACCGGGAATTGTAAAAAAGACATTTAAAAACCAGCATAGGATATCGGAACCACTTTTCTCTATATATTTAAAAATCGTTTTTGATATATAATATATCATGGCTATCCTTGAATACAGGCAAGGCGCCCTACGTTAAATCTCGTAGAGCGCCTTGCTTGTTTTTGCCTTATTCATTTACATCCACCGTCACGCCGGACTTGAATTCTACGGCGAATTCGTCCTCGTAGACGGTGACTTTTTTAATCAGCCGCCGGACAAGCGGCTCGTCGTATTCAATCAGGGCGGTGGGCTGCTCCCGAAGAAATGTGCCTATGTCGGCGATGCGCTTTTTCTGCTCGCCCCGCCCAGCGCTTTCCAGCTGAAGCCTCACGCAGGCGGTAAAGCGAAAAAATACTACCCGTCCATTGATAGACTTGATAGTTGGAACAAAATAAAAAGGGCAAGGAAACTCGTTTGTCTTTTTCGTCTTACTCCATGTATTAATTTTCGTATATGGTAGCTATATCATGTATTCTACGCTTCATTTCTGTGCGGATATGGTACGGCTCCAAACACTCGCATTTATCCCCAAAACTGAAAAGAATATCGTAGTAGTAATCGTTTTCTATGAAAGGAAAACGAACAATGTAATGCTCATTGCCGTCCGGCGAAAAGTTTTCATACGTGCAATAATCAAGTACCCTATCCATGACAGATTTATGAATACGGATTTTGATTTTTGTTTGCATCGTTTCCAAAATGTCCGCAAAGTCTAAAATTGGTTTTTGATAATCTCGTGATGTGAAAGTTTCCTCTTGCATTTGCAAATTTGACATGCGAGATAGTCTGAATAAGCGAAAATCATTCCTTTTATGGCAATACCCTTGCAAATACCAATGACTACTTTTTAGTACCAGCTGATACGGTTCAACTGTGCGTGTGGTCTTATTTCTGTGGTGGGCTACATATTCAAATGAAAGCAGACGGCTTTCCTGTAAAGCTGTTTTGATAATCTCTAAATATGGTTGTATGTTCCTGTTGCCTATCCATGCACTCAAATCTATACATATTTGATTTGCTTTTAATTCAATGTCTTTCGCTCTGTCGGCGGGGATAAAACTTTTGACTTTCGCAAGGGCGTTCACCAGTTCATTGCCCCGTATCATGTTGGAAAGACTGGAAAGCCCCATCAGGATAGCGGAAAGGTCGGCAGTCGAAAAAACTTTTTTATCAATCTTGTATTCCCGCATAATTTCAAAGCCGCCGCCAACTCCCGATGTTGAGCGAACAGGAATCCCCGCCATGTTGATCGTGTCTATGTCGCGGTAGATTGTGCGGGGTGAAACTTCAAAGAGATCAGCGAGCTCCTGTGCGCCAATCCGCTCTTTATCAAGGAGTATCATAATAATGCTGACAAGCCTGTCTACTTTCATCTGACAGCCGCCTTTCAAAACTTCTTTTTGATTGTTGCCATACTGTTGTCAACGATTACATGGTACTATAAAAAAGCAAACAAATCAATAAAGCAATGAAAAAGGAGAATTTTATGTTTACAATCTATGTTTATGTTCTTGATACTTTAGCTGATTGGGAGTTGGGGTATGTTACTGCGGAGCTGAATTCCGGTCGATTTTTCAAAAAGGGCGCGCAATGTG
>DAMDEB010000258.1:0-3496 GCA_032090075.1 Caproiciproducens sp.
ATCTGGCGGC
Organism: Caproiciproducens sp.; assembly: GCA_032090075.1. GTDB lineage: Bacteria > Bacillota > Clostridia > Oscillospirales > Acutalibacteraceae > Caproiciproducens. Next base: position 11 of record DAMDEB010000258.1, read on the forward strand.
CTTGGTGGCAGGAACATTGGGTATGGCACAGCGATTGGAATTGGTACAGTAACGGAAAAGGCGGCGGTCATTGGAAGGATGACGGCAAGTGGGTTGACGAGGGCTGGTGGGAGTATTCCCTCAACCGGTATCAGACAAGTCTTTCCGGCAATATGAATATTATGCCTGACGATAAGTCTCCAACCGCATCGGGCAAGAGCATGAAAAGCGGATACGGCGTCAATCAAACAGTAACTGCCAGTGTCAGCACCAATCAATCCTCGGCAGTTACAGATGCTCAAAATGCCGTAACCTACTTTCCGGAATTTCAATACAAGGGTTTTTGGAGGTTGCTAGATAGAACAAGCGGAGGTTACAACTCTCGTTTTGAATTCAAGAAAAATCAGTTTAGTACCTACAACCGGCGCACACATTTCACTCCGATTTGGATGCCGGACGGAAGCTATACGCCCTACACATGGCTCATAGATTGTTGGACACCCACCGGAATGCTCTCCATGAACCTAACAGATTCGGTAAATATCCGTGGAGATTTATGGATGGACTGGCACATCGCCCTTCAAAAACCTGATTAACATCAGAAAAAAGGAACAATGACAGCTTTGCCGGGCAATCCGGCTCTGCGGTCTTTTCTTTTGCAAATCTCATCAAAGAAAGGTGGAAAAATTCATGAAATTTAAACGAATCCTGTTCGTGTTTTGCGTGGTATCACTGCTGGCTTGTATGTTCAGCACCACAGCTTTTGCGGCTGGTTCCGGTGATGTGGCCGGTGCCATTGAGGGAACATGGACAACGGCGTCGGCACAGATTAAAACGGTTGTCAACAAAGTTGTGTTTCCTGCCATAGACCTGATTCTTGCCGTGTTTTTCTTTGTCAAACTCGGAACTGCATATTTCGACTATAGGAAGCACGGACAATTTGAGTGGGCGGCACCGGCAATCCTGTTCGCGTGTCTTGTGTTTACGCTGACGGCTCCGCTATATATCTGGCAGGTGCTTGGAATGTAGTATCCCTGCGATCAGCGGGAGTCCGGAAAAAAGTCAGGCTCCCGCATACTCTTAGGAAAGGAGTGATGACTCTAAATGTTTATCTGGGATTTTGTCGCCGACACCGTCCTTGGTCAGATTGTAGACTGGATCTACGGTCAGATCGTAGGCTTCCTCGGCGATTTTTTTATGCAGATGGGTAACATGGGTGCAGACCTGTTCGAGATGACATGGGTGCAATCCATCGTGCTGTTTTTTTCCTATCTTGCTTGGGCTTTATATGGCGTCGGCCTTGTGGTGGCCTGTTTTGAATGTGGCATTGAGTATCAGTCCGGCAGAGGCAGCATCAAGGATACCGCTCTGAATGCCATCAAAGGTTTTATGGCTGTGGGACTTTTCACAACAGTTCCGGTGGAGCTGTATAAGCTGTCGGTATCCCTGCAGGGCAGCTTTACGGCAGGCATTACCGGTTTCGGCACGGACTTCGGAACAGTGGCCTCCAACATTATGAATACTCTAAAAGGTGCAGGTAACGTCTACGCGCAGTTTCTCATTGACCGTATCAACGAGTACCGTAATCCGTCCGTACTGCTGGCGGCGACAAGGCTGATGCACCGGCTGGAGAATCTGTTCCGTGAGGATTATCACAAGGCAACTGGCGGCGCTGCTTTCCGTATCGACCGGAAGCGTCTGCGCAGGCTACGGGAGAAAAAACAGGCGCAAGGCCATGCCCGTGACGATTACGAGCAGCAACATCAAATTACTTTATGATTGGAGGTTTTGCCATGTCAGGCTATGTGCATTTTACAGAAGAAGAAAAGCAAAGGGCCAATTCCGTGGATCTGGTTGACTTACTGCAGCGGCAGGGAGAGCGCCTCCTGCCCTCCGGCCGGGATAAACGACTGGTGTCGGATCACAGCATCACAATCCGGGGCAGCCAATGGTTCGACCATTCCTCCGAGGAAGGCAGCCATGCCATTGATCTGGTGCAGAGGCTCTATCATCTGTCCTTCCCGGAAGCGGTTACTCTGCTTCTCGGCGGCGAACAGAGAATCGAATACCAGCAGAGTGATGGGGATAAAGAACCGGAGCCGAAAAAGCCTTTCGAACTGCCTCCGGCCAATTCCGATATGCGCCATGTGTTTGCCTATCTCATCAAACAGCGGTTTATTAACCGCAATGTGGTGACTTGTTTTGCCAAAGCGAAGCTGCTCTATGAGGACAAGGAATATCACAACGCTGTGTTTGTCGGCTGCGATGCGGATGGAATCCCGCGTCATGCCCATAAGCGGGGAACTTACACCGGAGGCAAAAGCTACAAAGGAAATGTGGAAGGCTGCGATCCCCGGTTCAGCTTTCATTACACAGGAACCGACAGTAAAATCTTTGTGTTTGAAGCGCCCATTGACATGCTGTCTTTTATTACGCTTCACCTGAAGAACTGGAAGCAGCACAGCTACGTGTCTCTCTGCGGTGTTGCGGAACACGCGCTGCTTCAGCAGCTGCGGGAGAACCCCTGCATTCAGGAAGTGTATCTTTGCTTGGATCATGATGAGGCGGGTATCAAGGCAACGGAAAGACTCAGAGGGATTTCACAGGAACACGGATATTCCAATGTGTCCGTACTGAAATCACAATATAAAGACTGGAACGAGGATCTCAAGGCACAGCACGGGATGGAAGCTATTCCTGCAGAAGAACCAGAGGCTGAAGAACAACACTGCAACATGAAAATAATGATGTAAAAACGGGGGTGGAAATAATGCAAGCGTCTCAAATCATTACATTACTTGTAGTTGGGATTGGTATGTTCGCCGTGATCGGGTTTATCTCCCTTCTGGCGCACTACTATACCCTCAATGGAATCAAATCCAAAACAGTCGGCGACGGTCAGCACGGCACGGCGCGTTTCGCTACGGAAAAGGAAATTCGGCAGACGTATACCCATGTTCCCTACGAGCCGAAGAAATGGAGACAACATATCGCTGCACCTGATTCGCCTGTGGCGCAGCTTCCTCAGGGACTGATTGTCGGCTACAAAAAAAGCGGCGGCTCCATTACGGCGCTGGTGGATATCGGCGACATCCACTGCCTGATGATCGGAGCCGCCGGTGTTGGCAAGACCGCAAATTTTCTTTATCCAAACATCGAATACGCCTGCGTATCCGGAATGAGTTTCCTCTGCACCGATACCAAGGGCGACCTGTTCCGAAATTACGCAGGCATCGCAAAAGACTGCTACGGTTACAACATTTCCGTGCTGGATCTCAGAAATCCGACACGTTCGGACGGCGACAACATCCTGCATCTGGTCAACAAATATATGGATGCCTACAAACAGAATCCGGAGAATCTCTCCTTCAAGTCCAAAGCTGAAAAATACGCTAAGATTACCGCTAAGACTATTATCACCAGCAGCGGCGAGGACTCGGCAAACTACGGACAGAACGCTTTCTTTTACGATGCTGCCGAGGGCCTGCTGACCTCGGTTATTCTGTT
>DAMDEB010000259.1:0-2557 GCA_032090075.1 Caproiciproducens sp.
AGAATAAGCATATAATTTCTTATTCGTGACCAGATGCCCCGGAATGATTTCATTCCGGGGCATTTATTTTGTCTAAAAATAGAAATGTATTGCAAAGCTTTCGCACGGGTATTATAATAACAGTATAAAATTTATTAAAATGCTGGAGGATTAAAACAATGGCTGTTATAACAAAAGATACATTAATCGGGGAAATTCTTGAAATGGATAAGACTACTGCTCCTTTCTTTATGGAAATGGGAATGCACTGTTTGGGCTGCCCCTCGTCACGCGGCGAAACTCTTGAGCAAGCCTGTATGGTACATGGCATTAACGCAGATGAGATGGTTGCAAAATTAAATGGACATATTTCTTCCAAATAATCGGGAATCTGTGTTCTTTATACAAATAATTCTTGTATATCAAATCTGAATAAATTAAAATTAGGCCGCCCGACAATGAAGTTGTTAGGCGGCTGTTAATGTAAGGAACATATGCCGAAAACATCATTTATTAGTCATATTCGCAGAATGGTAGGCGGTGATTCACTGGGTGCTACTTACTATCAGTTTTTGTTGGTACATACAGAGTTTATGCTCTTTAGTGCTCTCCCAGGCGTCTTTATCAACACTTTTTTGATGAAGCAAACCGGGAGTATGACTGTTGTGCTTATTTTTAACTGTCTGAATTTTTCCGGTACAGCAATAGGAATGTTGTTTTCTTCTGCGGCGGTGCATCGTTTCCATGCAGGGATCGTATCTGTATTCGGAGTGATCGGGTATAACCTTTTGTATTTGCAGCTTATTCTGTTCAATGCCCGGGCGGCAGACTTTGTTGTGCTGTTGGGTATCACCAGTGGGCTTGCCGGTGCATTTTATTGGATGAGCTACAGTGAGCGGCTCACGCAGTACACGAACCTGAGCAACCGCGATAGCGGTATGGCGATTATCAGCATGATTTCGTCAGCTATCAATTTAATCATACCTTTTTTTGCAGGTGCAATTATTTCTTCCGTTGGTGGAGATTCTGGCTATAATATTGTATTTGGGATTGCATTTGTAATCGCTGTCGTTACGGCCGTTGGTGCGATGCGGCTTCCCAAATCTACTAGTAATACGCCGCGGGTGCGTCATACGCAGTCATTTCGATTTTCATTTCGCCATAAGGCTTTGTTTTACAGTCTGCTGAGTGAAGGATTCATGGGTATCAGGGAAGGTGCATTTGGTTTTATTTTAAGCATTTTGCTTTATCGGCTTGTAAACAGCGAAGTACTGGTTGGTTTTAATACCCTTTTGTCTTCTGCCGCGGCCATCGCATCTTTTTTGATCATCAGCCGGAAAATAAGAGGAAAAAACCGTGTACAGTATATGAAAATCGCGGTATTTAGTTTGCTTATTTTTAGCCTTTTTGTGGTCTTTAAAATAAATCCGTTTATTCTCATACTATTTACGATTGTAAATTCTTTCTTTTCGGGGTTTATTTCAAATTCTGCTTTTGGTATTTTTCTGGACATCATCCAAACTGTGCCGGGCGCGGAAAATATGAGACCGGAGCTTTTTGCCCAGAAAGAACTTTTTCTCGCCACAGGAAGATGTTTGGGAATTTTTATCATTTTACTGATTGACCAGTTCAACAGTGAACTGTTGTGGCAGGCTATTTCGCTTGTCGTCCTTACTTTAACTCAGATAGGAACCATTGCGACGAGCAGTCATGCAATAAAGTTGACAAATGATACTTTGATACAGAGAGGCGAACAGTGAGTTTACATCCTTTATTTACTTTAGGAGCGCGGCTGCAGCTTTGCGCTTCTATGGTGCGTCCAAAAGCGAATTTAGCGGATATTGGTACAGATCATGCCTATCTGCCGATTTGGCTTGCAAAGCAGGATTTAATTGCACGTGCTATTGCAGCTGATATCAATCTTGGGCCAATGCAAAAGGCACAGCACAATATTAATCGGTATCGTGTACAGAATATCGTTTCCGCGCGGCTTTCTGACGGCCTTAACGCAATTTTTCCGTTTGAAGCGGACGATATTGTCATTGCTGGAATGGGCGGGGAGATGATATCACAAATCATTACTGCCGCACCGTGGCTGAAAGATCCGCAGAAGCGACTGATTTTGCAGCCAATGACCTCTGTACAGCCGCTTCGGGAATTTTTGGCGGTGCAGTGCTTCGCAATTCGTGACGAACAAGCTGTGTTTGAGGACGGCCGCGTGTACACAGCCATTTTGGCGCAGTATGATTCTGCAGGCATAAGCACGAGTGAACTCTACCCATATATTGGAAATCTAAACAGTCAAACCGAGGCAAATCGCGAGTATATGCGCCTTCGTGTAATCAATCTTGAGAAAAAAGCGCGCGGACTCTCTCTTTCCGGAAAAGAGGGTGAGGCTGCTGAACTGGGTGGAATTATTAAAAAAATAAGTGAAATAATAGAAATGGGGCGGTCGAATGAACTCAATCGGTAATATTTATGATTATATCGACAGCTTCGCGCCATTTCAGTCAGCCATGAGCTTTGATAATGCCGGACTGTTGGTGGGTGATTCAAAAGCAGAGGTGAATACGGCGGT
>DAMDEB010000259.1:2567-3455 GCA_032090075.1 Caproiciproducens sp.
ATCGCTGGATATCACGCCGGCTGTGGTGCGTGAGGCAGTAAAATTGGGTGCTCAACTGATCGTGAGTCATCATCCGGTTATTTTTGATCCGTTAAAAAGTATCAGCACTGATTCCGCTCCTTATTTGCTTGCACAGTATGGCATCGCGGCCATCTGCGCTCATACCAATCTTGATATGGCTGTGGGTGGAGTGAATTCCTGTTTAGCCCAATGTTTGGGACTGCAAAATGTGCACATGCTGAAGGAATATGAAACGTCCGGCTTGCCGGAAGCTTTAATGGGCGAAACGAGCGGTGAGTACGCTCCGCAAGAATTTGCAGAATTTGTAAAATCTGTTCTGCGCTGTGACGGGCTGCGCTATACTGACGGCGGCCACGCAATTTCACACGTGGGTCTTTGTAGCGGCGGGGGTGACGATTTGATGTATTTTGCCGCAGAACACGGCTGCCAGGCCTTTGTAACCGGTGAAAGCAAGCACAACATCCTGCTTGATGCGGAAAACAAGGGGATGACGCTGGTTGACGCCGGTCATTTTTATACAGAGGACGTTGTAATTCTGCCGCTTTTAAGGAAACTCGAAAAGCAGTTTCCAAATATCTGCTTTATGAAATCGAAGCAAATGCACAGCCCGGCAAAATATATTTAATGTGCATTTACAGGAGGAATACCAATGGCTCTTGATGGAGCATTTTTAAGACATATCAAAAAAGAAATAGAAGATAACGCAATCGGCGCAAAAATTGATAAAATATATCAACCGAACAGGGAAGAGATGGTTCTGTCTCTGCGTACCCGCAGTGATCATTATAAATTACTGATGTCCGCAAGGGCAAACAGCGCAAGAATCCATTTCACTCACACCGTGCCGGAAAACCCAAAGGCGCCGCC
>DAMDEB010000260.1:0-3409 GCA_032090075.1 Caproiciproducens sp.
AAGAATGTAAAAGCCGGCGCAAATTTGGGCACACGCCCGACCTTTGCCGATATTGCAGCGACTATTCTTGATTATTTTGATGTAGCACCAATGACGACAGGAACATCCCTTTTAAAGGAGATTATTGGATAAAATTCAGGAGGAATCTTATGTCTAACATACCTACACCTCATAATGGGGCAAAAGCTGGGGAAATCGCTAAAACCGTATTAATGCCGGGTGATCCGCTCCGTGCAAAGTTTATTGCCGAAACCTATTTGACGGACGTTACATGTTTCAATACTGTACGCAATATGCTCGGCTATACCGGTACTTATAACGGAAAACAAGTGTCTGTTATGGGCGGCGGTATGGGAATCCCATCGGTCGGTATTTACAGTTATGAGCTTTTCAATTTTTATGATGTGGAAAATATTATCCGTATTGGTTCAGCCGGCGGTATAGCCGACAATGTTCATGTGCGTGACGTTGTTATTGGGATGGGTGCCTGCACCAATTCCAACTACGCTTTACAGTATAAACTGCCTGGCACCTTTGCACCGATTGCAAGCTACGATTTGTTAAATCGGGCGGTAAGAACTGCCGAAAAATTAAAAATTCATACCGTTATCGGCAATGTACTTTCTTCCGATACCTTTTATGATGATAACGAAAACGCGTTGTCCCAATGGAAGAGAATGGGCGTTTTAGCGGTTGAAATGGAAGCTGCCGCACTTTATATGAATGCCGCAAGAGCCGGAAAAAATGCACTGTGCCTGCTGACAATTTCGGACTGCCCTTTTATTGGCGAAGCACTTTCAGCAGAAGAGCGCCAGACAGGCTTTACTCAAATGATGGAAATTGCGCTGTCACTTGCTTAACAAATACTTGAAATGTATCGGAAAATAAAGTACACTAAAATTCGAAAACAAGAACAAATGGGAGTAATATCACAATATTGTGATATTAAATATATCCAAAAAATTAGGAGGAAAAATTCATGAAGAAGATTGTAGCACTTTTGCTTGCAGTTATGATGGCAGCATCTGTAACCGCATGCGGATCAACATCCGGCACAACCTCCAGTGCGGCTGCAAGTGCAGCGGCAAGTTCAGCAGCAGCCGAGAGCAAGGCTGAAGTCGCATCGGCAAAGACAGACTTTAAGATTGCGATGGTTACAGATACCGGCGGTGTGAACGATCAGTCCTTCAATCAGTCCGCGTGGGAAGGCCTTCAAAAACTGTCAGCTGACACCGGAGTCAAGGTTAAGTACACCGAGTCCAAGCAGGAATCCGACTATGCTACAAACCTTGATAAGGCTGCAGACGACAGCAACAACCTCATCTGGGGTATTGGCTTCGCTATGGCTGACGCAATCACAAACTCCGCAAAGCAAAATCCAGACATCAGCTATGCTATCGTCGATAATTCTTACGGAGATAAAACACCTTCAAACGTAACCGGTGTTATGTTCCGCGATCAGTTCGAATACGGCTATAAGGCTGGCGTTGCTTACGCTGCCAAAGAGCTTGGCAAAAAAATTACAGTTGACGCTCAGTATGCTGAAAGCTTCAGCGATGCATCCAAAGGCAAGGCAATCGCTACTAAGATGTTCTCCAACGGCTGCGACGTAGTATTCCACGCAGCAGGCGGTGTTGGCATGGGCGTAATTGAAGCAGCTAAAGAAGCAAACAAGTTTGCAATCGGTGTTGACCGTGACCAGGCTTATCTTGCCCCTAAAAATGTTTTAACCTCCGCTTTAAAACTTGTCAATCAGGCAGTTGAGCTCGTTTCCAAAGAAGCTATGGACGGCAAAGAAATCGGCGGCAAGACCTACACTTACGGTCTTAGCGAAAATGCTGTCGGCATTCCTGAAGAGCACAAACTGATGGGCGATGCAACCTACAACGCAGCAGTTGCTCTTGAAAGCAAGATTAAGGACAAAACAATTACCCCTCCAGCAAATAAAGATGAGTTTGCAAAATACGAAGCAAGCCTTAAGTAATTAACCAAGTATAATATTTTATAATCTCTTTTGCACAACGGGGCGCATATTCATATGGCGTCCCGTTGTGTGTAAGGGGATTCATTAAGCCAAGGGGGTCTATTGGTATGGAAGTCAACAAGGAATATGCAGTGCAAATGCACGGTATTACCAAGATGTTCGGTTCCTTTTGTGCTCTTGATGACGTAAATCTTGACGTTAAAAAGGGTTCAATTCATGCCATTTTGGGCGAGAACGGCGCCGGAAAAAGTACACTGATGAATGTGCTCTACGGTCTTTATCAGGCCGAAGCGGGCGAAATTTTTTTGAATGGTGAAAAGGTTAATATTAAAAACCCCAATATTGCGATTGAACATGGTATCGGCATGGTTCACCAGCACTTTATGCTGGTTGATAATTTTACCGTAACACAAAATATTATTCTTGGCAACGAGGTTACCAATCAATTTGGCGTAATAGATATGAAAAAAGCACGCGAAGGAATTCTCGGAATTGTAAAGAAGTATGGACTTGAGGTCGACCCGGATGCAAAAATCGAGGATATATCCGTTGGAATGCAACAGCGTGTTGAGATATTGAAAGCACTGTACCGGGGCGTGGATCTGCTTATTCTGGATGAACCAACTGCCGTTTTGACTCCGCAGGAGATAGACGACTTAATTCAAATTATGAACAATTTGGTTGCAGACGGAAAAACAATTATCATTATCACACATAAACTCAAAGAAATTAAGGCTTCGTCAGGAATTTGCACCATCATCCGCCGCGGTAAGTATGTTGATACCGTTAACGTCGCTGATGTTGATGAGGAAGAACTTGCCACAAAAATGGTTGGCCATTGTGTCAAGTTAATTGTAGACAAGACACCGGCTACCCCCGGTGATGTTATATTCGAAATTGAAAACCTGACGGTAAAGGACGAGCGCAAACTTAACGCAGTAAAGAATTTGTCGCTTAAGGTTCGCAGGGGCGAAATTGTGGGGATTGCCGGCATCGACGGAAATGGGCAAAAAGAGCTTGTCGAAGCCATTACCAATCTGACAAAATCAGAGAGCGGCACCATCAAAATCAATGGAAAAGAAATTCAAAATACAACGACGCGTAATGTAATAGACAATAAAATTTCGACAATTCATGAGGATCGGCAAAAGCGTGGACTGATTCTTCCCTTCACAGTGGCTGAAAATGTCGTTATCGAAAAGTACCGTGTAAAGCCTTACAACAAAGGCGGTATGTTAAATAGCAGCGAAATTCTCGCCTATACCAAGGGCTTGATCAAGGACTATGATATCCGGCCGGATAACTGTGAAAATCAGCCTGTGCGCGGTCTTTCGGGCGGCAATCAGCAAAAGGTCATCATCGCAAGAGAAATTGCGAACGAACCGGATCTCTTGATTGCGGTTCAGCCTACCCGTGGCCTTGATG
>DAMDEB010000261.1:0-3400 GCA_032090075.1 Caproiciproducens sp.
GACATCGACGCCAAGGTGCTGATCCTGGACGAACCCACCTCCAGCCTGGACGAAAAGGAGGTACAGGACCTCTTTCAGGTTGTGCGCAACTTAAAAGATCAAGGGCTTGGCATCATTTTTGTATCACATTTTTTAGATCAGATTTATGAATTATGCGACCGTGTTACCATCTTGCGTAACGGGGAATTGGTTGGAGAGTATGAGGTTGAGAAGCTGCCCAAGGTGGAGCTGATTTCCAAAATGATAGGAAAAGAATTAGGAAATATCCAATCCATGAAGAAACGAGAAAACGTAACTTACGGGGAAGAATTCCTGAAGGCGGAGGACATTTCTGCTTTCGGCAAAATCTATGATTTTAACCAGTCAATTTATAAAGGCGAGGTACTCGGGTTTGCAGGACTCCTTGGGTCCGGCCGTACGGAGGTCGCGGAGCTTCTGTTTGGAGTTGACAAGCCTTTCAGGGGCAGTCTTTCTGTCAAAGGCGAAACAGTTAAATTTCACGATCCTTTGGATGCAATGAAACACCGAATTGCTTTTTGTCCGGAGGACCGCAAGGAACAGGGAATTATTGGCGATCTTTCCGTGAGGGACAATATTCTTGTTGCAATGCAGGCAAAGTTGGGCATCCTCAGACATATCCCGATGAAAGAACAGGAAAAGATTGCTGACCAGTATATAAAAATGTTACAGATTAAAGTTTCTGACCAGAATCAACTGATCAAAAACCTTTCCGGAGGAAATCAGCAGAAGGTTATTATTGCACGCTGGTTAGCTTCACAGCCTGAATTGCTTATCCTGGACGAGCCGACTCGCGGAATCGACATCGGGACAAAAACCGAGATTCAGAAAATGGTGATTCAGCTCGCGGAGGAAAAAGAAATGTCAATCATATTTATTTCAAGTGAATTAGACGAAATGTTGCGAACTTGTTCCCATCTGACGGTATTGTGCGACCGGAAAAAAGTTGCGGAATTGACACAGGATGATCTGGATTCGGACAAAGTTATGGCAGCCATTGCAGGAGGTAATAGCAGGTGAGAAACATCCTAAAAAAACTGATATTCAGCAAAATGTTTTTACCACTGTTTTCCCTGGCTCTTCTTTTGCTTTTCAATCTGTTTTTTACTCCAGATTTTCTTTCGTTGGAATTCCGGGATGGCCAGCTTTACGGCCGCTTAATCGACATTCTGAATCGCGCTTCCATATTGATTGTTCTGTCGCTTGGGATGACGCTCGTGATTGCAACTGGTGGAATTGATATCTCGCAAGGTTCCGTGATGGCGATTTCCGGTGCCGTCTGCGGATACCTGATCGGGGGATCCGGAAGTGGGGTCGCAAATATGCCGCTGGCCATTTCCGTGCTTGCTGCCATTCTGGTCTGCGCAGTCTGTGGTGTCTGGAACGGCTTTTTGGTTTCCAAGCTTAAAATTCAGGCAATGGTTGCTACCCTGATTCTGATGACGGCAGGGCGGGGTGTCGCTATGCTGATTACGTCAGGTCAAAATATCACAGTATACTATAAGCCTTTTAGCTATATCGCGGGTACCATCCCCGGAAACATCCTTCCAACGACGATCTTTATCGCAGCTGCAATGTCTTTGCTGCTTTTCTTTATTTTAAAGAAAACTTCTATCGGTTTATTTGTTGAGTCGGTGGGAATCAATCCATTGGCGAGCCGTTATACAGGCATCCCGGTACGAAAGATTATCTTTATGGTCTATATCTTTTCGGGTATATGTGCCGGAATCGCCGGAATTATGGATAGCTCCATGATTAGTGCCGCGGATCCAAACAATGCGGGGCTTAATATGGAAATGGATGCGATCCTCGCGGTTGCGCTTGGTGGAACACTCCTTTCGGGAGGGAAATTTTATTTGGGCGGTTCCATCGTCGGAGCCGTGACGATTCAAACGCTTACAACAACACTTTATGCGCTTGGGGTGTCGTCTGACCAGCTCCCGGTATTTAAAGCGGTGGTCGTAATCCTGATTTGTCTCCTTCAGTCGGAGCGGTTTCGCAATTTGTTTAGGTCTCATCCTGAACGGGGCCGCCCCACGTCAAATAAAACACTTAGTGAAGAAATCAGTCAAGGGGTGAAAAACACATGAAAAGCAAGAATACAATCAGCGCCGCGAATCTAATTAATTCAAAATATTTTTCCTTCTTTGTGACCGCATTGCTGTTTTTGCTCCTTTACATCATTGGAATGGTAACTTACCGAGGTTTTCTGAAACCGCAGGTATTCATGAACCTTTTTATTGATAATGCGTCGCTGATTATTGCGACAGTAGGAATTTCATTCGTTCTTCTCACGGGAGGAATTGATATTTCGATCGGGTCAGTCGTAGCGCTGACCACTATGGTTACCGCGGTACTGCTGCGCGACACGACGATTCCCGCGGGAGTGGTCATGCTGTTATCTTTGCTTATTGGGGTTGTTTTTGGATTCGTTCAAGGGTTTCTGATTACACAATTTGACATGCAGCCCTTTATTGTAACGCTTGCCGGGCAATTCTTTGCGAGGGGGCTGACATCTATGATATCGACGGATTCCGTTGATATTACAAACAATACATATGTTCAGATTGCCTCAACGAGAATTCATCTGCCCGGAAATAGTTTTTTATCTGTTGGTGCAGTGATTGCCATTCTTACTTTGATAGTGGGTTCATTGGTTTTGAAATACACCAAATTTGGCAGAAGCCTTTATGCAGTCGGCGGTAATGAACATTCTGCCGTCCTTATGGGTCTGCCGGTGAAAAGAACCAAAATAGAGTCCTATATAGTTAGCGGGTTCTGTTCCGCTCTGGCCGGCGTCGTTTATTCCTTCATCATGCTTTCCGGTTACCCTCTGCATGCTGTGGGGATGGAAATGGATGCGATTGCATCTTCTGTGATTGGGGGAACTTTGCTGACTGGTGGAGTGGCCTTCCTTCCGGGAACGCTTTTTGGCGTTCTGATTCAGGGTGTAATCCAGACGTTTATTACGTTTCAAGGAACTCTTTCAGCATGGTGGACAAGAATTGTTATTGCTGCTTTGCTCTGCGTATTTATTGTGATGCAAACATTGGTTGTTCAGAGCAAGAAAAAGTTAAGCTTAAAGAACAAATGAGCAGGGATGAAACTGGTCGCCTGGTTTGCGTCAAAACATCTTGGAATACAGTAATATTCATACGATTGTCTTATCGTGGACAAACCGTAAAGGAACCCGTATACGTAGTTTCTGAAACTTGGATTTTCTCAATATCGGAGGTTCTTTATGAATAATATTTTCGGTTACCCTGAATTTGATAAAGACGGAATAAAAATTCTTACCCGCACAGAAGGGACTTATGCGGATATGCTGATGAATATCACAGTGTACCGTATGGAGAAGGGAAAGTCGCTTTCTTTTTCCCTT
>DAMDEB010000262.1:0-3384 GCA_032090075.1 Caproiciproducens sp.
GTACAAAATCACGCCGGGGCGCACCATATTAAGCTGCATATCCGGGTAGTCCAAAACAGCTGCGGAATTGGCGCAGTGTTTGATTTTAAAGGTAATGCCGCGCTGTTCCAAAAGCATGACCGCTTTGATCAAATCATCATATTGCATCAAGGTGTAAGCATGGCCGTCATTTCCTTCGTCGGCAACCGCAAAATGTGTGAAAATTCCCTCTGCATTTAAAGCAGGCAGTCTGCACACTGTTTCAATATCATCAATCACGGCGGCGTCGCGGTTTGGATTCTGGTATAAAAATCCGATTCGGCTCATGCCGGTGTCCAGCTTAATGTGGACGCGCACGGTTACTCCCGCTTTGGCGGCTTCATTTGAAAGCGCTTCTCCGTATTCGGCGGAAAGCACCGCCTGTGCGATATTGAGTTCGCTCAATTTTGCCGCAAAGCAGGGCGGCGTGTAGCCCAAAATCAAAATTGGCAGGCTGATGCCGACATTGCGAAGCTGCATTGCTTCCTCTAAATTAGAAACGGCAAACCAGTCCGCTCCCAATTTTTCGTATTCCTTTGCAAGGGTTTCAGCGCCATGCCCATATGCATCCGCTTTAATCACGCAGCAGACAAGCGTTGTTGGCTTGAGCTGCTTTTGGATCATCCTGAAATTGTGATCAATCGCGTCAAGGCTGACCTCAGCCCAGGTTCTTTTAAAAAATTCGCTCATTCTATCATTTCACCCGCATTATTATTTGAAATATTTTACGCCGGATTCAAAAATTTTCTGGTCTTTCGCTCCTGGCACATTGCCATATAAATGCTCTCCATTGCGCTCTGAATGCCCCATTTTCCCAAATACGCGGCCATCCGCACTAATGATGCCTTCCACTGCACAGACTGAGCCGTTTGGATTCCACTCAATATTGCCGCTCGGTTCACCGTCTGGGGTTGTGTACTGGGTGGCAATCTGCCCATTGGCAATCAAGGTCTGCAAGACCTCATCATTTGCCACAAAACGACCTTCTCCGTGAGAAACGGGCACCGTGAACACATCTCCCGCGTTCACACCCGCAAGCCACGGCGATTTAACGGAAGTTACTCTGGTATAAACCATCCGCGAAACATGGCGGCCAAGCGTATTAAAAGTCAAAGTCGGTGCCTGTGCGTTCGGCTCCGTGATTTTGCCGTACGGTACAAGGCCGAGTTTAATCAGAGCCTGAAAACCGTTGCAGATACCAAGCATCAAACCGTCGCGATGATTCAGCAAATCGGCAACCGCTTCTGCTATCTTCGGATTGCGGAACGTGGTCGCAATGAACTTGCCGGAACCGTCCGGCTCGTCACCGCCGGAAAATCCACCCGGCAGCATGATCATTTGAGACTGGCGGATTGCCTTTTCCATGCGTTCAATTGTAGCTTCAATGCCGGCGGAAGTCAAGTTGCGAACGACAAGAATTTCCGGCTGTGCGCCCGCCCGTTCAAATGCACTCGCGCTGTCGTACTCGCAGTTTGTACCCGGGAACACCGGAATGAACACACGTGGTTTGGCAACCCTGATCGCCGGCGCTTTTTGGCTGCGCTCCGTGTAAAGCGGAACATCACGGGTGATTGGCTGTTCCTGTGCTTTGCTCGGGAAAATTTTCTCAAGTGTACCGCTCCATGCGGCAATTAATTCATCCAGATTCAGCTTCTCTTCACCAAGCGTAATCTGTGGTTCCTGTGTTACTTTACCCAGAAGGACGGAATGCAGTGTGTCGTCATCGGCGACACTTGTTTTCTCCGCTAACTGCACCACTACCGAACCGGAAACCGGTGCGAACAGTGTTTGCGCATTCAAAACTTTTTTGTCAAACACAAAGCCTAATTTATTGCCGAAGCACATCTTTGCAACAGCCGCGGCCACGCCGCCTTCTTTCACAACGGAAGCGGAAATAATTTTGCCGTCCTTGATCATTTGCATTATATTTTGATAATATTCTTTCAGTGCCGTCCAATCAGGCAGCAGCGTTTCTTTGTTTTCAGGCAGAGGCAGCAATACCACCGATGAATCGGTTTTCTGAAACGCGGCGGATATCGTTTTACTCGCCTTGGTCATGGTGACGGCAAAACTGACGAGTGTTGGCGGAACGTCAAGTTGCTCGAAGGTGCCGCTCATACTGTCTTTGCCGCCAATTGCCGGCAGTCCCAATTTTAGCTGCGCGGTCAGCGCGCCGAGCAGCGCGGCGGTCGGTTTGCCCCAGCGTTTCGGTTCGGTATTCAGTCTTTCAAAATATTCCTGAAAAGTCAGCCTTGCTTTCAACGGGTTCGCGCCAATCGCGGCAAGCTTTGAAAGGCTTTCCACAACCGCGAAGGCAGCGCCGTGGAACGGGCTGAACCGCGCGATTCCCGGAATATAGCCGTACGCCATCGCGGTCGCATCGTCAGTTTCCCCGTGTATCACCGGAATTTTGGCGGCCATTGCCTCCTCCGGCGTTAACTGATACTGACCGGCAAAAGGCATCAGCACAGTTGCCGCGCCGATGCTGGAATCGAAACGCTCGGAAAGCCCTTTTTGGCCGCAGACCTCGAGCCGTGACAGGTTCTCCTTGAACGCTTTTGCCAAGGGCTTGTCCTTTAAGCAGGCAGGCACTAAAATTCTGTAGTTTTCATCTGGATTTACCGCTTCAATCGTAACGTCATTTTTCTGTGTGACGCCGTTGGTGTCCAAAAACGAGCGGCTGATGTCCACAATCGTATCGTCACGCCATGTCATGCGCAAACGCGGCTCGCTTGTGACCACGGCGACGACCTGCGCGTTGAGGTTCTCTTCCCCGGCTGCCGCGATAAACGCGTCAACATCTTTCGGAGAAAGCACAACCGCCATTCGTTCCTGTGATTCGGAAATAGCAAGCTCTGTGCCGTCGAGTCCCTCATATTTTTTCGGGACTTTATTTAAATCAATTTTCAGCCCGTCGGCAAGCTCGCCGATGGCAACGCAAACGCCGCCCGCGCCAAAGTCGTTGCAACGCTTAATCAGCTGCGCGACCTCCGGGTGACGGAATAATCTTTGAATTTTACGTTCGGTCGGCGGATTTCCCTTTTGCACCTCCGCGCCGCAGACCTCGATGGACTGCTCGGTGTGCGCCTTGCTGGAGCCCGTGGCTCCGCCGCAGCCGTCGCGGCCGGTGCTTCCGCCCAAAAGTACGATGATATCGCCTTCCTCAGGTTCCAAACGCATCACATTTTCCTTTGGAGAAGCGCCGATGACCGCGCCGATTTCCATGCGTTTCGCAACATAGCCCGCGTCATAAAGCTCGGTAACCTGACCGGTCGCAAGGCCAATTTGATTGCCGTACGAGCTGTAACCCTGCGCTGCGCCCGTTGTGATCTTGCGGCTCGGCAGCTTTCCTTGCAGGGTGGTTGC
>DAMDEB010000263.1:0-3357 GCA_032090075.1 Caproiciproducens sp.
CCACTAAATCGCCAATTTGATATGTTTCCGTAAATTGTTTGGTGGCATCTTTTGACTTTAGTATAATATTCTCTTTTATTGAGTTTGAGGAAATATAGTACTGCACATCGGTTTCGGGAAATGCATTTCTATACAGTACTTCATTATTGAGCTTCTTCAATTTTAGAAATTGATCATTGTGACTTTCTGTTTCCTCGCTATTTTTTTGTGGAATAATTTCGGACTTCACCTTGCTTGCTCCGTCAATTCCCCAGCTGATAGCATAGTCACCATTTTTTAATGTCACTGTTTTTTCTGATTTGATTATTTTTGAGAACTTTAAATTTCCGCCTTTATTTCCCAATTCCTGCAAATCTTCAGCAATTTCCGACTGCTGCGAGTTTTTAGAATTTATGACCGGCTGAGAACTCTCAGCATTTACCGCGGTCTGGGAATTCTCATTATCATTAGACGATTGAGAATTCACAGCACTTTCCACCGGCTGAGAACTCTCTGTATTTGTTTCTGGTTGAGGACTCTCAGCGTATATATCTGATTGGATATCCTGTGCAAGTGTTTGACCCTCTACACTCAGGGTATTGTCAATATCCTGCCATAAGCCTTCTTCGTCTTTGTAATGAACAGGTTCATTATAGGCTGCCAACATATAAGATCCATCGTTCATCAAAAACGTTTTGCTGTTTTCCGTCCTTTTTTCAGGATCTTCCGCAATAATCTGTGCATTAGAATCCTTTGTGTCCGGAAATTGTGCAGAGTCTTGGACAGACTGTTGTTCCACCGAATCGACATTTCTGCTGTAAGGAGATTGGGTGGTGAATTTTGATTCTTCTGCCGCAAATGCCATGGTCGTAAAAGATTGAATTACCATAATTAATACAAGTACTAGTGCTGTAAATCTTGCTGAAATTTTCATATTCTGCTCCTCTTTTTAAAACTTAAATAAAGGATAAATTAAATAGAAGATAATGTCAACCAATACCAGACACATATTATTGGTAATATACAACAAGCGATTTTGAATGTTAAGCTTTATAACTTGTCAAGACACAAAATCACCTGAGTTATTTGTTAGCCTATAGCCGTGGCTTCGTGTCGGACTGCGAAGGTAGATGACATACGAAGTATCCGTAATATTTTTGAGCGACTCCCGCGTAACCACGGAACACATCAGGTTAATAAAAATTAACATTAAGCAATATATTACATTTCGTCTTCCGATTCACTAATCGCTTCCATAATATCAATAGAGCCGTTCGTGCGCTTCACATCTTGAACAGATTTATTCCGTAGCTTGTCATACTCTGGTTTGTTTATGTGTAACACCATTGCCAACATTCTGGTAATCATGTCAGTTTCGACTGCTGATCTAAAGTTGCTTCTGGACATCCTTGTTCCCAACGTGTTAACCAACCCCTCCATTTTTGAACCAAATACTCCGCACAAATAATCTTGACTAATCTGCGAAGAGGTGAATGCAAAATAGAAATCAGTCGCTTTTTCAATTACATCATTTCTGGATTGACTTCCTCCAGATAAAGCGATTAAACTATCTATCATTGAATACGTTTCTTTTTTTAGATAGACTGAGGATTTAAGTTTTTTAAAAGACGGGATATTATTGTCTTGAAGTTTCTGAGTATTAAGTGTATCAGGCATAAAAAATTACCTCCTTATTAAAAATTGTTGCAAGCAAAATTGATAGCACATAAATCCGCATTGTAAAGCCGTATATTAGAATCCTTGCTGTGCGTTTTGCTTGCAAGACGAAATTTTTGCTACCAAAGTATAAAACCCGAGAACGCCCAGCACCGCTGGGCGTTGCGTACCCGTTGCAACCTTTTGGTTGCAACGCTTTATCCTGCAAAGTTCCACCAACTATTTTCACATGGTGGAAAACAGGGCTAAGAATGGTGAAAAAACCGCATAGCATAGCCAAAAACAGACATTTTAACCACCGTAGGAGCCAGCAGGATCAAAAACATGATGTTCCAGGTCAGAATTCGTTTCTTTTGAACCGGATTCTGATGACTCGTTGGGAGCGATAGGGGGGACGGATGTAGCAGCAACATCCGCAGATGACGTTTTTTCAATGTACTTTCTTACTGCCGCCGGAACGTGTTTTGCGTATAATTTGCTTACGGATTGGCACAATTCCTGTTCGATTTTTAATCCTTTTTCGTCCATAAACTCGCGCGTTGCATTGAAAATTTCGGGTTGAATATCAAGCTTTATTGTGATAGATTTCATAGCATATGGCCTCGTTTTCTGAATTTATTTGTTCCTGTAAAGGCGGCTGGGCGCGCCCAAAGCAGAGAAAAAACAATGATTTTTATTGCTTGCTCTCATTCAGGTAAGATTAAATACTAATGTCATTTTTACGACAATAAATAAAAACATTGAAGATATCATTACTTGACTTCATCCACAAATCATACTCTTGGTCGGATAACCCGAGGAAATCTTGAAGTGAATTATTGGTTTGATGGGTGTGCCAAAATCCCACTTTATGATCCAGCTCATCAATGGTGGCAGTGCCTTGAAATATTTCATCAATGAAATTTGTGGTTTCCTTAATGTCAGCATTTTGACTGAAATCTTGAATTTGCTTCATTTCATAGCTCCTTTAGTTATTTTGTAGTGTAGGCGACCGGGCGCGCCCAAAGCAGAGAAAAAACAATGATTTTCTTTACCCTTGACTGCCAACCATGAACGGTTATTTTAAGTAGGTCATGGGGTCTAAGCTTTCACCACCTTTGCGTATTTCAAAGTGACAGTGATTGCCGGTGGAGTCGCCGGTGCTGCCTACAAGCGCGATTGTCTGTCCTTTTTTAACGATTTGCCCTGATGAAACAAGCAGCTGAGAACAGTGACCATACATGCTCACCAAGGATGTTGAATGCCGGATGACCACGATATTGCCGTAGCCGGTATAGGGTGTTGTACCAAATTGTGCATAGATTACGGTACCTGTTTCAGCTGCGTGGATGGGAGTACCCAAAGGAGCCGCCATGTCTATGCCTTTATGAAACTTTGCTTTCCCTGTTGTTGGGTCTGCGCGGAGTCCGAACGGTGAGCTAACGGTATATTTCCCGGGCTGTATTGGATAACCGAGTATACCTCCTGTTTGATTCCCTCCACCTGCAGTGCTGTAATACCGTAAAACATGACTAACGTAGTTCTCATCACCATAACTGTCCCAACCCAATTTGGCAGCTTGCATCTGAGAAAATTCAGTTGCATTTGCCTGAGAATAGCCTCCTTTTTGAGCGGCCCATGAGATGTATCCGTTTCCAAAGTTGTACCCCTGCAGCGCCAAACTGATTGCCGGAATGTCTTGCGGTGACTTGCTCTTTGCTG
>DAMDEB010000264.1:0-652 GCA_032090075.1 Caproiciproducens sp.
GAGAATGGGGGCCACCACCACAGCAATCGGCTTGTCAGCGTGGCTTGTTGCCGTCGGTGCGTCCGTGTGCTGTGTGGAGGAAAACAACAATGCAATTTTAAGCAAGATGGCGGCCGACTATGATATGAAACCGGACGGGGATGGCTGGCTGCTGGACGGAGTGCATTACGGTACCACACCTGCCAGTGCAGCCAGTAATTTTATCGTCCACGACCTCGGTTACATGCCGGACGTAAATGAAACAGCAAAAAGCGCTGATCTGCTGCTTGCCGTATGTGGTACAAAGCCCTATGAGCTTGCACGCTCCATGTTACTGCTCCACCGACTGGAAACGGTGGATGCTTATGTCCTATGCCCTTTTACCCACGAAAAAGTAAGGGGCGACTATGCCGCTATTTTGCGGAGTGATTTTCATAAGGTGCTCTTTTTAGAGTATCAGCCTGAATTAACGGACGGCGCAAGCAATGCCGCCCAATACAAGGCCATAATGACGAAATACATCGCCGGGGTATAATATCTCGGCGAGCCTTTATTGAAAAATTCATTATTCAAATATGAAAGTGTAGCTGTTGTTCACTTTTACCTTTAAAAAACAGATCAGTGATCAGATCTTGTCCCTCCGGAGTGAGCTGTTTAAGGCAAGCTCGCATTT
>DAMDEB010000264.1:662-3300 GCA_032090075.1 Caproiciproducens sp.
TTAATTTCAGCAACGTCCACATTCTCGCCGTCGGTGGCAAGCTGCCTGTTTGCCTCCATCAGCCGGTCGTAGGAGGCGTCACGACTGGAGAGATATGTAACGGTTCCACTAGCATAATCGATTTTGCATCTTTCAACTTTAATGTCGTACTGCTTCGTGATTGTTGAAATCCGGAAATGAAGAATAAGCGAAGAAGACCGGCATCTTAGGGCGATTCTATGCAACAAAAAAAGAGCGTACTTTCGGACGCGATTGCCCGTTTGTACACTCTTGTAAATTATTTCATGTTTTACCTGTTCTGATCGTACATGTCCACAGAAAGGGAAGGTTTAGTACGCAATCCTTTACGGCAGCCAGGCTGTCATAATGGAAAAGCTGCGGGAAACAGGCTACAACGGCGTGATCACGATTCTCAAGGAGTACGTGCATCCTTTTCGATCGGCAAAAGCGTTGCCCGCCGTGCGGCGATATGAATCACCAGCTGACAAACAGGTGCAGATGGACTAAGGCATCTGTCATTACACAGACAACAGTGGAACACTCCACAAGGTGCAAGCGTTTGTGATGATTACGGGAAAATCCCGCGTGAAATACGTGGAGTTTGCCAGCCGATGCGACCTGAGCAGCATGCAGCAGTGTATCATCAATGCCTTTTCGTATTTCGGCGGTATGCCAAGGGAAGTCCTCACCGACAACATGAAAACGCTCTTGGTAGGAAGAGAGGCCGGTCTGGAACACCCGTTTTGCAGATTTTGCGGCTGAATTAGGATTTGCTCCGAAGGTGTGCCACATTCGCTCTCCGCAGACAAAGGGCAAGGTGGAACGGTTGGTGCGGTACGTGAAGGAAAACTTTTTGCCTGGCCGCCGGTTTGAGGATCTGATTTGCAACAAAGCTCCTTTTCAGTATACTTGCATCAGTCAAAAATGCAAGGCATGGGCCGTTCCCATCACTCCACAGAACGTGGAGTATGGCATAGCCATTAGGTAGCCGAAGTATCCATTTTTAAACCCGACAGTCGCTTTATTATCAAACCTTATTAGCAAATCAGGAAAATGTATTTAGCTACAATGGTTTATTTTGCGTATGGACACTTCCCTGTAGTTTTCCACACTTTTCCAGACATAAAATATTTAAATCATTAATCAATTTTGACCAAGATAAAAGCGAAGTTTTTTTAGTGCATTATTCTTAATTTTATTTATGTTCTGACGACTTGTCCCATATTCATTTGCAATATCTTGAATAGGTTTCTCAAATATGTAATGTTTCACAATTATATCGAATGCCTCAAATGATATAATGTTTTTTATTTCATTGAAAAATAGTGCCTGATGTTGGTCTAAGATCGAAAGTAAAGAGTCGAATTTAATTTTTTCACAATCTGTAAAATCTTCATAATGTATTTCACTTACACATTTACAACGCTGCTTTGAATATTTAATATAACTATTCCGTACACATTTTTCTATATATGATAAGAGAGGGTAATCCGTTACTGATGAAAAGGCAGATGGATTTATTTGCATTACAACTCCGATGAAATCGACTTGTAAGTCAAAAAAAGCATCTTCATCTTTGAGAAATGACGCATATTTTCTTAGTAATGGACTAAACTGAACAATTAGCTCTTCTAATGCTTTAGAATTATTATTTTGCGCTTGACGTATTTTACTTACTAATGTCCGCTGATCAAAATTTACCATAAAATCCCACCGTCCTTTTAAAGAAAAAAGACAGCAGGTTCAGATTTGTAAACCTCCTCTGAAAGAAAAATATATTATATTTTATCTACCGATTGTTGTAGATAGTAAAATAATTAAATCTGAGTCAAAAGAAATTTAGGATTCCAACTGTACTAAACCTCCGTATCTGCCATCTCCAGTCGTAACCTTTTGATCATACGTTTGCTTAATATTGGTTATATGGAACAGAGGATCGGCCTGACAGTTAATTAGAAATTGCATTTCATTACCCCCTTATAAATGAATCCTGAATCAATGAGCATCTTACATATAATTGATTTGCTTGTCCAATAAGAGATCGGGCTTCCGTTGTTCAATGTCTATCACAACGATTCCACAATGAACAAAATTTTCGTACGGAATTATCTATTAGAATCAAACTAACATATAAGTATATATCTGTAAATCGTTTTTGACTGAACGGTAGCTGTAGTGAACGGAATGGTCAATTTTACATAAAATCACTATATAATGAAGAAATATTAAAATAGCGCCTCCTATGATAAGAGGCGCAGGATAAGGTTTGGATCGGCTACAATAAACTAGACAGATTTTTTAAGGGCATGTAAAATAAAAGGCAAATGAAAAGGAGAGCAAATCATGTCCAATGAAAATCAAACGAAAGCACGGCGCACATTCACGCCGGAATTGAAGAAGCAGATTGTACAGCTTTACCATAGTGGAAAACGGAAATGCGATATTCTGCGCGAATATGATATTGCATCCTCTTTGCTTGATCGGTGGATTCAGCAAGGAGAAACTACCGGCTCGTTTAAAGAAAAAGATAACCGTACCCCGGAACAACAGGAGCTAATTGAGCTTCGCAAACGAAACAAACAACTTGAAATGGAGAATGACATTTTAAAACAAGCAGCGCTGATCATGGGACGAGGGT
>DAMDEB010000265.1:0-1577 GCA_032090075.1 Caproiciproducens sp.
TTCCTTGTGTGCGCTTCAATCTTTGTCAATGGCTGGACGGATGCGCCGAATGCAATTGCAACCGTTGTTTCAACAAGGGTACTTTCACCAAGAGTGGCAGTACTCATGGCCACAGTCTTTAATCTGGTCGGGATTATGTTTTTTGGAACAGCCGTTGCCAGTACAATCGCCAACTTGGTTGATGTTGGAACCGGCTCCAACCCGCTGATTGCCATCTGTGCGGCTCAGCTTTCCATAGTGATTTGGTCTGTTTCAGCATGGAAGTTCGGTATTCCGACCAGCGAAAGTCATGCACTGATTGCTGGACTCATGGGTGCCGGAATTGCTTACAAAGGCGTTGCGGCTTTTAAATGGGATGCATTTGTAAAGGTGCTCTGGGGTATTGGTATCTCCACTTTTGTTGGATTTTTTGCAGCTTATTTAGTTACGAAGCTGGTTGGCTTCCTGTTCCGTCGTATGAAACGTTCCCGTGCAAACCGTATTTTTTCCATCGGGCAAATTGCTTCATCGGCATTGATGGCCACAAGTCATGGTGCGCAGGACGGTCAAAAGTTTATGGGCGTTTTTGTGCTTGTGATTCTGCTTGCTAAAAATCAACCCATTCCGCAGATAGTACATATTGACCTGTGGATTATGCTACTGTGTTCACTTGTTATGGCAATCGGAACATCCATTGGTGGTTACCGTATCATTAAAACCATGGGAATTGACATGGTTCAGCTTGAAAAATATCAGGGCTTTTCTGCAGAAATTGTCGCTTCCGTGTGTATGCTGGTTACAACAGTGGTATCCGGAATCCCACTTTCCACTACCAATACCAAGGGCACGGCAATGATGGGAGCTGGCGCAGCAAGGCGTTTCTCCGATGTGAACTGGGGTATCGCAAAAGAAATGGTGATGGCGTGGGTACTGACCTTCCCGGTTTGTACAATCCTCG
This sequence comes from Caproiciproducens sp., assembly GCA_032090075.1. Lineage (GTDB taxonomy): Bacteria > Bacillota > Clostridia > Oscillospirales > Acutalibacteraceae > Caproiciproducens. Next base: position 938 of record DAMDEB010000265.1, read on the forward strand.
GTTATTTAATGACCAAATTGTTCATCCTCATATTTTAGATAATATATGTAAACCATTAATAATCTGTTATTTTGAAGGGTAAGGGAACTAAATGAGTAATATTTTTGGTAAAGGGCCGGACTATTATACACTATTTGAAAAAGGCATCGGTATTTCCTGCCAGGCTGCAAAAGTGCTTCAGTCTTCGTTTTCAGACGGTATGATCGACAAAGAGGAAATTAAACAGCTGAAGGATCTTGAACATGAAGGCGATAAGCATGTTCACTATTGCTCCACCTTGATTGCAGATGCGTTTATCACACCCATTGACCGTTCCGACATGCTGGAAATTGTCCGTGCGATTGAATCCATAACCGACAGTATTGACGATATTGGAAATCAGATTTACATGATGCACATTACAAAGACAAACGAAACAACGGTAAAGTTTGTTGATTTAATTGTTCAAGCATGTGAAGGGCTCTGTACCTTGTTGTCTGACTTCAAACAATTTAAGAAAAACCAAAAAAGCATCAAAGAGATGACAGTTTATGTAAATCATATTGAGGAGGAGGGCGACGCAATCTTCAGCGAGGCCATGCGCGCGCTTTTTGATCCTCAAAACGAGATTGAAATGATTGACTTGATTCGCTTACAGAAT
>DAMDEB010000265.1:1587-3292 GCA_032090075.1 Caproiciproducens sp.
TTACAATACGATGGAAGAATCCCTTGATTATTGTGAAGATGTTGCTGACATTGTCGAGCAGATTATTATTTCAAACACATAATACAAGCTATAAAAAAGCTCACCTGATTTTAGGTGAGCTTTTTTACTTTGCAGATACACGTAAAATCAATAACGCACACAGGTACAGACACAATTGTATATATAGCGACAACACCTTATGAAGACCGGTGGGCTTGCGTTTAGGGTGATATAAACCGCCCGTATGAGATTTTTTGTTGAAGACTGTACAAAAATTTGATATAATGAATTTATTATATCCGTCGCGCTGGTATGAAGTTACTTTGCGGCGGGGTTCTCGCAGTGCGCGAGTTTTTAAATGGAATAGGGGAAAACTAATGAACGGCAAATTAATTACAATGGAAGGCCTTGACGGCAGCGGCAAAGCAACGCAAACCGAATTGCTTTGCAATGGCCTTTCAGAGCGGGGCGTAAAACTGCGCCACGTATCCTTTCCAGACTACAATCAGCCGTCATCAACTTTGGTCAAAATGTACCTCGGCGGTGAGTTTGGCAGCAATCCAAACGATGTGAATGCTTACGCTGCATCTTCTTTTTATGCTGTTGACCGCTATGCAAGCTACCGAAAATTTTGGCGGGAGGACTACCAAAAGGGCTCCTTAATTATTGCAGACCGTTACTCCACCTCCAACATCGTGTTTCAGCTTTCCAAGCTGCCAAAGGAACAATGGGAAGCGTTTGTCTTGTGGGTTCAGGATTATGAATATAATAAACTCACGCTGCCCCGGCCCGATTTAACCATCTATCTTGATATGCCGCTATCGGTTTCCCAAAAGCTTTTGAGCAGCCGTTATCATGGCAATGAGAGTAAAAAGGATATTCACGAAAGTAACGCGAATTACCTCAGTGCATGCCGCGAGAGTGCCTTTTATGCGGCAAAGCTTCTAAACTGGAAGGTTGTTCATTGTGCGCACGGCGAAAACCCGAAGGCAGTGGAGGAAATTCATATGGAAGTGATGGAAATTATAGGGGTAGAACTGCCATTATGCCTTGACGGGCAGGCGGATGCTCTTGACTTTAAGCTTTAGTTCTAAGCGGTTTTTATAAATTGATACTCTATAAGGAAAGGATGGGTTAGAATGATTTGTTTTGCAGACTGGGGAATGCGCAGTGAACTTGCCCGGATTTGGGAAGTCTGTTTTGAGGAACCTGCCCGTCCCGCAAAGTATTTTTTAAATAACTATTTTCGTCCGGAAAATTGTTTGGTTTATCAAATGAACGACAAAATAGCCGCGGCGGTCTACTTGCTGCCGGCTCAGATTGTTACCGGCGGGACGCCTGCCCAGGCTCACTATATTTATGCCGCCGCAACATTACCGCAGTACCGTGGCCACGGCTATATGGCCGCGTTGATGGCTGCTGCCGCGCTGACGGGCGCAAACCGGGGTGACCAGTATTCGGTTGTGCTTCCGGCTAATTTAGGACTCTACGAACTGTACGGAAAATCTGACTACACCACATTTTTTCAGGTCAAAACGCAATCCGTTACGCTTGACCAAATGTGTGCGTTTTCAGAATCCGGTGTTGTTAATAAAACACTTTTGAGTTACAGCCAGCTCAATGCGCTTCGCAAGGCACAGCTTGGAACAGGCTCTGTGCTGTGGAGTGACGAAGCTTTTTGTTTTGCCGAAGGGATCGGGAAAAT
>DAMDEB010000266.1:0-342 GCA_032090075.1 Caproiciproducens sp.
CGAGCAACACTAAATCCCGCTGAGGTTATGGCATACATTGCGTTGGCAGCAAAACTTGGCGAGTTCGCCAAAGGGTTGAAACATGCGTCGGCGGTCGAAAGACCGGTGGAAAACGAAAAATATGCTTTTCGCTGTTTTCTCCTTCGGCTTGGCTTCATCGGGCCAGAATACAAGGCAGAGCGCAAAATCCTGCTTGCCCCGCTGGAAGGCAGCACCGCTTTCAAAAATGGATTACAGGAGGTGCAGGCAGAATGAATGGAATTCTATCAAAGGAGCAGCTTGAACACTTGCGCAGCCAGTACCCGTCAGGCACACGCGTGGAGCTGATTTCTATGAACGACC
>DAMDEB010000266.1:352-2686 GCA_032090075.1 Caproiciproducens sp.
GGATTGGGACTGCGGTTCCGGTCTTGGATTGGTGTTTGGTGAGGATTCTTTCAAGCGAGTATGAAGTGAAATACACAGCTTTTCATCCCATCATTGTGAACTATATAGCGGCAGAATGACTTGCTATATGCCCCAGAAAGAGTGATTAATAGACACACAGAAACACACTTTGAAAGGGGAAAAACACCATGCTGACTACGAAATTTGGAATTGAGATTGAATTCACAGGGATTACAAGAACACAGGCCGCTGAGGTTGCGGCGGAATTCCTTGGAGGAACCATAGAAAACTGCAGAGATTACTACGATACAAAAAAGATTACCACGCCGGACAGCAGGATTTGGAAAATCATGAGCGACGGCAGCATCAGCACACAGAAAAAGGTCAACGGTCAGATAGTCAGCGCGGGGAGCGAATACAGTGTGGAACTGGTCAGCCCAATCCTTACCTACCGCGAGGACATTGAAACCCTGCAGGAACTGGTACGAAAATTGCGCAAGGCAGGCGGGTTTACAAACAGCTCGGCTGGAATTCATATTCATCTGGACAATGCAAACCATACGCCGCGCAGCATCCGCAACTTTGTAAATATCATTGCCAGCAAGAATGACCTTTTCTACAAGGCTTTGCAGATTGACCCGGGGAGAATGCGCTTCTGCAAAAAGATGGACAGCACTTTGGTAGAAAGCATGAATCGCAAAAAGCCGAAAACCATGTGGGAAGTTGAGGAGATTTGGTACGCGGGTTACAATTCCAGCCGCAACACTCATTACCACAACAGCCGGTACCATTTTTTGAACCTACATAGTTTTTTCAACGGCAACCACACGGTGGAGCTAAGGGGATTCAACAGCGAGCTTCACGCAGGAAAAATTCGCAGCTACATTGTTCTTGCATTGGCACTGAACCATCAGGCACTGACGCAAAGAAGCGCGAGCAGCAAGAAAAATCAAACCGAGAACGAAAAATTTGCAATGAGAACATACCTTAACCGCATCGGGTTGATTGGCGGGGAATTCAAAAACTGCCGAGAGCATCTTTGCAGCCATTTGGATGGCTCCGCAGCGTGGAGGTTCGGTTCTGCCGCCTGAAGGAACCGCTTGCCGAGGTGATGCCGCATGGTGGGGCTACGCGCCCCACTTCGGCGCACAGCCGCAGGCCGCGGATGAATTTAGCCCGGCAAAACAAAGTGCCACACAGCCGGGCTGTAGCAAAAAGGAGAATATGACAATGAGTAAAATATATTATCTGGCCTACGGCTCCAATCTTAATTTGGAGCAAATGGCAAACCGGTGTCCAACGGCTAAAATGGCAGGTGCCGCCACTTTGGAAAACTATCAGCTTTTGTTTCGCGGCGGTCATGCAAATGCCGTCGCTACCATCGAACCGCAAAAAGGCGGCAGTGTTCCGGTGATGCTGTGGGACATAACTCCCGCCGATGAGGTAGCACTGGACCGTTACGAAGGCTGGCCGTTTCTATATCGAAAAGAAAAGGTGTGTGTTACCCTAAACAAAAAGCGAGTAACCGCGATGGTTTATATAATGAACGAAGGTCGACCGCTGGGTACTCCAAGCTGTTACTATTACAACATTATTTTACAGGGGTATCAGTCCGCCAGATTTGATGTGGATATTTTGAAACAGGCGGTCAGAAATTCAAAAGCATAAATACGGCTTAAATTAATTAAAGGAACTTCCAAAATGGAGGTTCCTTTTCTCATGCCTGCGGAGAGGAGGCGGCAATTATACGCAAACTGAAAAAGTATGTCCCCACCAATTTTAAGGCGAAGGATTCGGTTTACAGCAAAGATGCCGCCGACTATGCCGTAGGCTTTATTGAGTGTCTGACACACACCAAGGGCACATGGGCCGGAAAGAATTTTGAACTTATCGACTGGCAGGAGCAGATTATCCGCGATGTATTCGGTATCCTCAAGCCAAACGGTTATCGGCAGTTCACCAATGCCTATGTGGAAATTCCGAAGAAGATGGGAAAATCCGAACTTGCCGCTGCTGTGGCGCTGCTTCTTACCTGCGCCGACCATGAAGAAGGTGCTGAAGTATACGGTTGTGCAGCCGACCGACAACAGGCCTCCATTGTTTTTGATGTAGCTTCGGAAATGGTCAAACAATGCCCCGCACTTGCTAAGCGTGTGAAAATATTGGCTTCCCTTAAGCGACTTGTATATCTTCCAACCAACAGCTTCTACCAAGTACTATCCGCAGAAGCTTATACCAAGCATGGTCTGAACATTCATGGTGTGGTGTTCGATGAACTTCACGCACAGCCCAATCGTAAGCTCTATGACGTTATGCTGCGTGGCTCCGGCGACG
>DAMDEB010000266.1:2726-3284 GCA_032090075.1 Caproiciproducens sp.
CCATCTGTTGGGAAGTGCATCAAAAGGCAAAGGACATCATCGAGGGTCGCAAACACGACCCAACCTTTTACCCTGTCATTTATGGAGCAGATGAAGCCGATGATTGGACTGACCCAAAGGTCTGGAAAAAAGCCAATCCGTCGCTGGGTATCACAGTAGGAATTGATAAGGTAAAGGCTGCCTGCGAAAGCGCAAAAGAAAATCCCGCCGAGGAAAATGCATTTAGGCAGCTTCGCCTCAATCAATGGGTCAAGCAGGCAATCCGGTGGATGCCAATGGAGAAGTGGGATAAATGCTCTTTCGTAGTTGACCCGAAACAGCTTGAAGGCAGGGTTTGTTATGGCGGGCTTGACCTTTCCAGTACTACTGATATTACCGCTTTTGTGCTAGTGTTTCCGCCGGCGGATGAAGACGATAAATACAGCATTCTTCCGTATTTTTGGATTCCGGAGGATAATCTTGATTTACGTGTCCGGCGCGACCATGTTAATTATGATCTTTGGGAACAACAAGGTTTTCTGCAAACCACCGAGGGTAATGTTGTCCACTATGGATTTA
>DAMDEB010000267.1:0-2145 GCA_032090075.1 Caproiciproducens sp.
TCTTCGTACATTTAATTTACCTCGCTTTGGATTATAGATATTTGCCCATAGACGGATTTGCACCGCCGCCTTTGATTACCAACGCTCTGCTTAAGCTACTAGGGCATATAAAACAAAATATATTAACAAAACAGCTATTTCAACTTTAAACGAACACGCTGTAGGGCATTATCAACCGCCTTAGCCGTGATCCCAAGCTTTGCCGCAACCTCATGGTAGCTGCAACCGCTTAAATAAAGTATGAGTACCTGCTGTTCTATTTTAGAAAGATTTTTCTGAATACGCCGTTGAATTGCAATGACACTCTCCCTGTCCATTAATATTGTTTCAGGGTTCGTAGTGCTGTCAGCCATGTCAATTTGTAAACCGTCGTCGCTCAAGGAAACAAAATCATTAAGGGGAGAATTTTTACGGCTTGCTGCAGCTCGAAACGCCATTATAATACGATTATTGATACATACACCGGCATAAGTACGAAATGCGGCTTTTCCGGTTGCATCATAAGTACGCGCAGCACACAAAAGACCCCAAAGACCTTCCTGACACAAGTCATCCGCCTCAAGCATTGTGCACCGAAAGGGTGCGGCTTTTACTCGAATTAACGACATGTAACGTGCGGTAAGTTCAACAAAAGCATCTGAATTGCCATTACTCACAAGGCAAGCAAGCTGACTATCGGTATAATCTGCCATTTTAACAAAGTGGTTGCTATCAACCAAGCCTAACACCTCATGGCTTTACAATAATTGGACACTATAGATATCATAACTCATTGTATCTATTAAGTCAACAAATATTTTGCTTTTGAAGCTAAATATTTGTTTTAATTAGTTAAAATTTACAAAATCGGTGCTTGTATCGAACGAAAATAGTTTTGGTTATCAAATAATATACGAAAATTTCTCCCCTATTGTTTAACAATCATCTTGTAACGTTATGGAGCCATTTCCCGCTTTTAAAACGATAGAGGCACAAAACGACCTTAATCATTTCGTCACATGACATACACAGGTATACAAACGGCGGTTCAAGCTTGAAAAAGTACCCGGCCAGTAATCCGACCGGCAGAGAAACAAACCAGAGTGTACAGACATCGATCAGCATGGCGACGCGGGTATCCCCGCCTGCTCGCATAATTCCGACGATATTGGTAGCGCTGATTGCCTGCAGAAAAACAAACACTGCCGCTCCGTAAAGCATAATGTGTACATATCCCTCCGTCACAGAGGTCATCGTAAAAACGCCGGATGAAATTGCTGCACCGCCAATAGCAACTACAAGCAAAGACGAAAAAAGGCCCAAACATCCGCTGAGTATAAGAAAGGTATTCGCGGCCGCCTTTGCACCTTTTTCATCGCCGGCACCGATCTTTTTGCCTAAAAGTACAGTAGCGGAATCACAAACTCCGAAAATCAGAACAGTCGTCAGACGCTGTACCACACTCACGATATTTGCTGCTGCGGAAGCATATTTGCCAAGATTACCTATAATGGCCGCCTGAACGGATATCCCCGCACCCCAGAGCGATTCGTTCAAAATTACCGGCCCGCTGTATCTTATGTAGTCTTTAAAAAGTGCCTTGTCGTTGGTAAATAAGTGATAAAAATGAAAATGAAAATTTTTGTTGATAAAGGTAACATAAACGACAGCAAGGGTAAATTCAACTCCTCTTGCAATCAGTGTAGCAAGAGCTGCGCCGGCAACACCCATTTTAGGCGCGCCAACCAGCCCGAATATAAAAACGGAATTTAATATAACATTGACCACAAATGAAATACCGCTTGTAAAAAGTGATATCCTAACGTTTTCCATGCTTCGCATGATTGCAAGGTAAATCACGGATATTGAACTTAAAACATAAGAAGGGGCGACAAAATGCAAATACCTTACGCCGGCCGAAATAACCTCAGCATCCTTTGTGTAAAGCGTCATAAACTGCGCCGGAAACACAAGACCAATAAAAGTAAACAAAATACCGATAGATATGGAAAACCGGAGCGTAATCCCCATAACCTTGCTGATTGTTATTTTATCGCCTTTGCCCCAGTATTGCGCGGCAAGTACAATGGAGCCGCCGGAAAGGCCAAATAAAATAAATGTAAAAATAAAAAACAACTGATTAGCAAGTGCGGATGCCGAAATTGC
>DAMDEB010000267.1:2155-3283 GCA_032090075.1 Caproiciproducens sp.
ATGGCCACGCCGACGGAAATTAAATTTTGCAGTGCAAGAGGAAAGGCAAGCTTTCCCAACGATTTATAAAAACTCTTTTCACGGATGATGTTTATCATGATTTCCTCCAATAATTTGACATGTTTTTCATTATATCATATCAAGAATAAAACATCCAATAAAAAGTCTATTTTTTCGCTTTATCTTCTGTTTCCTTTCCATGGGAGCCTAAAAACGACTGTTTTTCTATAAACACAGCGCGTTTCACGGCAGATTTCCCGTATTTCCCCCTCAATGATTCCACCCGGCTTTCAAGCAGCTCGATTTTCTCATCCTGTACAATATTGTGAAAAAAGGACGCCTGTTGTGTACCTGATTCGGGCAGCAGCGAAAAACCGCTGATGCCGAGCGCACGCACCGGGCACTTCCAATCGTAGCTTTGAATGAACATTTGCCGCGCAGCACACGCCAAGTCCATTGTAAGCCGTGACGGAGAAGAAAGCTGCCGCTGATGCTGATAAGTATGCAAACGGTTATCTTTGACAGACATCTGTATTCCCGAAGCAATCACGCCACACTCACGCATTCGGCGTGAAATTTTTTCGGAAAGGTATAGAAGCACCGGCCAGACTTCATCAATACTATATAAATCCTGTGCACATGTGATACTATTTCCAATGCTTTTAGGTGGGACATCAATATCGTTTGGCTTAACTTCGGAAGTATCCAGCCCGTTCGCATTAATCCACAGACTTTGCCCGGCCTTGCCAAATGTAGCAGTAAGATACTTTGGGTCAGTTTGAGCCAGTTCGCCAACAGTATGAATCCCCATACTGTTGAGGTGTTTTGCTGTTGCCCCGCCTACGCCCAGCAGGACAGCGGCCGGAAGCATCCAAACTTTCTGTTTAAAATTCTCCTGAGTTATGATGGTTGTGGCGTCCGGCTTTTTCATATCACTGCCCAGCTTTGCAAAAATCTTATTAAAGCTTACGCCAACAGATGCAGTCAGGCCCTGCTCTGACTTGATACGCGCGCGTATTTGTTCCGCTATATCGGCTCCGCTGCCAAACAGGCGCATACTGCCGGTAACATCCAGGTAGGCTAAGCACCCGGCGCCGTACCATGTTGCCATGGTCGGTTTCCAGATAC
>DAMDEB010000268.1:0-392 GCA_032090075.1 Caproiciproducens sp.
CGGGACCGTTATATCAGTATTTATTATGGAGATGAACGGGTTTATCATAAGAAGAAAAAGGTTCTCGCACCTGGAGAGATGGAGCAGGTAGCAATTAAGAAAGAAAGTCTGGAAAAATATCCGGATTTGGCAGAAATCGTAATCTGCACAGAGGAGGATTAATATGGAAGAACGTGAACTGATCTGTATCTGCTGTCCCCTGGGCTGCCCTATGACCGTACGAATCGACAACGGTGCAGTGACCGTTACTGGTAATTCCTGCGCGAGAGGTGCGGAATACGGGGAGAAAGAAGTGTTAAGCCCAACCCGGGTTGTGACCTCAACGGTAAAAGTAATTGATGGAGAATTTTCCATGGTTCCGGTAAAAACCAAAACAGATATACCAAAAGGTA
>DAMDEB010000268.1:402-3196 GCA_032090075.1 Caproiciproducens sp.
AAGGTAAGATATTTGATTGTATGAAAGAAATTCAGAAAGCATCCGTTCATGCCCCGGTTGCTATTGGAGATGTAATCATTGAAAACTGCGCAGGTACCGGAGTATCCATCGTTGCCGCAAGAAATGTAAAAAGACCATAACTGGGGAGGTCTCTGTGAAGTAATTGCCATATTCTTTATTCCTACATGTACAGCGCAAAGTTTCTATGGTATAATTTAAGTTAGTTTATTCTAACTATCTATCTTGCCATAGAGGTGCAGTATGTATACACACAACAATTCATTAAATTTCACACAAAGGGAAATCGCCGCCGGGATCCAGGTATGGAACCGGGCGGCTGTTTCCCTTTTGGATATTCGACATAACTTGATTTCCCCCAAGGAAGCCATCTGCAATTCCCGTATTCCCGCCAGTGCGTTTCTGTATACGAGCGGGAGAGGGGAGATAGCCCTGGACGATACCGTGTATCACGCAGATCGGTTTGACCTGTTTCACGGCGGCAAGGGGACGCAATTGTCCATCCGACCCCGCCAACACTGGTTCGAGTACTATATGGTGCTGTACAAAACCGAAGAGCCGCCCGTTCACAAGCGGGAGTTTGCAAAGCTATTGGAGCAATGTAATCCGTTCCGGCAGCAGTACGGATTTAAACCCCAAAACCCACTGTTTTTTGCCGATCAGCTCAAAAAGATGTTTGAATGCTGGAAGGATCCCACAGCTCTAAATCTGTTCTATGGAAAAGCGGGCTTTTATCCGTTTGTTTATGCGGTGTATGAAGAGCTGGAGCGAGGCAATGTCCGTATTCTTGAGCCGGATGTTGTTTCTATGGCGGTACGTTATCTGGAGGCCAATTTTCAAAAAGATGTTGCCATTCAGGAACTGTGTGCTATGCTGGGCGTCAGTTACAGCCATTTTCATCGTTTGTTTAAGCGAAAAACAGAAAAGACGCCGCAGGAATACTTAATCCATAGAAGGCTAAGAGCTGCTCGGGCATATCTTCAAAACAGCAGTGCGTCTGTACGGGAAATCGCCGAGCGGTGCGGTTTTATTGACGAATCCAGCTTTTATCGCCTGTTTACGAAAAATGAGGGGCAATCACCTGGCTTATATAGAGAGGTATCACAGTCGCTCATGAGAGATTCCACAATAGAAAAGGTATTTTCTTTTCCTTATAATGAGGAAAGCCAGGTTAGCGTTGGCGAACTCAAAGGAAAAGGAGTAACTTTTATGACGAATCAAATGCGAAGCAAAGCGGTGATTGCGGCTGCACTGTCCCTACTGTTGATGATGAGTGCTTGCGGCACAACGACTGCAGGCAGCAGCGGTGCGGATACCACGCCGACAACGGCGGCGACTACACAGATGGCAGAAACGGAGACGACAGTATCCGCGGAAGAAGGAACAAGGACGATTAGCACCGCGAAGGGTGATGTGGAGATTCCCCAAAATTCGAAACGCATTCTGGCAACGCTGATGGAAGGGGATCTGATTGCGTTTGGCGTAGAACCGGCAGCCATTATGGATGTCGGAATTGAATATGAAAAGACTCCATTTCATGAGTCGTTGGTAGGGCTTTCAAGCATCAATGCTGAAGACATGGAAGCGGTTATGGCGGCCGAGCCTGATGTTATTATTACATACAGCCCGGAATTATATGAAAAGTTCTCAAAAATCGCGCCCACGCTGCTGGTGGACGCCAGCGGAATGGATATCTACGAACGCACCCGGATGCTCGGTGAATTGCTCAATCAGCAGGACAAGGCGGAAGAACTGATCGCAGCGTTAGATAAGCGGATATCCGAACTGCGCCAAAAGCTGGAAGAAGCAGGCCTGGCGGATAAAACCGTTACGATTATGGAAGGTGCAGGCAGCGGCGAAGTATGGATTACCACAAGCGGCCGGGGATCCATTCCGCTTTATAACCTGTTGGGCTTTCAAATGTCCCCAAAAGTAGAGGAGGAGTTGTCAGCTGAAGGAAACTGGCTGAATCAATGGCTGAAGGTGTCACTGGAGGTTCTGCCTGCATATGTGGGGGATTATGTGTTTTTCTCGGATCAGGTTTCCCTGGACGAGGTCGGCTTGACCGACAACCCTGTTTGGGAAAGTGTTGCCGCTGTAAAGCAGGGACACGTTTATATGTCAAGCTTCCCCTATTTCTTTCCCCAGGATATTTATTCCGTTATGAAGCAAATGGATTTCATTGAATCGGTATTGCTGGAAGACTAATGTATCATATCCTTTTGGACATTCGCCATAATTTAATTGCTCCCAAAGTATCCTTATGAATACTCACCTAATGCCGCAGGTTTATTTTAATCAGTCAGTGGTAGAAAACGACTGAAAAGGGACTTACTTTTGAAAGAAAATAAAGAAAGAGGAAGAATTTTCTTGACGGTGGTGGTAAGGATTGATAAAGTAGAACAAGATCCATAGTTATTTTGGGTGCGGAGGGATAATAATGAAAGCAATAGAACTGCTGGAGACGTCTCCGGTGATTGCGGCAGTAAAGGATGAAGGCGGGCTGAAACGGTGCTTTGAATCAGAGTGCCAGGTCGTTTTTGTTCTGTACGGAAGTATTTTAAACATCGGAACTATAGTACGGCAGATAAAAGAACATGGAAAGTACGCAATGGTACATGCAGATCTGACCCATGGTCTCAATTCAAAAGAGATCGTGGTGGATTTCATCAAGGAAAATACGTTAGCTGATGGTATCATCAGTACAAAGCCGCTTCTTGTAAAGCGCGCGGTGGAACTTGGATTGTTCGGGATTCAGAGAACATTTATTATCGAT
>DAMDEB010000269.1:0-1463 GCA_032090075.1 Caproiciproducens sp.
AAAATTTGTTTTGAATCATTCGACAATTCAACGAGACAGTTCAGTTCTTCGGGTTTTGACGACATAAATGCTGCATGCGCAGGCTCTATGCGGTTAGTCTTTGCCTCTCCAAGCAATACACCCGCACGAATAACGCCAAGTCCCTTTAAATACGGTAATGTTTTAGGCAACAGCAAAAAATAATTACCAAATTGTTCGATTGTATGATTCAATTCTATTTGGAAAAGCTGGTGGTATAAGTCCTCTGCCATATCATGCATAGAAGATGTGCGGGGAGAATATGGCTGCGGATATTCATTGTTGGGAGATAATCTTTTTAGAACTGCAACAAAATGCCCTTCTCCGCCATCCATTGGAAAAATTCGGCGGGCTTTTGGCAAAAATGCTGGACGTCCAAAATTCTGGCCGCAATCAACAAGCTCAAAATCGCTGTGATATTTTAAAAAGGCTGAAATTACACCCTCATTTTCCTCCATAGAAAAAGTACAAGTCGAGTAAACAAGTGTTCCGTTTTCTTTTAGCGCATTTGCTGCACTTTGCAGAATGGCAAGCTGACGTGTGGCACAAGCTGCAACATGCCCCGCACTCCAGTCCTGCACAGCTTGTTCATCACGCCGAAACATACCCTCTCCGGAACAAGGTGCATCCACCAACACTTTGTCAAAATATCCGGAAAGCGCCGTGCAAAGTATTTCCGGATGACAGGAGGACACAACTGCGTTTTGAACGCCAATTCTCTCCAGATTGGAAAGAAGAATATTCGCTCTGCTTTTAATCAATTCGTTTGACCACAGCAAACCCTGTCCTTGCAAAAGAGACGCTATTTGTGTTGATTTTCCGCCTGGGGCTGCACACAAATCAAGCACGGTTTCACCCGGTCGCGGGTTAAGCGCCGTTACCGCACTGGCGGCCGACGGTTCCTGTGAATAGAAAGCGCCTGCGTGGTGCATAGGAAGTGAGCCGATTTTTTCGGCATCTGCTGAAATATAATAGGACAGTGGGGAAAATGGCGCAGATGTTATTGAAAACGGTAGGGCCGCTTTTAAAGTCCTCTCATCACATTTCAACGTATTCAGCCTGATTCCGCGATAGTGCGGTTGTTGATAACAATCAATAAAATTATTATACTCCCCATCAAGCATGATTTTCATTCTATTTTTAAATTCTTGTGGCAATAACATCAAATTAATCAGCTCCAAAAAATGAATGGTATATTTCACACGAAGATACTAATAATAGGTTCGAAGGGGGTGAATATCTTGGATAAACAAACTTCAAAGACAAATAAGACACAGCAAAACTATAGCAACAGCACAAGCAACAAGACAAACAATAGCACAAATAATAGCACAAATAATAGCAAAAATAATACCACCAATGAGGCAACCCAAAAAAAGAATTCCTATAATTACACTGAAGCTGACACTGATTCCACACAGTCCACTAATAAAACAAATTCTACA
>DAMDEB010000269.1:1473-2567 GCA_032090075.1 Caproiciproducens sp.
GCCAGAATTATAAGAACTACTAATTGAACAAGCTGTGAAAACAGGCGGTTTTGTAATAAATACAAGACCGCCTGTTTATTATTTGTTTTTTGCCTTCGCAAACAGTTCTTTAAGCGTTTTATCATCCGGTTTTACCTGGCGAAAGCCCTCACCTGATATTTCTCCGGCATCCCCGATAATCATAAACGCATTTTTATCATAGGAAAGGACAATATCCTTAACCTTAAAAACTTCATAACGGCGCACGGCGCAAAGCAAAACTTCCCCTTCACGTCCACTATAAGCCCCACGTGATTTTAATACTGTTACTCCTCTGTCCATATCAGTTAAAATATCCTGTGCAATGGCATCATTTTGTTCGGACATAATAAACAACAATTTTCCTGTCCCTATATCTGTGCCATACAAAACAGTATCAATCAGTTTGGTAGAAACAAAAATAGCAATAACAGCATAAAGTGCGCTTTCTAAGCTATGGTAAACAACCGCCGAAGTAATAACAACCGTCATATCAATCGTGAGCATCAGCTTACCCATGGAAACATTACGAAAATGTCTGCCAAGCAGCCTTGCAATCATATCTGTCCCGCCGGTCGTACCACCTCGCATAAAAACAAGGGACAAACCAATTCCCTCGAGAATTCCGCCAAAAATAGCAGCAAGCATATGATCGCCATGGTATTTTGGAATAATCATAGCTGTAAGGTCGATCGCAACAGAAACAAATACGGTCGCAACCATTGTTTTGCCGACAAGCTTGTATCCAATTTCAACAATTGCCCAAATAAAGATTGGAATATTCAGCAGCAGGCTTAACACACCAATCGGCCAGTGGAAAATATAATTTATCATAATGCTCATACCGGTAACGCCGCCCGGCGCAATCCGGTTTGGAGCAGTAAACACATTAACCGAAACAGCATAAATCAAACTGCCGGCAACCAAAAAAAGAATATCCTTAATAATTTCAGCTGCCTTTTCTTTATGAGTAGCAGGAATCACAATGACACCTCCGTAAAAATCAATTAAGCATTATCACACATTAAATCAAAAAGTTCTCGCAGCCTGCCGAGGTTCCCAGTCAGATATACATA
>DAMDEB010000269.1:2577-3138 GCA_032090075.1 Caproiciproducens sp.
GCGGTTGCCGCGTGATAATTGGCTATGGATGAATTTTTCGGAACATGGTTTGTATGCGCGTTTCTTCCACGCTTGTACACCTCTGTCTCATCCTCCGTCAAAATCGGAATCAGCTTTTGTGATGCCTGTGCTTGCGCACTGCTGCAAACTTGTGCAACGGAACTTTTGTGCAGGGAATTCACCGGGCAGTTCCCTTTGCACACAAGACGTTCCCTTACAAACAGCTCAAAAACACCATCCCCGATAAAAGCAAGTGTCAATGGGCTCAAAAGTTTCGGATCACAGTCTGCATTATATAAGCGTTCCAAAAATAGCACTCCTACTCTGTTTTAAATCTCTTTTGCCGCAGGTACCTCTTGCCATTTGCAGAAGCCTTGCAGAAGAAAATATCCTATTCCATAAAGTCAAATTCAATCTCATAAATACTAACCGTGTCGCCTTCTTGGATACCGGCTTCACGCAAAGCATCAATAACACCGGAATTGATCAGTACGCGCTGGAAATATTGCAGCGATTCATAATCATCAAAATTAACCGAGTTGATTACTTGTACAAGCCACT
>DAMDEB010000270.1:0-455 GCA_032090075.1 Caproiciproducens sp.
AATTCTCGATCTGTGCAGCAGGGATATTGTCAGCTATTCTATTTCTGACAAGCCTGTGCTCTCCATGGTAACGGAGATGCTGAATGAAGCTTTCACAAGAATTCCGGATGGTACAAATCTTGTTTTGCATTCCGACCAAGGCTGGCAATACCAGCACAAGCAGTATCAGCAAATGCTGAAAGAAAAGGGGGTTCGGCAGAGCATGAGTCGCAAAGGAAACTGTTTGGACAACGCCATAATTGAGAATTTTTTTGGTCTGCTCAAAAGCGAGCTGTTGTATTTGCAGAAATTTAAATCCATGGATCACTTCAAGACCGAGCTCATTATCTACCTTGATTACTACAACAACCGCCGCATTAAGGCAAAGTTAAAGGGCTTGCCGCCTGCTATTCACAGACTACAAGCCCTTTCGGCTGCTTAACTTCATTATTTGTCTAACTTTTTGGGGTCATTTC
>DAMDEB010000270.1:465-1848 GCA_032090075.1 Caproiciproducens sp.
TGTTTGTAAACTGTTTATTTGCTCATCATATAATTGATAAACATTAATTCATCTTCTGGATTTTCAACGTTTAGTTCAGCAGAAACAGTTGAATTCTTTGCACTTTCTAAGAGTGCCCTAACGCCATATAACTGGCAAAGCTTGCTCTTTAAATTAAGAGTGTTGCCGTCTTCAGTAACCAAATATACATTCCCTTTTGCCTTGTCTAAAAGTTCGATTAGTTTTACAACATCGATGTCATATAATTTCACAAATTTAGCCTCCCTTTATTTTATCTGCTTATGTGCAAATTATAGCATGTAAACCTCTTAAATACAACAACTATCTAAGTGCTTTTAGGAGAAGCATCAAGGCCTTTGAGGATATCCGCAGCACTTTCACACTGCGTTTAAAGGTTTATCGCCCGGGTTCTGATGTTGAAGCAGATAAGAAAAGAGGTATTATGCGGATTTATGCATTAGCAAACAGTCTGCAACTGAAAATTCATCAATTCCTTCGTAATCTGTATACGACCCGTTTTCAGAAACACCTTCAAAGTGTAAAAAAGCGGGGTAAGTATTATCACCTTCCGTTTGACTTGGAACCATGTAAAGTTCTACTAATCCCATACCATCTTTTTCAATTTCCAACAACTTTTCCTGTAATGACTTTATGTTGACAGTGATTTTTCGCATTTTAAAACATCCTTTTAATTTAAGTTCGTTGTACAACATCTGTAGTGTAACGGAAATAATGGAAAATTGCAATAGCGAAAAAAGTCGCATAAATAGACAATTTAGCAAATGAATAAAAATCAGATGAATTAATAAAATACATGATG
This sequence comes from Caproiciproducens sp., assembly GCA_032090075.1. GTDB lineage: Bacteria > Bacillota > Clostridia > Oscillospirales > Acutalibacteraceae > Caproiciproducens. The sequence goes on from DAMDEB010000270.1 coordinate 1,286, forward strand.
TTTATAAGGAGTTTTTAGGTTAAAACAATCAAATTGTGAAGAAATTAAAAACAAACAAGAATTTTATAACTTTGGAACACAATAAAACAGGAAAACATAGGTCTTAATAATATAGACAAAAGCGCCCGACATTTTGTCAGGCGCTTTATAAGAATTAAAGCTTGTTATGAGTTCCGTCACACATCGGTGGATGTCCTGTATGCTTGCAGCCGCAGAAATAAACTGTTTCATCTTTTTCTGCTGTGTAAGGTACCGGAGTTAAGGAAGTCACCTTATGTGACCCATCACAGAATGGCTGAGTTGAACTTCTGCCACAGGCACACCAATAATACGTTTGCCCTTGCTTTACTTCTACCGGATAAGGTCCTTTTTGTGCTATTTTTGGTTCTTCCATAATTTTCCTCCTTTTAATATGTAACATCTTTCATTTACAGTATAAGTCCATAGTTTTGAAATATCAAGCAGTCTGACCAGTAATAATCAACAATAACCACGATGAAATTTTATATATTTAGACAATTCTCAGAATTAAAAGGAACAATATATTGTGATTTATAACAAAT
>DAMDEB010000270.1:1858-3124 GCA_032090075.1 Caproiciproducens sp.
ATATTAAAATTAAACTGTGCCCTGCGCAAGCATTGCATCGGCAACCTTTACGAAGCCTGCGATATTAGCACCGACCACGTAATTTTTTGAATAGCCGTATTGATCGGCTGCATCCGAAGTATGTTGAAAAATATTTTCCATTATGTCCTTTAACTTTGCGTCAACTTCTTCAAATGTCCATGATAGGCGCATACTATTTTGGCTCATTTCAAGAGCGGACGTTGCAACGCCGCCTGCGTTGGAAGCTTTGCCCGGTGCGAAGAGAACCCCATTTCCTTGTAAGTATTCGGTGGCCTCAATGCTTGTAGGCATGTTGGCACCTTCGGCAACTGCAAACACACCATTTTTAACGAGCAGCTTTGCATCATCGATAAGAAGTTCGTTTTGCGTTGCACAAGGAAGCGCAATGTCGCACGGAATGCTCCAAACGCCCTTGCCTACATGGTAAACAGAATTCGGGCGATATGCCTTATATTCGGACAAGCGACCACGCCTGACTTCTTTTATTTCCTTAATTGTTTTGAGGTCAATTCCATCGGCATCATAAATCCAACCGGTGGAATCGCTCATCGTAACAACTTTACCGCCAAGTTCCTGTGCTTTTTGGCATGCATGGATTGCGACGTTACCGGCACCGGAGACGGCGATTACTTTCCCAACAATAGATTTTTTGTTTTTTCTGAGCATTGCGTCAGTGAAATAGAGCAGGCCGAATCCGGTTGCTTCAGTACGGGCAAGCGAACCGCCATAAGTCAGACCTTTACCGGTGAGAATACCTGAATACTCATTTGTGAGGCGCTTGTACTGACCGAACAAATAACCGATTTCGCGGCCGCCCACACCGATGTCACCAGCCGGGACATCCGTATCAGGGCCAATGTGGCGATAAAGCTCTGTCATAAAGCTCTGGCAAAACGCCATTATCTCCCGGTCAGATTTGCCCTTTGGGTCAAAATCAGAACCACCCTTGCCTCCGCCGATTGGCAGACCGGTGAGGGAGTTTTTTAGAATTTGTTCAAATCCTAAAAACTTTAAGATACCGATGTTTACGGATGGGTGTAGGCGAAGTCCGCCTTTATACGGCCCAATTGCATTATTGAACTGTACGCGGTAGCCGCGGTTTACACGAACCTTACCGCTATCGTCGGTCCATGAAACGCGGAATTTGACCTGCCTGTCCGGCTCGGTCAGCCTTTCAAGAATGCCAGCCTTCTGGTACTGTGGATTTTGTTCGATAACCGGGGTTAAAGATTTTAAAACTTCGGT
>DAMDEB010000271.1:0-2424 GCA_032090075.1 Caproiciproducens sp.
CAGCATTGACCTGATACCGGCCATGGAATTGAAAAGCATCGTTTCGCTTGTAAAAACCGTTGAGCCGCAGACTGCCGTGAGCTACGGACGCAAATACATTACGAAAAAGGCTACGAAGATTGCCACTGTGCCGATTGGCTACGCAGACGGCTATCCAAGGCATCTTTATCAGAAAGCCAGCATGCTTGTGCGCGGACGCAAAGCAAAAATCATCGGCCGCGTGTGCATGGATCAGCTGATGCTGAACGTTACCTCGGTACCGGATGTGAAGGAAGGCGACATTGTGACCGTGTTTGGCCGCGATGGGGAAGCCCGCATCACCTTGGATGAACTTGCCGCGTACAACCGCACCATCAACTATGAACTCGCGTGTATGATTTCAAAGCGAGTGCCGCGCATCTATTACAAGGATGGAATTGAAGTCGGTAAGCTGAATTACCTCTGTAAATAAATTGATTTCGTAATGAAATGGCCGCACCCGCTTTTAAAGCGGATGCGGCCATTGTTATACTACTCTTCAATTAAAATCCAACGCGGTTCGCGCTATAAAAACGTGATTTCACGTTTTTAATGGATTTTAGTATTCGTTTAAGCTATGAAGCTGTTCCGCGTAACTTTTGAAGCTTGACAAAGCTTTTCAGGTACTGAAATTCCTTTGTACTCCAAAAGATTGCAAGGTAAAGCACGTTGGGTACAATCAAACAAATCACACACTTTACAGCAAAGGCGGAAAAACCCGAACCGGGAACAAAAGAGCACGCGTACCAAGTCAAAAAGCCCACCGCGGCGGTCAGCACGGCGTAATAAGCGTACCGAATAAAAAAAGGTTTGACCGGGCTGTGAAAGCCATGCTTAAACAAGACCAACGGTTCCACCCAAAAATCAATTGTAATCGTGCTGATGAGGGTACCAATAAAAACGCCTGCCACACCATACCTCTGCGTCAAAATAATAGATGTAATCAGGTTTATCACAGCTTCAATAACCGCTTTGTAGCGGTCATACCAGAACAAGCCAAATGCATCCTTAAAGGTCAAGGTCGCTTGCCGCATGCCGGTAGCGTAAAAGTTCAGTACAATCAAAAATACAACGGGCACGGAAAACAAAAGGTCTTTTCGTCCTGTCCATATGGTTATGAACGGATTAAAAAGGCAGAAAAGGCAAATGGAACAGAAGCTGAATATCCAAAATCCCGCAAAGTTAATCGAAAGGTATATCTGATAGGATTTTTTCTTATCCTCCAATGCGCCAAGGTTGCCGACGCTCGCGGTGATTCCGGCAAAGATTTGTGAAGTCAGGTTCCGCAAAGTGTTTGTCATCAAAAAATAATTTGAATAAATACCAACGCTGATAATGCCGACTAAGCTCGACATAACCAAAGTATCAGTTCCGTTTACCACCGCGCTGCCGATGCGATGCATAAACATCGCCTTGATATTTTTTATGATCGAGGCCTTATCATCCTTACCAAGCTTTTCCTTGTCGTATTTATTCAGATAAGGGTACATCTTTTGGGCTTTTCTTGCAAGGAGAAAGTTGGTAAGAAAGCTGAATACAATCTGTATGCACAGATAAAGAATAAAATTCCGCGTTATGAACAAAATTGCGATCTGCGCGACATTCTGTACAATCGAAAAACCGTACTGATACAGGGTGCAGATATAATTTTTTTGATCGGCGTTGATGATGGATTGTTTGTATGAAAAAAAGTAGGTGATAACTGTATTAAAGATATATAAGAGGTAGATGATTGTAAGGTTGGGAATATCCGGCGGGTTCTTGATAAAATACGGGTAGAACGGGGTGAATGCAAGGCCAACGGCAGCTACAACCAGCCCGATGACGCGGTAGGCACGTTTATAAAGTCCCATGAGCGCGCCGATTTTTTTGTGGTCGTTTTCAGCGAGGGGCTTATACATACTGAAAGCAATCGCGGTGCCAACGCCAAGCTCCGTAAGTGACAGCAGCGTCAGAATGTTGCTGAACAAACCGCTCACTCCAAGGTAAGCTTCGCCAAGCGTTCTGATAAAAACGGTTCTGCAAACAAAGCCCAGAACAATATTGAGCAATTGACTTCCAATATTGACAATGATATTTTTAATCGAATTTTCGCTGCGCATGGCTTCCAGCCTTTCTCGTTTCGGTTTGGTAAACTTAAAACAGCATCATACCACAAACCGGCGCTATAATCCACCGAAAAATGATGAACGTTGCATTTTTTAGAATACAATTAGAAAGAATAATGCAAACTTAAAAGATATTACTGAAAACCAAGGACGGCTCCGAATCCGGAGCCGTCCTTGGTTTTCAGTTCAGTTTTTGTCCGCGTCATCGTCAGGCAAACTCTCGCCCAATAGGTCTCCAAAATCAATGAGATTCCCGTTTTGCGTGATTAATATTTCCCGTGAACCAATCGGAATATCG
>DAMDEB010000271.1:2434-3084 GCA_032090075.1 Caproiciproducens sp.
GCGGCACAGCTATGCTGGTTTCATCACCATTGTCAAAACGAAACTGAACCATATATGCAAGATAATGTCCGGGCATTTGATAAGTACCGGTCATTACTTTTTCAATGTGTTTTTCCTGTACAGTGGCATATTTTTCTGAAATAGGAGCATTCTCATCAACAAGTCCTTTGCCGCTGTTAGAGGATTTTTGTGCACCGGCGACTGCCCATATGATAAGAAAAACAATAAGTAAGATGCTCACTACTAAAATCATTGTATTCATCGAATTGCCTCCTGCCACATTTGAAATTAATCCGATATTTCGAAACAATAATACTTAATCAGAACGCTTTTGGAATAAAGCCAACTTTTTTCATTACCTTGCTCAGTGTGCGGTTGGAAATGGAGAACGCTTTCTGCGCACCGTCGGTGTAGCACTTCTCAAGGTAGTCCTTATTCTTGCTGTAATCGGCGTAGCGCTCCTGTATCGGGCGCAGATGCTCGACAACGGCCTCGCCCACAGCAATTTTAAAGTCGCCGTAGCCCTTGCCCTCAAATTCTTTTTCAATCTGTTCGTTCGTTAAGCCGGTCACGCAGGAGTAAATACCCATCAAGTTGTTCACGCCGTCCTTGCCCTCGGCACAGCGCACACAGGCTTCGCTGTCGGTGAT
>DAMDEB010000272.1:0-678 GCA_032090075.1 Caproiciproducens sp.
ACCAATTTGACAAAGTCGTTCATACTGTTGTAATGGAAAGTTTGCACGATTCTTTTTCCGAACAGGAACTCCTCGACTTTGACCGAAAGGTGCGTGCGGTTGTTGATGCTCCGGTTTATATTGTAGAACCCAAATTCGACGGGCTTTCGGTTTCCATTGAATATCGTGACGGCATCTTTGTGCGTGGTTCAACACGCGGAGATGGAAATGTCGGCGAGGATGTGACTGAAAATATCAGAACGATCCGTACCGTGCCGATGAAGCTTTCCAAACCGTTGCCTTATATTGAGGTACGCGGCGAAGTTTATATGTCACACGACAGCTTTTTTAAGCTGTGTGAACGTCAGGAACTGAATGATGAGAAGCCCTTTAAAAACCCCCGTAATGCAGCAGCGGGTTCCTTGCGGCAAAAGAATCCAAAAGTGACTGCATCCCGTGTGTTGGATATCTTCGTGTTCAATGTGCAGCAAATAAATGGTGCCGAGCTTCATAATCACGATGAGGCACTTTATTTCTTAAAAGAGTTGGGATTTACCGTGCCTCCTTTCTTTACACCATGCGATACGATTGATCAGGTAATTGATGAAGTCAGAAAAATCGGTGAGCTGCGGGGAACGCTTGATTACTCTATTGACGGAGCGGTTATCAAGGTTAATTCCTTCTCGCAGCGTGATCAAT
>DAMDEB010000272.1:688-1331 GCA_032090075.1 Caproiciproducens sp.
TTCCAAAATGGGCGGAGGCATTTAAATATCCGCCGCAAGAGAAGGAAACCAAACTTCTTGATATAGAAATTAATGTGGGCCGAACCGGTGTTTTAACGCCAACTGCTATTTTTGAGCCGATTACACTTGCGGGGACCACTGTCAGCCGTTCAACGCTTCACAATCAGGATTTTATCGCTGAAAAAGATATTCGTATCGGTGATACTGTTATTTTGAGAAAAGCAGGGGAAATCATTCCCGAGGTAGTTTCGGTTGTTTCTCATGCGGATGGTTCAAGTCAATATATAATACCTGCGGTGTGCCCTTCCTGCGGCACTGAGGTCATACGGCAGGAGGGTGAAGCTGCAACGCGCTGTACCAATCCGGAATGTCCTGCGCAGCTCCTGCGCCATCTGATTCACTTCACCAGCCGCGATGCAATGGATATAGATGGGCTTGGTCCCGCTGTTATTGAACAGCTGGTCGGTCTTAAGCTGCTTTCTTCGCCTGCGGACTTGTATGATTTGCAGTTGCATCAGTTGGTGACGATGGAGCGCATGGGGGAAAAATCATCGCAGAATTTGATTGATGCGGTGGAGCGGTCAAAAGACAATGATCTTTACAGACTCATATTTGCGCTTGGAATTCCACATATCGGCTTAAA
>DAMDEB010000272.1:1341-3056 GCA_032090075.1 Caproiciproducens sp.
GTAAAACCATTGTGAGCGATAATCACTTCCAAGGCAAGACCTTTGTACTGACGGGCACACTGCCTACTTTATCAAGATCACAGGCAAGTGCTATTATTGAGCAGAACGGCGGAAAAGTTTCCGGCAGCGTTTCGAAAAAGACCGACTATGTTCTGGCCGGTGAAGATGCCGGCAGCAAGCTTGTAAAAGCACAGCAACTTGGTATTACTGTGATTTCCGAGGAAGAATTTAACAAGATGATTTAGTTTATAGTGTAGGCCGCAAAGACAGAAATGTTCTTTGCGGCTTATTTTATTGAATTACAAATATAATATATTGATAAACAATATAAATATATTGATATTTGTAGAATTGCGTGTTATAATAACAATCGAAAAACAATTTAGGGGGGGGGAACTTTATGTGGAATAGTTCAAAGTCGGTAACACTTTCCATATTTTGCACCAGGCTGTTTGCCATATTATTGGTGATTGGCGTATGTGCCGCACCTATGGTTGTTAACTGGTATTTTGGGAATGCACCGGGCACGCAGACACTACATCTGCCGTTTCGCATCACAATCTATGTTTGTGCGGTACCGGGGTTTATTCTGCTTTACTGCTTGAATACCTTACTGAAAAATATCCGGGCAGGCAGTGTATTTGTGAATGACAACACGAGAATGCTCCGTATTATCTCATGGAGCTGCATTGGTGTTGGCGTGGTCACATTTGTTTCGGGATTTTATTATGCCTCATTTTTTCTTTTGGCGATTGCATGTGCTTTCTTCGCACTGATTATCCGCGTAATTAAGAATATTTTTGAACAGGCAATTGAATTAAAAAGTGAAAATGATTTTACCATTTAGAGGAATGGAGAAAAATATGCCCATTATCGTAAACTTAGATGTAATTATGGCGAAACGGAAAATTTCATCCGGTGAGCTTTCCGAAAAGATAGGAATCACGCCGGCAAATTTATCCATATTAAAAAACAACAAAGCGAAAGCGGTGCGCTTTTCAACCCTTGAAGCATTGTGCCGTGAGCTGAAGTGCCAGCCTGCGGATATTTTAGAATACAGCGATACGGAATAAAGGAGTATAAGAAATGAATACAACGCAAGAAAATGGGGCCGATTTGGCAACCCAAACCACTGGTGCGTCTAATTTGCCTGAAACACTCAGGTATGGTCAGACTCCGATTCAAAAAAAGAAGGAAATTCCTATTCTTTTTGAAAATAATGATGCCGTTTTTGCTTTGCTCACACTTGTGTGCGGCTATTTGTTTGTTTGGCTAATTAATCCGTATCACTTGGGCCTTGGCGTTACCTTGTTTACGGTTGTTTTTTGTGGGATAGCGCTGCTTTATGCAAAAAAGAGGGGCGTACTAATCTCAAGACAAAACAATGGCTATCTTGCACTCATATTGCTGTCCTCGTTGAATTTTTCGCTTTTCTCCAATGTGTCCCTGCAATTTCTAAATCTTCTTTTTCTTATGGGTGTCACGGCCTATTGGGTAGCGGTTCTGACTTCCACCCGGCTTGAACAATCTTTAGGCGGATATTTTTTACCGGATATGATCAACCAACTATTTAAAGTACCATTTTGTAATTTTGGCTGTGCGGTAAAAATCATCAAGGGTACGGCTGTTAAAAATAAAAAAAGCAAGGTACTCTTCGCTTCGCTTTGTGGGGCGCTTGCGGTAATCCCGCTCATTTGCGTGGTGATTTCTCTGCT
>DAMDEB010000273.1:0-2693 GCA_032090075.1 Caproiciproducens sp.
CACTTGATATTATTCATATGCCCGGTGATGCTGAAAAAGTTTTGATTTCTTCAATGGATGTGAACCGTCCCGGACTTGAATTAAATCGGTTTTATGATTACTACGACACCAGCAGGATTATTATTTTTGGCAATGCGGAGGCCTCTTTCTTGAAATCAATTTCATCTGAGGAACGTTCCAAAGTACTGAATGAGATTTTCTCGAAAAAGCCGCCCGCTGCCATTATTGCTCGCAGTATTGAACCGATGCCAGAACTTTTAGAGGCGATCAAGGCGAATGAAATACCGCTTTTAAGTACACCTGATACAACTTCCAGCCTGGTCGCCGCACTTGTATCGTATATGAATGTCGAGCTTGCTCCACGTATCACTCGCCATGGCGTTCTGGTTGAGGTTTACGGTGAAGGAATCCTGTTGATTGGTGACAGCGGTGTTGGTAAAAGTGAAACTGCAATCGAGCTAATTAAACGCGGTCATCGACTCATTGCAGACGATGCGGTCGAAATTCGCCGTGTGTCAGCGAAATCTCTTGTAGGACAGGCCCCCGAAAACATTCGGCATTTTATTGAGCTTCGCGGCATAGGCATTATCAATGCCCGCCGTATTTTTGGTATGGGTGCTGTTAAGATGACCGAGAAAATAGACATGGTCATTAATCTTGAAATTTGGGATAATCAAAAGGTCTACGATCGCATGGGAATTGACAGCGAATATACTGAGATCCTCGGTATTAAAGTGCCTGTGCTGACTATTCCTGTTAAGCCTGGCAGAAACTTAGCTGTCATTATTGAGGTCGCGGCAATGAATAATCGTCAGAAAAAGATGGGATATAATGCTGCTCAGGAACTACTTCAAAACCTTGGCATGGATATTTCCTCAATGCAGCAGCAGGAGAAAAAATTAGATTTGGACTTATAAAACGGAAGATAGGATTAGGAGTAAAAGATGAATATCATAGCAGATACACACACGCACACAACAGCATCTACCCACGCGTACAGCAGTTTGCAGGAAATGGTGCATGCAGCTTCCTTAAAAGGACTATATGCCATCGCAATTACCGACCATGGTATCAATATGCCCAGTGCACCGGGGCGCTGGTATTTTACGAACTTGAGGGTAGTTCCACATATGCTCGAGGGTGTACTTGTTCTTCGCGGACAGGAAACCGATGTGATTGATTTTGAAGGGAATACCGACCTAGAAGATGAATGTGCCGATAAATTGGACTGGATCGTTGCCTCCATACACAGCGATGCCATGGTACCGGAAAAGCCAACGGTGGAATCAGTTACGAATGCGTGGCTGAATATTGCAAAAAATCCGCACGTCAATGTGATTGGTCACAGCGGCTCAACTGAATACAAGTATGACTATGAGACCGTAATCCCTGAATTTGGCCGGCAAGGAAAATTGGTTGAAATAAATGAAGGCAGTAATATTGCGCGTAAAAAATCGATTCCGAACTGCATCAAAATCATAGAAGTTTGTAAAAAGCATAGTGTGCCCATTATCGTAAATTCTGATTCTCATTTTTCTACCGGCGTAGGTTGTTTTGAACATTCTTTAGCGCTTTTGGAGGAATTGGATTTTCCGGAGGAGCTTGTAGTTAATTCAAGCGTTGCGCGTTTTCAGGCGTATTTGAGGGAACATTCCGTTGTTGTCAAGGATCCGTTATTAAAATTGCAATAGCTGGAGGGGAACAATGAATCAGATTGATCAATTAGCACAGGCAGCCGAGCAATTTGGCTGTAAGGTTTGCCGAGATGAACCGATGAGCCTTCACACTACTTTTAGAATTGGCGGTCCTGCTGATTTGTTTATTACGGTGTACACCAAAGAAGCAATTAAAGAATTGTACCGGTTGGCAAGCGAGCTTTTTGTGCCGCTGCTGCCAATCGGAAATGGTTCCAATATGCTTGTCAGCGACAATGGAATTCGTGGTGCTGTTGTCGCTCTTAATGGAGATTTCAGGCAGATTACACTGGCCGAACCTAACGTTGTAGAATGTGGTGCCGGTGCCACTCTGGCTGATGCCTGCCTTTTTGCAAAAGTGAACTCTCTCACCGGTCTTGAATTTGCTTGGGGTATCCCCGGCGCGGCGGGCGGTGCGGCCTTTATGAACGCCGGTGCATATAATTGTGAAATGAAAAGTGTTCTGACTGCCTGCACGCATGTTACAAAATCGGGCGAAATTTCGACTTTAACAGGCAATGAGTTACAGCTTGGTTATCGTCATAGCGCTTATACCGATAACGGCTGTACAATTTTATCGCTGACACTGCAATTGCAAAAAGGCAGCAAAGAGCTGATTGCAGCTTCAATGGATGATCTTTTTAACCGCAGAAAATCAAAACAGCCACTTGAACTTCCGAGTGCAGGAAGTGTATTTAAACGCCCGGAGGGTAATTTTGCAGGCACATTGATTGAACAATGCGGCTTAAAGGGAAGAACCGTGGGTGGTGCAATGGTCAGCCAAAAGCATGCAGGATTTATAGTCAATGTTGGTGGAGCAACCTGCAAGGACGTACTAAACCTAATTGATATTATTAAAAACACCGTCTATCAGCAAACAAACGTCGCTTTGGAATGCGAAGTGAAAACCTTTGGCTGATTTTGGAGGAAGTATGGAATTTTTAATTGTTACCGGGCTATCCGGAGCCGGCAAGTCCCGCGCTGTTGATGCGCTTGAGG
>DAMDEB010000273.1:2732-3043 GCA_032090075.1 Caproiciproducens sp.
AACTCATAACAGCGTTTTATGAACTTTCGCAACAGGCCAAAGGGGCTCTTTCCCGCGTCGCAGTAGTAACCGACATTCGTGGCGGAGATATGTTTTCGAGCTTATTGGAAACGCTTGATGAATTGAAAAGTGAAAAAAAAGAATATCGAATTTTGTTTTTAGACGCCAATGATTATGTATTAATCAATCGATTTAAAGAAACGAGACGGAAGCATCCGCTGGCTGAAAACTGCCTTGGTTCATTGGAACAGGCGGTTAAACTGGAACGTGGAGTTTTAAAGCCAGTGCGTGAAAAGGCGGACTATATCATT
>DAMDEB010000274.1:0-2981 GCA_032090075.1 Caproiciproducens sp.
TGCCTAACATGGGCAGCGTGGCGGGTGCGAGCAGCATGCCCAATATGAGCATGCCCAACATGGGCAGCGTAGCGGGTGCAAGCAGCATGCCCAATATGAGCAACATGCAGGGCGCAAGCAACAAAGATATGATGGAGGGTGCGTTTTGTGCACTGAATACTCCGCCGCTTCCCGCAGTAGTTGTTCCCGCAATGGCCTATATTCCGTTTCAACAGTTTGGTACAGTCTATATGCCCGAAAGAGGAATGGAGTGCGGCACTATATTCCCCGAACTTGACAAACCGTTTTTACGCGGCAGAGGTGACCGGAAATGAATGAACAGGAAAAATTGATGCAAAAAATCAACTCCTACCAATTTTCAATGTGGGAGCTTCATATTTTTTTAGACACCCATCCAAACGACTGCAGGGCGGCGCAAAAACTTGAGGAATACCGCAAGATAACAGCTGATCTGATTGAAAAGTATGAAGCGGCCTATGGTCCCCTTCATCTAACAAGTGCGACCTCCAGCCGCTGGGATTGGGTTGCCAATCCATGGCCATGGGAGATTGACCAAGGAGGCGATAAGTAATGTGGATTTACGAAAAACGTCTGCAATACCCTGTCAAAATAACAACTCCGAACGCTGCGCTTGCAAAGCTGATTTCCGCACAGTATGGAGGACCTAATCCCGATTTGTTATAGCGTAAAACTTTAATAATGAGGTAAAATGATTTGATTCTATATACCGACCAACATGGAAAGTCCGCATGGCTCTCGGCCTTGCGGACTTTCCATTTCTTTACTGCGCGTTGTGGGAGAATTTTTGATGCATTGTCATCGATGAAACATCTTGACTTAAATCAGAATAAGTTCTATTATTTAATTGAAATGACTGATAAAATTGTTATAAATAGACAATATCCCATTAGGGCAGAAAAGAGGAGCTGTTATGAAAAGCTATGAAATAGCACATCAGGGAAGCCGGTATGTCGTTAAAACCCCCAATGGCAGTGGCGGCTTTCATGTTTCGGCACCATTTAAGACGCATGCAGCTGCGCAGGGATACATTGACCAGCAGCGTGCTGCCGCAGGGGATTTATCACATGACGGGCTGGATCAATCCGTAAAAGTGATTGCCGATACAAACGGTTATGAAGCAGCAGGGAGCAAATATGGGTTTACGGTTTACGAAGGAAAGCAATTCGCAATGACGGGTACACCGAGCTTTGCCGGCGTTTTCGGATTAGGGATCAGCGCGGATAATTACTCTGTTGCTTGTATTGACGAAGATGGTAAAAAATACACCGCGTATTTCGAGATACTTGAAAAAGACGCTGATAACGTGGTGTTAGCCGACTGGGATAACGCAAGTCTGGTTCAAAGGGTATAGCGACTGACCGATTTTTAAAAATAAAACGTAACACACCGAGAATAAACTGCACCCCTTTCGTTAGACAGTAGGACATACTGAAATAACAAAAGGGGTGCAGTTGTATGTTGTACCTCTTTCTGGAAAAGATACTTCTAAACAGGTGACAAATAACGCAGGGGGGATTCAGTGTGTTAGGTATTCTTTTTGGTATTCTTGCGGGGGCGGCTATGAGTTTTCAAGGGGTCATGGATACTCGTCTGAGCGACCGCATCGGGTTGTATGAATCAAATGTTTTAGTGCAGGGAGTAGCATTCGTCTTGTCTGTCATTGCCCTGCTGCTTTTAGGCAAAGGGAACTTCGGGGAATTGGGCGGTACAAACAAGATTTACCTTCTGGGTGGTGTGCTGGGCATCGTCATCACCATCACCGTGATGCTGTCTATCAAGGGGTTAGGGCCTACGGTGGCCATTTCCGTCATTTTGATCTCACAGCTTCTGGTCGCCGCGTTAATCGACGCCTTCGGAATTCTTGATTCGGAGCGAATTCCCTTCTGTTGGCAAAAATACAGTGGTATTGCTTTGATGGTTGCAGGTGTGCTGCTGTTCAGATGGAAAGATTAAAGATTCTTATAAAGGTTCTTATGACATTGCTCAACAATACTGTTTCTTTCGCCCCGTGTAAAGAATAATTTTTTAACTATGGAATTCAAGTTAGCATACTATGAGTCTGAGGTGATAATTGATGCCGCAGTGCTCTTCAGGAGACGACCTTGTTCTCCTTGCATCTACTACAGCAATTGCAATGTCTAAAGGAATGAGTCTGAATGATATAAATATCTTCTCGAGTTTTTTTAGCGCTCTTGGTGACAACCTCGGCATTATTGCGGCTCAACAGGCGGCTTGTAAAGAGTCAATTGAATGAGCCGGTACAGATAAAATCTCACATTTTTAACATAACCTTTAGATAGCGTTCACATTAAAAACACATCAGCCCGCTATACTTTAATTATTCCAAACAGCTTATAAGCCTTTATATGAGGATTCATATAAAACTTTTTCATAATTCCTCCCTAAATGCCGCTCTTTATTGGGCGGCATTTTTTATGGTTGTTTATTTACCTCCATGTGGTATCATTAAAAGGTAATTTCTTTTATTATACTTTTTCCGTATATTCGAAGAGATAGTCCGACATGACCTCTCCTGCATGCTTCATCATTTTTTTGTCACATTCCAACTGTTCAGATTCAGGCATCAATATTGTCCTTTTTATCGGCTTGAATTGATATGTACCATCCGCAGTTGGAACCTGCTCAAGCACAATTTCTTCCCGGCAGCGCACGGAACCGTCACCGGATTTATCAATGATGTAGCTGGTTCCGATAAATGTAAACGGCTTTTTGGCTGCCAAGATAATCACCTCACTCCATGTTTATTAAGATCGCGGATTGTCCTATGCGGTCTTAGTGTCATAAAGTGGATCTATATTGCAACCAAATGCCTTTGCCAATCGTAATCTATTCAATAATCTGAATCGTAATTAATTCAGTCAGTGAAAAGTGCTTACGGTGCCTTTCACAAATAAAATATCTTAAGTATAATGCCGCCTATCGGCGATGATAGAGGGCTT
>DAMDEB010000275.1:0-2967 GCA_032090075.1 Caproiciproducens sp.
CATTTGACAATGTTGGCAATATAAATATTGGTGTGCCGGTCAAGGTCAACAGCGGTCAGCATCTTATCGAGCAACTGCCCACTCCGGCCGACGAACGGTTCGCCCTGCAAATCTTCATTTTCACCCGGCCCCTCGCCGATAAAGAGCACTTTGGCATCTTTGTTCCCCACGCCGAACACCACGTTGGTGCGCCCTGTACACAGGTCGCATTTGCGGCAGCCGAGGCACGCGGATTGAAGTTCTTCCCAGTTATCAAACAATTTTGAGGTCACCCTTTCTTTTGATGATTATGTATTATTATAGCATGAATGGCAGAAATGCAAAAGGATAACATAGGGTTTTATGTTGTAATTTGAGCTTTTATGAGGTACAATAAAAGAGTTACACAACAAAAAATTTTATTTGAATTACAGGAGATGCTCACATTGAAAATCATGGTAGAAACGTCAGCACGCCATATTCACCTGACACAGGAAGATTTGGAAACTTTGTTCGGTAAGGATGTTCAACTGACTCCTAAAAAAGCGTTATCTCAGGTAGGCCAGTTCGCCTGTGCTGAAAAAGTAGAAATTGTCGGCCCAAAGAGTTCCATTAAGATGTCCATTCTCGGCCCTGTTCGTCCTGAAACACAGATTGAGCTTTCTAAGACCGAAGCTCGCTCCATCGGAATCGACGCTCCAACCCGTATGTCCGGTGAACTTGCCGGAACTCCCGGCTGCAAAGTAATCGGACCCAAGGGCGAAATTACACTTGATCACGGTGTTGTTGTTGCAAAGCGCCACGCGCACTTTACGCCGGAGCAGGCAGTTGAATTTGGTGTGAAAGACGGCCAGAATATTCAGATAAAACTAAACTATAACGAGCGTGCACTGATTTTCGGCGATGTCATCGCCAGAGTCAGCAAAACAGCGGGCCTTGCGGTTCATATCGACACCGACGAAGCCAACGCGGCAGGTTTGCCCGGCACTGTTGACGGCGAGGTCATTCTTTAATATTGATTACTTAACAAAGTGGGGCTGTCTCAAAAATGAGACAGCCCCTTACTGCATCTGAGAAAATAATTGTTCGACGTTGGTTGTCGGATTTTATGAAGGAAATGAAGTCTTTTTACTGCTGCTTTATGACTTGCTCATAATTTGCTGTGCCGGTCGTTTTCTGCGGAAACGACGGCTTCATTTTCATAATCAAGAATAGAGCCGCGAGCGCGACTACGAAAGCAAAGCCTTCACTTGCCCATATATTTACATATTTTGACAGCGTGACGGCACCAAAATCGAGCACCGCATGCGCCCCGATGGCAAGAAAATAGCAGCGGATTTTATGTTCGTTAAGTCCTTTGAAAATCAATACGGTGGCGAAAACATGGAATGTGACGGCGAATACCCTCTCCAGAACACCAATATAGACCATGGATGGCTTTACTGCAAGCATGGTGGATAAAAGCTGCTGGCTCGTCGCTGTGGGTAGTTTTGAAGTAATTGTGCTGAAACTGCCGTTGTTAATCATAACGGTATAAATGATGTTGTTAATCTGTGCCATTCCGGTCAGCAAAATAACCTCGCAAAAGCCGTGGCCTAATCCGAACGCAAGTGCGTCGTTAAAACCGCGCTGTTCTTTTAAAAATCCCCCTGCGAACACATAACGCGCGCTCTCTTCAAACAGCCCCGCAGTGACGGCGAGTGCGATGTAGTAGGGGATGACATTCAACGCAAAGGCCTTGAACCAGCTTTGTGCCCCCAACACCTGCAAAATTGGAATTCTCAGGCAGATTTGTGAAACGAAGAATGCCGCCGCGCCAAGGAACATCGGTTTCACTGAAATTTTCTTTCTTAGGCAAAGTACCAGTAAAATCACGATTGGCAGCAGCAGTTCAGCCGACGCCGAAAAAATAAACGCGGCAAGAACAGAAGTCGAGATGGTCATAAAAACAGCTCCTTATTTATAATATAGTGTTAGATCTTTTATATTTTATATATTGGTAAAAATATATTATAATCTAACACTATATGCTATAATAAATGATAAGCTTTAAATTTTAATGTCAAATATATATTGTTCTTTAATGTCAGTTGCTAAAGAGTCTATTGCCACACCTACTCTGTGATATCTCAATTTCCATTGCTGCCCTTTGGTATCTTTGGGATTTCCAAGTGGATATGGTATAGAAATTGTTGGTACGATCCTATTTGAACCAACAGTTTTAGCAACTGGTATTAAATTACACATTTGAACAACAGTAATTCCCTCTCTTTCTATCTCTTTTACCATAGTTGCTCCGCAACGAGTGCAAGTTCCTCATGTGGAAGTTAATATAACGCCATCCACATTATCTTCCTTTAAACATTTTACTATTTCTCTAGCCATTCTAGCTGCTTCCGCCTCTGTTGTACCTGTTCCTACTGTGGAATAAAAATACTTGTGAATTTTTCCTATTTTCCCTTCCTTTTCATAAGCTTTCAAAGCATCTAGAGGAACTATAACATTTGGATCTTTATCAGCCGCTGCTGGATCAAACCCTGCATGTATAGTTTTATAAACTCCTACTTCTAACCTATCTAGTTCTGATATATCATACCTTCCCCATCTTGTTGCGGAAGCAGATTGTATTCTATCTGGGTTATCTATTGGTACTATCCCCCCAGTTGTTACGCAGGCTATATTAGCTTTACTTAAATCTTTTATAGCATCTGCAATTTTTACTCTATCTAGTTTAGGAATTGGTAATTCTGTTTTAAATTCTTCACCATTTAATTTTTTAATCATCATATCTACAGCTCTATACGCAGCTGGTTTCATTGAGTCAAGCCAAACTTGATGTCTTATACCTCTTACAAAATACCCTTCCTCATCTGCTGATAATAATTTTTCTCCTGCTAAGATCTTATCTGCAAATTTAACCATTGCCTTTATGTCTTTTCTCATTCTTCCCGCATTATTTCCACCCTTAAATATATAAACACCTTTTTT
>DAMDEB010000276.1:0-1378 GCA_032090075.1 Caproiciproducens sp.
TAATCCGGCCTGTGCGGGAACCTTTGATTGTATCCCTCTTAGATCGTAGGAACTGTATTTTTCCATAAATTTATGCTTTTCATCTGCGGTCAGCCCCGGTACAGATTTGTTGAAAAATTTATATAGGTTGAATTGCTCAGAATCCGGATTAATTTTGCTAAGTTCAATAATTTCCGCTTTTGTTAGGCCTAAAACTTTTTGCGGAGTTTTACCGCGCCAGTACACATTTGGACAACCCCTTCGGTTCACATATTCGTCAACCAGTTTTGTAAACCCTATTTTGGTGAGCTGCTCAATGGCTGAATATTTGCAGCACTTCTCCAAATAGCGAACCGGAGCAAAATAGTGATCTGGTTTCATGCGCTGATCATATTCGTGATACATAGAGTATTGGAACGGTGTTCCTGCGAAAACGTCCTCATAAAGCCGATCGTGCTTATAAATCATGCACACGCCATATCCATCTGTGACCTTTGACATTTGCTCCCATTCTTCGGAATATACCCGTGATGGCTCTCCACGCGGCACCCAATAATCGTTGGTGTATATCTGTTTCCACATGGTCGCTTTTCCGTCGCAAAAGAAAGCCCTGTATTCTTCTGTATATTCTGTTTGTACATTTTTATATCCACAGCGATAGTCTCGGACCACATCGAAGAACCGAAGAAAAATTCCGTTATCTTTTTTTAAAATAATTAGCAATTTGGCGTAATCGTACATTTTTCCCCTGCCCCGTCCGGCATCCTTAAACTGCACCGGCGAATGGCAAGCCGGACAAATTCCCCATTCATTATGCTTATGGCAGCCGTTTTGGATTTCGTCATATGTTTCGGTACGTTTCAGTCCGTCCAGCTGAGAAACTTTTCCACAATGGGTGCAGTATCCGTACCGTATACCATTATCGCGATAGCAGAATAGATATTTGCTGAAATTCAGCGGATTGTTTCTAACCCACTGATCAATGTCTTTTGGCAGCTTGGGTATCTTACGAAATACCTTTTTCATGTAGATAGCTTCAGCTTTAAAATTTCTCGGCACCCTAATCCCCCCTTAAAGCAGATCAAGCAGAGAAACAATATTTCCGCTGGACTTTCCGGCTGCTTCCCGCTCAAGTTCTTCCTGAGCATCTAAGCAGATTTCCATTTTGAATAAAACGGTTGCAGTAGGAAAATAGAATTCAGCAGCCCGTTTATACACCTCAAGATCGGATATTCCGCTGTGTCCTACATCGGACATAATCGCCTTGCAGCAGTCCGACAGCGTTTTTTCACTTTCTGCAATAGCCCTGGCAAACCGTTCATCATCGCAGAATGAAATCAATGTTTTCGCTACATCTTTATATACCACGGTTTCCATTTGACCGCCCTTAAAGCTTTTT
>DAMDEB010000276.1:1388-2674 GCA_032090075.1 Caproiciproducens sp.
GTTCATCAGCAAGCTTCTGCTTTGCCTGTTCTATAATTTCTGACATTTTACGCACTCCTTTTAAAATCTCAAGCGTTTGGGAATTTGGCTTTTATATTTTGCTGTGCCCAATGCAGTTCCTGCGCACAATGACTGGCGGCGTTTTGAACTTCCTGTTCCATCAAAAAGTATGCGTTGAGTTCGGCCACGCTGTTTCCCTTGGTATCTGCGGCAGTTTCGAGCGCATAAATCAACTGTTTTAGAGCAACTTTTACTTTTTCATCCATCATGATTTCCATTCCTTGTTTGATGCTGCGAGTTGTAATGGTGCAACCGGCAATTGGAGTACAACACCCTGTTCCTGTGCCACTGATAGTAACAGCCGTTTTGCAGCTTCATATTTTTCTTCCAATAATGCTACTTTGCTTTGATACATCTTTTCCTGTTCAGCATACAGTGCTTGGTTCGACCGCAGACCAAACATAAAATCATCGTATCCGATCAGCATAGCGCGGCTCTCAACAATCAGTTGCCTTTCTTCATCGAGCCGCAACCCTTTCAATTTTGTGTAAACCGCAGAGCAAAATTTACTGTACGGATTTGAAATGACACTCCACCCGATTGACTCCAACACGGCCCCCAACGCTTTCATGTTCCCATAATAATCAAACCGGTCGAGTTCCTGAAGCTCTTCTGTGAATGCTTCCGAAGCGGCCTTGTACTGATTAGACATTCCAGCCAGAACCGTGTCGATAAACAACTTTTTGAAGCCTAACCGCTTTGCAAGATCATCGTTACACAAAATTTGATAAATCCAGTCATTAGCGTCCTCATCGGTAAGCTGCCATGCTGCCACATCCATTAGCCACATCTTGTCACCGTAATCGGTCACACTCTCCCACCGCTCAACGAGCTTGCCTCCGTTATCCGTATAATAGTAGTCCTGCCCTTCCCAACTGACGTCGGAAAACATTTCCGATAGGATTCCTATTTCCTCTCCGGTGGACATCTCACGCAAAGCGTCGTAAATATCAGTTGCCGAACTGTACTTTGGAGTACCGCTATCAAATGGGTCTCCCTCAAACATGCTCATATCGTTTTCCCTTTCTGCCTAAATAGTTCTCGCCCTAATCAGCCTTCCCTCCTCACGGTGGAATGTGGACATATGCCATTTAGGCCTACTCCCTTTTTCTGACTTTTTTCCGGTCAGGCTGAATCTTGACCATACTGTAAAACTGGTAAGGATATCCGGTAATTTTGCTGATTCCGCTTACTGTTTTATCCTTTTCTATGTAGTACCCCCATAT
>DAMDEB010000276.1:2684-2953 GCA_032090075.1 Caproiciproducens sp.
ATAGCTTTTGGTTCTTTTCGCCAGCGAGCGTGTGAAACTACTTCATTTTCGGGTATCGGAATTTTAAGATTCCGACTCGGTGTCCACCTCTTTTTATAAGGGCTTTCCCCGCTTTTGTAAGTAAGGCTTGTTCGCTTGATGATGTACGCAGCGAGTTCCGCATACTGCCCGCTATCATCCAACGGGAAATATTTGATTCTGCCCCATGGCCAAATTTTTGACAGCTTCCGAGGATCGATGTAATTGTTCACCATGTGAAAATGTATCTT
>DAMDEB010000277.1:0-1177 GCA_032090075.1 Caproiciproducens sp.
GGCCCGGCTGAGGGAAGCGCTCGAAAGCGCACTTCAGCGGAGCGACCTTGTGATTACAACGGGCGGCCTTGGGCCGACCGGCGACGATTTGACCAAAGAAACCATTGCCGAAACAGCCGGTAAAAAGCTTGTGCTTCATCAGGAAAGCATGGACAGAATTCTGCACTATTTCAAAGGCAGGGTACTGGGCGAAACACAGAAAAAGCAGGCAATGCTGCCCGAGGGCTGCACCGTGTTCCGCAACGACAATGGCACCGCGCCGGGCTGTGGCTTTCAAACAGAGCAAGGCAAAACCGTCGTTATGCTTCCCGGCCCGCCGTCCGAATTAATTCCGATGCTCAAAAACTACGCCGTTTCTTTCCTGACACGGGACGGAAAAGCGGCGATTGTTTCTAAAATCATCCGCGTGTTCGGTCTGGGCGAGGGCTTTGTCGCCGAGAAGATAACCGACCTGACCGACTGTGCGAACCCCACCGCGGCAACCTATGCAAAAGACGGCGAAATGTTCGTGCGCGTCACCGCAAGAGCGGAAAGCGAGCTTGAAGCAGCCGCAATGTGCGCTCCTGTTGTGAAGGAACTCGAAACACGCCTCGGTGAATTTATTTACGGAATCGACGTAGAAAATCTTGAAGAAGTCGTCGTAACGGAACTGGCAAAGCGGAACTGGAAGCTTGCCACCGCAGAGTCCTGCACCGGCGGACTTTTAGCAGAGAGAATCACAAGCATTCCCGGCGCAAGTGAAGTGTTCCACATGGGTGTTGTCACCTATGCGAATGAAATCAAAACGCTTCTGCTGAACGTGCCGGAGGAAACCTTAAAACAATACGGCGCGGTCAGCGAGCAAACTGCGCGTGCCATGGCCGAAGGAGTCCGTGCAAAGTCCGGCAGCGAACTTGGCGTGGGCATTACCGGCATCGCCGGGCCGGGCGGCGGAACAGAAGAAAAGCCCGTCGGCCTCATTTATATCGCGCTGTGCGACGGTAAAAAAACCGTTGTACGCAAAATGAACGGAAACAGCATGAAGGGCCGCGATTACCTGCGGTACTTATCTGCTTCCAACGCACTCGACATGGTGCGCCGCTATCTTTTCGGCCTCGGCGGTCTGGAGGAAGCGGCCTATTCCAGAAGAACATATACTGAAATCCATTAAAAACGTGGAATCACGTTTTTATAGCGC
>DAMDEB010000277.1:1188-2946 GCA_032090075.1 Caproiciproducens sp.
GGCGTTCTCCAATTGAAATCTATATTTTAATTGGAGAGAAGTATTAAGTTAGGAGTGAAAACATGAAACCACAGGATGACAAAGATAAAGTAAAGACCGAAAATGACACGGAAATTAAATCAGAGGAATCTATGAACACCCCAAAACGCAAACTGCCATTTTACCGTTCGTTACTTCCATGGAAGGGCGACAGCAAAAAATTGGTCGTCAACAAGGTCATCTCTTTGGTTGCCGGCTGTGTGTTTCTTGTTTGCGCCGTTTTATTGATTCAGGACTTGGTTGTGCTCCCGGCAATTGCCGACAACGAGCAAAAGGATATCAAGCAGCTTTATTACGCAAGCTCCGAACTGCCTTCGTCAAGCACTTCCTCCTCAAGTGAATCTCCCGTTTCCAGTGCGCCGCCGGAGCGTGACGCGCAGGGCCGTCTGATTAAATTTTTGGATTTGCAAAAAGTCAACCCCGCGATTGTGGGCTGGATTAAAGTCCCCAACACAATCATTGACCTTCCGGTTTTACAGGCAACCGCCAAAGATCCGGAGTTCTACCTGACCCATGATTACAATGATAAATATTCCAAATATGGCAGCGTTTTTGCAGACTGGCACTCCTCTGTGGAAAAGGGGAATTCGAAAAGCATTATTTTATACGGTCATTCGCTTAATTCCGGCCGTATGTTTACGGAACTGAATAAATATAAAGATTATAATTTTTATAAATCCAACCCGGTATTTACCTTTGATACCATTGAAAGTCAGCCCCAGTGGAAGATTATTTCTGTATTTCTGACCAACACTCTTCCGGATCAGGGCGTTCCTTTCAACTATATGAAAACTGATTTTAAAACTTCAAGCGATTACCTCAATTTCGTCTATCAAATGCGTATTCGCTCGCTTTTTAACACAGGCGTAAGCTTTAATAAGGACGATCAAATCGTGCTGCTGTCGACCTGTTCCTATGAATTCACAGACTTCCGCGAGGTCGTGGTCGCCCGCAAAGTGCGCGACGGCGAAAGCAACGCGGTTGACGTGACGAAAATGAGCTACAATAACAAAGTGGTTTACCCTGACTGCTGGTACAAAAAGAACGGCGGCACAAAGCCCGTCTGGCCGGATACTTACGAACTGGCGCTCAAGAAAAAAGCTTTGCCATGGGGTGAGGATGTATGAACGCGGGCCTATTATTCTTCCTCGCGCACAGAACCTCGCTGTGCCAGAAGAAACTTAACCGTTATCTTGGGTTTTACGGGATTGAAATCACGAATGTAGAGATTTGCCCGAAATTGTCCGCCTTTAACCCCACTATGTCGCAGATGCTCTCCACACTGCCGCTTGCCGTAGTGGTGAGTACGGCGGTCAGCCGCCGACCGGACTGTGCGGTGCGGTTATTTGACACGCTGCATATTCCGCTCGACGCACAGGGTGAGCCAAAGGGCGTTTTGCAGCTGCATGGTAAGGACAAGACGGGGTATCTGATTGAAAGCCTCAATCAGGCGATTCTTGTGCTGCCGGATATGCCCGCAGAAATAGGGCTGATGCTCCCGCCCGCCTGTGAGAAGCTCCAAAAAAAGTTCTCCTTAACCGGTGAAGTACCGACCGAGCTGGTTATCCCTTATGAAGAGTTGATCGAAAACTCAATGAATCCCAAATAATACTGTTCTCTAATTTAAATGTATATTTAAATTGGAAAACGTCCGGCTACGCCTTGCTTATTTTAAGCGCAAAACTCGTCTCATGCAAAATCCAACGCGCTTCGCGCTAT
>DAMDEB010000278.1:0-1797 GCA_032090075.1 Caproiciproducens sp.
GAAGCGCGTTGGACTTTGCATGAGACGAGTTTTGCGCTTAAAATAAGCGTAAAATAAGCACGGCAAGCCGGGCGTTCTCCAATTAAAATATACATTTTAATTGGAGAGTAGTATTACATAAAAGCATGGAGGTAACGGTATGGGCGTCAGACTAATTTTGAGGGAGAGCGAGTTGACCGCAGTACTCAGCGGTGAGATTGACCATCACTCCGCGCGGGAAATTCGCGGTGCAATCGACGAAGCGGCAGCGAAGGTAAAGCCGAAGCTTTTAATACTCGACTTTTCCGGGGTACAGTTTATGGACAGCTCCGGCGTGGGGCTTATCATGGGGCGCTGCAAGCTGATGCAGCTTTGGAACGGTAGGGTTAAAATTGCAAATTTACAGCCTAAAATTGAAAAAATCGTAAACCTCGCGGGCTTGAATCAGCTCTGCAGTATTGTAAAGGATGTGAAAATCAATGAAGCCAACGAATGAGATGTCTGTTTCTTTTTTAAGCTGCTCGGCAAACGAATCTTTTGGCAGGGCGGCTGTCGCGGCGTTTGCGGCTCAGCTTGACCCGACCATCGATGAACTCAGCGATATCAAAACGGCGGTCTCCGAAGCCGTCACCAATTGTATTGTTCACGCTTACCGAGATTCCATTGGTGTTATTTACATAAACTGCAAATTGTATGACAACGGCAGAATTGCAATCAGAATACGTGACAAAGGCTGTGGTATCAAAGATATTGGACAAGCCATGCAGCCATTATTTACGACGGCGGGTGATGAGCGTGCGGGGCTGGGTTTTGCGGTAATGGAAAGCTTTATGGATAAGCTGAAGGTAACTTCAAAGGTAGGCCATGGAACCTCTGTTACCATGAATAAGACAATCGAACGCCGTCCGATGCAAAAGACGAATTGAGAAAATGGATAGAAATCAAATTATCAGCGAAAATATTGGCCTTGTCCACGCCTGCGCCAAACATTTTAAGGGACGTGGGATGGAATATGACGACCTTTTTCAGGCGGGGTGCCTTGGTCTTGTCAAGGCTGTCGATAATTTCGACAGCGAAAGGGGCGTTAAATTCTCCACTTACGCTGTGCCGGTGATTCTCGGTGAAATCAGGCGGCTTTTCCGGGACGGCGGCGCTGTGAAAATTGGCCGCGGTTTAAAGGAACTTGCTATGCGTGCTTCGCGTGAGGCGGCGGCTTTCAGTGAAAGAGAGGGGAGATCGCCCACGGTCGGCGAACTTGCCGAAATACTTCAGGTTGAACCTGCCGAAGCTGCACAGGCGCTTGGTGCTTCACAGTTTCCGCTTTCGCTTACAGCTTCACCGGAGGACGGCGGCGGTCAGATTGATATTAGTATCGATGCCGGCGATGATAAAATCGCAGAGCTTTTATCTTTAAAGCAAGTGGTAACAGAGCTTGAGCCAAAGGACAGGAGTATTATTGTTTTTCGTTATTTCAAAAGCCGCACGCAAATGCAAACAGCTGCCGCACTCGGTATGACGCAGGTACAGGTTTCGCGGCGGGAAAAAGCAATCCTTAGCCAGTTACGCGCAAAACTTTCCTGATCTACTCTTAATAAATTATACAATACAAAAACGAGTTCGTAACATAAGGTGTTTTTTCATCTCTCTGTTACGAACTCGTTTTATTCAGCATTCATTATCGGTAAGCTCTTTCAAATCATATGGGGTTTGCTGATATACATAATAATTAAGCCAGTTGATAAATAGGAGATTTGCGTGACTTCGCCATACAAACGGCGGTTCCCGTGTAATGTCATCGTTCGGAAAGTAATTTTGGGG
>DAMDEB010000278.1:1807-2917 GCA_032090075.1 Caproiciproducens sp.
GGAATAAGAGGATGCATCCCTTTTTTCAGGTCTCTCAAATATTCATTGGCAAGCGTATTCTGATCATATTCCAAATGACCTGTAATAAAAAACTGCCTGCCGTTCTTTCTTGCAACCATATGAACCCCGGCAGTATCAGAAGTTGTTAATACAATTAGATCATCATGTTTTTTAATATCCGCAAGCCGCACTTCGGTATTACGGGAATGCGGTGCGTAAAAAGTATTGTCAAACCCCCTTACCAGCGGATGCATGCTTTCAAGTACTGTATGACGAAAAATTCCAGAAAGCTTTTGTGGTAATTGGTATTTTGGAATACCAAAATGATAATAAAGCCCAGCCTGTGCCCCCCAGCAGATATGCATCGTAGAATACACATTTCGACGACTCCATGCCATAATTTCGCAAAGCTCGTTCCAATAGTCAACTTCTTCAAAAGGCATATTCTCAATTGGTGCGCCAGTAATAATCATTCCGTCAAATTTTTCTTCTTTTATTTCGTCAAAATTCTTATAAAATGTATTAAGATGAGAAGAAGAAGTGTTTTTTGAAACATGGGTGGCCATCTGCATCAGTTCCACATCAACTTGAAGAGGCGTATTGCTCAAAAGACGCAGAAGCTGCGTTTCGGTATCAATTTTAATCGGCATCAGATTCAGTATCACGATTTTCAGCGGGCGAATATCCTGCGCCATTGCACGCTGATTTGTCATAACAAATATATTTTCCGACTCAAGCACTTCAACGGCCGGAAGATTTTCTTGAATTTTAATCGGCATTTTGATTCCTCCCAAGTTATAAACGGTGAATTTATTATAGCAAACATCAGGAAATACTTCAATATCCAACGAAATATCAATAAGATTGAAAAAACTTTCAAAAAAGCGTTGACAAACCATATTGTACATGGTATTATAGCTAAGCCGTCGAAAAAGCGGGAACAAAATACTTGACAAGCTCACCTAATCGTGGTAAGATATTAAGTATTCTCCTGTGAAATATGACGGAGATTTAGGACCTTGAAAATTAAACAACGTAAAAGAATTAAGGAACCTGTAATTTATTTGAGAGTTTAAATGTACTTTCGGACAAGAGTTGGTTGTCACTCTT
>DAMDEB010000279.1:0-2913 GCA_032090075.1 Caproiciproducens sp.
CACGGAGGACTATGCACGGCTGAATTTCCAGCCCTCCGAGAAGCCGTCAAAAGGAGAACTGATCTTGCCGCCCAAGGATAAGAATTTTGGATGTACCATCGCCTACCTTACCGAAATTCGCGGTATTGACAGGGAAATCGTCGACGCCATGATCCATGAAGGAAAGGTTTATGGGGCCAGAACGGAAGTAAAAAAGAATGGCCGTACCTATTCTTTTCACAACTGCGCCTTTGTGGGGTACGACGAAACCGGGAAACCCCGCTACTGTTCCCTGCGCGCCCCAAGTCTGAACAGCCACTTCCGACAGGATGTGGCGAACTCAGATAAGACGTACGGCTTTTGCATGGAGGGGCGCTCCAATCGGGTTTATGATTTTGAAGCACCCATTGACGCCATGAGCCATGGCACCCTGTGCAAGATTCACGGCATTGACTGGCGGCAGGATCACCGGGTTGCCGAGGGTTGCCTGTCGGATAAGGCGCTGTACCGTTACCTTCAGTTTCACTCTGAAATCACAGAGATTGTTTTTTGCTATGATAACGATATTGATGGGGTTTTGAAGGATGGAACGCCTCATAACCACGGGCAGATTCAGGCGGAGATTTCCGCCGAAACCTATGCGGGTTTGGGCTATAAAACTATGATACAGACACCCAAGGCCAAAGACTTCAACAAGGATTTGACCGAACTTCGTAAACTTATGGCGCGGACCCCAGCGTTGCAGGCTCCAGATGATGAGATGGAACGATAGGGAGAATGAAATGAATAAAGAAGAATTTGAGGCCCGTATAAAGGAACTGTTTCCCGGCGCTGATCCAGAAGCTATGGAAAAGTATATAAGCTATGCGCAGGAACTTGACAAGGATAACACGCATCCTGCGGCAGAATTTTTTGACGAAATGTATGCTGAGCTTACCCTTGTAAAGCAGCACGACGGGGATGAAATCGCCCGGCAGCTCATTGATGCCGGACGCAGTTTTACCTTTAACCCATTTGAGCTGCGCCAAGCAGGGGGATTTCTAAAGAAGGGTATGGCGATGGAGGATGTTTGCCAGAAGGCCCTCGATGGCTTTTGTGAGACAACTTCGCAGGAAGATGTAGAATCGCGCAAAATGCTGGATACGCTCAGAAGCGCCAACATTGGACAGAATGATTTACCCGGACAGGATCAGAAAACGATGCTTGATAAGAAACTGAAAAGTTTTTCCTCGGAACAGGCCAGATTGATTGGAAAAATTATAAACCAAATTGTGTTGGATGCTGTTCAGGGAGCGGAAGTCGATGAAGATGAATTATACTGCGAGATTGACTACGACATCATATATCGTCTTATGGAACCGCTTTATGACATGGGTATTGATCTGTCAATAGAAAAGCTTGCGGAGTATATAGACGAGCACCCTGCCGTTGACTACTCAGATTATCACAATACCGGAATTACGGTTTATCTTAACAGCCCGGAAGTATTACAGGAGCTTGGTTACACGCTGCCGGACGGCATTGATATGGATATGGAGCGATAATTTGTAAGTTAACTGCACAATACTGAACTTGAAAGGTTAAGCTCTTGCTTTTGCAGGGGAAAATAGGTATAGTATAAGCATATTAAATACGGAAGGAATGACGTGTATGCCACGCGGGATTCGCAAGTCAATCGAAGATCAGATATCGGATATTGATCTGAAAATTCAGGAGCTTCAAGAAAAGAAAAAGCAGTTGCAGGCTGAAAAAGAGCAGGAGGAAGTCCAACAGCTTTTGGACGCGGCAAGAGAATTGGGCCTTACTCCCGCCGAACTTGTCAAGCAACTTTCGGAGCAAAAAAAATCCGAGAATTAACTATACCTTGTATTAAACTTGTTGGGGCACTGTGCAAAAGCAGTGCCTTATTTTATGCCCCGTCATTTGTATGGCGGGGCTATTTTAATTTGAGAAGACCACTTCATTCCGATGGAAGCCACACTAGAAAGAAAACGGGTTTGACGAATCATTATAAAAGAATTTTGGAGGTTTTGTCATGAGTGATGTCTATCTCGAAAACGGTTATGAGAACCGTAAAGATTACCTGAAAAGTCTTGCGGAAGATTTTGATGTAAGTCTGAATACCGTTTATATGCTGGCATCCATGCTTGGTCCCGATGAGGATTTCGATGGTCTGGTATCCGAGCTTGAGGACGCGGCGGAAATGGATCTGTGAAAGGGAGTGCCGTATGAGTAAAAACGTTATACAGCGCGGTGGTGTCATTTATCTTTTATACGCCTGCAATGCCGATGCGGAGCAAAGCAGTATGCGACTGGTTGGTGCTTCCGCTAATTTTGGAACCTTCTGCGCTATGATTGCTTCCTGTATTTTTAAAGGAAATATGGAATATCGCGGAGAGAGCAGTTTGACGGGCTTTCGGCTACTGCATCATGATTACCGAGGCGGCAGATTGCGCCTTTCCAGCCTGAAATACGGTTATGCAAAACAAATAGAGGACGGGAAACTGTTTCCCGTCCCCCGAATATAATAAAATTTAATGAAAACTAAGCATTCCTGATATGAGTCAATCGTTTGGAATCCCGCGGCAAGTAACCAATTAGAGCATCAATTGAGACACCATACAGGTCGGCTAATTGAGTCAACATAATCAGGCTGGGCTGCGTCTTGCCGCATTCATAATAGGAATAAGTGGATCTGTCTATAGAAAGATATCGCGCGACTCTTTTCTGTGTCAGTTCGCTTCTTTCCCGCAGAAGCCTCAAGTTTTCAGCTAACTTTATATCCGGTCCTTTTTGCAACACTTTCGGATTGATATAGCATCTCACTGACCTATTCCCCCCTTATGTTCAGCTTTTATAATATTCTATTACAATATTTTCTTGTTGTAAATAGGAATACAACAAGAAAATATATTTATAATTTAAAAATCCGTC
>DAMDEB010000280.1:0-2878 GCA_032090075.1 Caproiciproducens sp.
GGCGGTTAAACTTGAAAAAGGCAGTAATGAGATTGAGATCAGTTATGTACCGTCTGGATTTCAAACGGGCGCGTGTCTGTCAATTGCCGGAGGAGTGCTCTTAATCGTATTCTTGATCCTTTTGAAAAAAGGATTTTATAAAAAAATAAAACTAATGGAACGACCCGCAGAAATTGTTTTTATGATTCTTTGCATTGGAGTTTTTATTATGGTCTACATTTTTCCCATTGCCATTTATTTGAAACGATAAAAAAGATAAGCAAAAGCGCCGTCTGGAGATTAATCTCAGACGGCGCTTTTGCTTACAAAAAATGCCAATTTATTGAATACCATTCTCGATTGCTTTTAGTGTTTGATCAAAATCCGCTGCGGTTACAAGCAAAGAAATATCAACCTCTGAAGTTGTGATGATCCTAATATCGGTTTCAATCTTTGCTGCCGCGTCAAAGACTTTTGCCGCTATGCCTGGAGTGTTCTTCATAGCTTGATCATAAACTGAAATTTTGCAGTTTCCGCTGCTGACAATTGTTTTAATATTAGAATTGTCATGTAAATCAGATGTAAAGACAAGGATTTTACCTAAATCATTGTCAGCTATAGTGAATGAGATAGAAGTGAATGCTCCATGAGTGGGAGCAAGTGAAATCATATCCACATTAACGCCGAAGCCGGATATTTTTTGAAAAATATTTGCGACAAAGCTCAAATCCGACGGGCAATTTTGCAGCGTTATCAATGTAATATCGTTGGAAGTGGTAATTGTTGGCACTGTACACATAATTGTACCTCCTACTTTAATAAATCAGACATATTGTAAAGTCCTGCGGGCATACCCGCTAAAAAAATCGACGCATTAACCGCCCCCGAAGCAAAAATCTCTTTTGACTGGGCGGTATGAGAAAGTGTAATGACCTCTTGTTGACCTGCAAAAATCACTTCATGTTCGCCAACAATCGTACCTCCGCGTATGGAGTGTATCCCAATTTCGGTTGATTCGCGTTTTTTACGCTGAGAATGCCGATCATAAATATAATGCATATTTTCAGGCATTACAGATGAAATGCTATCTGCGATCATAAGTGCGGTACCGCTTGGCGCATCAATTTTTTGATTATGATGTTTTTCAATAATTTCAACATCAAAATTTCCACCTAACACTTGAGCCGCTTTTTTAGAAAGCTCAATCAACAGGTTAATGCCCAACGACATATTTCCGGAATAAAAAATCGGAACTTCTTTTGAAACTCTTGTAAGCGCTTCCACCTGGGCTTTGTTGTAACCGGTGGTACACAAAACGAGGGGAACTTTTTTAATTTCCGCATACTGAAGCAGGGAAGAGAGCAGCGCAGGATTTGAAAAATCAATAATTACATCCGCGTCAACATCCAGTTCCGCTGCCTTTGTGAAAACAGGGTAGGCATTATCAGCACTTCTGCTGACATCGATTCCGCCCACCACCACGCAATCATTTCGCTTAGACGCGAGAGCGGAAACTTCGCGCCCCATTTTTCCATTGCATCCGCTGATAATAATCCTTGTCATGAAACGTCCCTCCGAAAAGGTGATTTTATCTTATCAATTGATATTTTTTCAGAATAGAGGTAAGCCTTGCGATATCCTCATCGCTCATCGTTGTGAGCGGCAGCCGACAGTCTCCGCTGTTAAACCCAAGCATTTCCATTGCCGCTTTGACCGGAATCGGATTAACATCCATAAATAGCGCATCCATCAATTCGAAATTTTTTAGGAAGGCTTCACGGCTTGCTTGTAAATCACCCGCAAAAAAATCGACACAGATTTTGTGCATTACATTTGGAAGAATGTTAGCCAGTACCGAAATAACACCTTTTCCGCCTAAAACGAGCATCGGAAGCGTCTGGTCGTCATTTCCGGAATAAACATATAAATTATCGCCGCAAAGTGATATGGTTTTTGCTACGGAAGTAATGTCTCCGTTTGCTTCCTTTGTACCCACAATGTTAGGATGCTTTGAAAGTTCCAAATAAGTTTCCGGTTTAATATTACAACCTGTGCGCGACGGCACATTATAAAGAATAATCGGCAGGTCAACCCGGTCGGCAATATAGTTATAATGATGCACAAGGCCTTTCTGTGATGTTTTGTTGTAGTAAGGTGTCACCATCAGAAGCGCATCGGCACCCAAGTCCTGTATGGAACGAGAAAGTTCAAGCGCATAGTTTGTGTCATTACTGCCGGAACTTGCGATAACCGGAACTCTCTTATTCACTTTGTCAACAACAAATTTTACAGCCTTACAATGCTCATCGTGACTCAAAACAGGACATTCCCCGGTAGTGGCACAGGCAATAATGGCATCTGTTCCGTTGGAAATGTGAAATTCAATTAGATTACTCAGAACGTCATAATTAATTGAGCCGTCTTTTTTCATTGGTGTCACCAACGCAACACCAGATCCTGTAAAAATAAGCTTTTTCATGATTAATTACCTCCAAATCTACATCTACTGTCAATCAATATAGCCTTTTACACAAAGAAGCTCTGCCATTAAAACAGCACCGCCGGCCGCACCTCGTAACGTATTATGGGAAAGGCATACAAATTTAATATCATATTGTGTGTCAGGGCGTAAACGGCCAATAGAAACAGCCATGCCGTTTTCAAGGTTACGGTCGAGCCTCGACTGCGGACGGTCATCCTCACGGAAATAGTGCAAAAATTGTTTTGGTGCACTCGGAAGCTGCAATTCTTGAGGAACACCGTTGTAGTTTTCCCATTTTGAAATGATCTCTTCCATTTCAATTTTCTTTTCATAGGAAACAAAAACAGCGGCAGTGTGTCCGTCGGAAACAGGTACACGCAAGCATTGGGAAGTGATGCAGGGGGAGGTCGCGTTGAC
>DAMDEB010000281.1:0-2836 GCA_032090075.1 Caproiciproducens sp.
CGAACCATCTTTCTGAGTAAAGGATGCGGACGGTATTTGCTATCCCCGGTTTCAGACTGTAAGACTTCCATAACAGCAAGGACAACATCCAAACCGATTAAGTCTCCCAATGCAAGTGGCCCCATCGGATGATTTGCACCCAGTTTCATTGCCGTGTCAATATCTTCCGCAGAAGCAGTGCCATCAGCATAAATACCAACCGCTTCATTAATCATTGGAACAAGGATTCTGTTTACTACAAAGCCGGCAGCTTCTTTCACTTGAACAGGTGTTTTACCGATTTCTACAGCAATTGCTTTAATTTTCTCTACAGTCTCGTCCGGTGTGGTAATGCCGGCAATTACTTCAACAAGCTTCATGACCGGAGCAGGATTGAAGAAATGCATCCCCACAACAGCTCTATCAAGACCATTGGAAATTTCGGTAATAGAAAGAGAAGATGTATTTGTAGCAAAAATCGCATCTGGTTTACAGATACCCTGCAAAGCCTTAAACAATTCTTTCTTTAAATCCATTCTTTCAAGAGCGGCTTCAACAACCAAATCGCAGTCAGAAACAATTTCTCTTGTTCCCGTTGTGATTTTAGAAAGAGTCTCATCTGCTTTCGCCTGGTCCATTTTTCCTTTTGCTATAAGCTTTTCAAATCCCTTGGCAATTTTCTTTTTGCCGCCGGCGGCAAACTCTTCGTTTATATCGCAAAGTTTAACCGTATATCCGTCAGTCTGAGCAAATGCTTGAGCAATACCGGAACCCATGGTGCCTGCACCAATAATACCAACTATCATGACAATCCTCCTAAGTATTTATTAAATTGAACCACAATTATTTGTTTATGAATGGATCAGGCTTGCGTTTTTCGCAAAATGCAGCCATTGCATTTTTCTGATCCTCTGACTCAAAACATTTTCCGAATTGCTCTGCTTCGATTGCAATTGCCGAATCAATGTCTACCTGCATCCCATCATTAACTGCTTTTTTAGATGCACGAACAGCAATTGGTGCATTTCTTGCAATTTTGCCGGCGAGCTTTAAACATTCTTCCATCAGCTGATCCGCGGGATAAACGGCATTTACCAAACCCAGCTTGAAGGCTTCATCGGCTTTTACCTTACCGCAGGTATAAAGCATTTCTTTTGCTTTGCCAATACCGATTGTGCGGGCAAGCCTTTGTGTTCCGCCAAAGCCGGCAGTAATGCCAAGCCCTGCTTCCGGCTGAGCAAATACTGCATTTTCGGAAGCTACGCGAATATCGCAGCTGAGCGAGAGCTCACAGCCCCCGCCCAATGCAAATCCGTTTACAGCAGCAATGACTGGAATTGCTAACTTTTCAATTTTTCTAAAAACCGCATTTCCCTTTGCACTGAATGCTTGCGCTTCTGCTTTTGTTTTCTGGCTCATCTCGGCAATATCCGCTCCGGCAATAAAAGCTTTTTGACCCGCGCCGGTGATAATAAGGCATCTTGTATTTTCCAATGAGACGCCGTCAACAACAGCCTCCAATTCGGATAGCACTTCACTATTTAATGCATTTAAGGCTTTTTCACGGTTAATCGTGATAATACCGACAAATTCATTTTGCTCGTATTGAACGTAATTCATAATCTAATAACCCTTCTTTTTAAGTTTAGTTATTAAGCATTATTCTCCCATTTTCACGATTGCGGAAACGCCCATTCCACCGCCAACGCAGAGGGTTGCAAGACCATAATTTGAATTTCTGCGCTGCATTTCGTACAGCAGAGTTACAAGAATTCGGCAGCCGGAGCATCCAACCGGATGGCCAAGAGCGATTGCACCACCATTGACGTTCACTTTTGAGGTATCAAATTTAAGATCATGAGCAACAGCAAGAGTCTGCGCTGCAAAGGCTTCGTTCGCTTCAATTAAATCCATATCGTCTACGGTAAGACCGGTTTTCTCCATAACCTTGCGGGTACTGTAGATCGGGCCAAGACCCATGACCGAAGGGTCTACGCCTGCGGAAGCTCCAGCAATCCATGTGGCCATTGGTTTTACACCGAGTTCTTTTGCTTTTTCTTCACTCATCAGAACAATTGCAGCCGCACCATCGTTAATACCGGAAGCATTCGCCGCCGTAACAGTACCGTCCTGTTTAAACGCAGGCTTTAATTTGGCAAGGCCTTCTTTAGTTACACCCGCGCGCGGGCCTTCATCTTTTGTGATTAAAACTGTTTCTTTTTTCACTTTAACTGGGACAGGGACAATTTCTTCGTCAAATTTGCCTTCTGCCATTGCTTTTTCGCATCTTTGTTGGCTAATTGCAGCAAATTCATCCTGCATTTCACGGGTAATGCCATACTGTTCAGCAACATTTTCAGCAGTGATACCCATGTGGTAATGATTAAACGTATCTTCCAATCCATCATGTATCATGGAATCGAGCAGCTCACCGTTATTCATACGATAACCGAAACGAGCATTTTTAAGCAGATACGGCGCACCTGACATGCTTTCCATACCACCGGCAACAATAATATCCGCTTCACCGGCTTCGATCATTGCTGCAGCCATATTGACACTCTTCAAAGCGGAACCGCAAAGATTATTAAGAGTAAGTGCAGGAACCGACACAGGAATTCCGGCATAAACTGCTGACTGACGAGCAACATTTTGTCCAAGTCCGGCCTGATACACACACCCCATGATAACTTCGTCTACCTGATCCGGGGCAACATTTGCGCGCTTTAGAGCCTCTTTGATAACAATGGTACCAAGGGTTGTTGTCGTGACTCCGGATAGCACTCCACCCATTTTACCAATGGGGGTACGGACAGCGCCTGCTAAAATAATTTTTTTCGACATAATTTTTTCCTCC
>DAMDEB010000282.1:0-1005 GCA_032090075.1 Caproiciproducens sp.
CCCTCGTGTTCCTCAGGAACACTGTGTCGTAAGCGGCTACGGCAGTAAGCTTGAACTCGTATTTCCTTCCGCCTATAGTAAGCACTACGGTATCTCCCGGCTTAATCCCATATTTGGCCGTTAATCTTTCTGGAAGGACAATATTGTTTCCGGTAAAATCAGTAAGTGTGGCGCCGTTCAGCAGCCGTGGCTTATTGATGGAGTTCAGCTCATTCAGATCGGCTGCAATCAGGTCAATGTTCTCATAATAGCTGTCTTTGTTGTAGAGTGCCGTTGATGTTACAAAACCGACCTTATTTTTTATAGATGCAATCTGTGGTATTTCCTTTTTCGAAACCCAGACTGTATTGCCGTTAGCGTCCTGTTTCGCTGAAACCGATATTGTCGCTGTTCCCGCCGAGCCTTTTGCCATCTTCTGCTGGGCGCTCTCATAGGAATCTCCGATTGCCATGGAAACAAACAGCAGCGTTGATGACAGAACAATAGACAACAGCATTACGATTGTTCTAAGTTTCCTTTCTCTGATATTGTTTACAATGTACTTTAGTATGATCTTCAAATATGCACCTGCTTTCTTCAATCAAAAAGATTGATAACTTATGTTAAAACTATAAGCCATGTATCTTATTTCATCTTATAGCCAGCCTTAATTTAATCTTAATTTTCCTTGCCATAGTGGCATGTTCAAAAATTCATTCCATTCATAAGAAACATAAATATGATATTGGGAATAAAGAGCGTAACCAGTATTGATAATGCTATTTTTGATTTTAAGTCGGTTTTATTCTTGATCCAGGTAAGCCCAACAAAAACCGTTGAAACAATAGTAAGTCCCGCGCATGACCAACAAACGATGGGGATCGTCGGATGGATTGCATGAAAGACAAGGAATGTATCTCCAATCAAATACAGCAAGGCTGCAAGAGCATTGAGTGAAAAGTAGAAAATGATCAAAATCGCTTCCGACATGAGCGTTATTTTTACAGTCCGTTTTAGTCCTGTATC
>DAMDEB010000282.1:1021-2831 GCA_032090075.1 Caproiciproducens sp.
AAGGATCAGAGCAAATACCGCAAATACAGGCTGGGAGATCAGCGACAGAACCAAGAGCGACCATGAGGCGGTATTGATCTTAAAAAAATCAAAGCCTAATATGTTTATAGCCTGTTTCCCGCCAATGTCAGAGAATCTGCAATAATTTCCGCTTTCTTCACAGTAAAACATCCCGTTGCCAATGTAATAGAAATCCCAATCAAAATCACTGCTTGAAAAGTTCAGGTTTCCGTCATGATCGCATTTGACTTTACATGTTATCATGACTGATTTGGTCTTCAAAAAATCGGTGTCCCCATATTCCGAATAGGAATACCTGCCGCTGATTGCATCTGCGTCCATATCAAAAGGAACAGCGGCGATACTGGAAACTCCTTGGGGCCGGTTGCCTGAAAGAAGCTTATAAACCATATCAATGTATTCGTTGCACACTTTTCCGCTGCCCGCTGAGTCCGTATTGATCGCAATGAATATACCGACATTCTTTTCCTTCAGAAGAGAAATCTTTGAAGAAAAGCAAGGCAGATGACCTCCGAATTCGATCGTTTTGTAACCGTCTCGGACTGCTTCATAAAACCCCAGAGTAATGCTTATGAATATTTAATTGGTCAGTTTGCCGCAGGCTCAGGGAAAAAAGCTGGAGAATTCTACACTCCTCAGCAGATTTCAACTATCCTTTCTCGCATCGTTATACTCGATAGTCAAGACCCGAGCAAAGGCAAAAAGAAGTATATTAATAATTTGCTGGACTTCGCTTGCGGCTCTGGTTCACTCTTAATCAACGTTAAAAAACAACTTGAGCCAAACAGTATTGGTCAGATATATGGACAAGAAAAGAATATCACGACTTACAACCTTGCTCGGATGAACATGCTTCTTCATGGCTTTAAAGATTCTGAGTTTCAAATATTCCATGGAGATTCACTATTAAATGATTGGAATATTTTGAGCGAGATGAACCCGGCAAAAAAATTAGAGTGTGATGCAGTTGTAGCAAATCCGCCATTTAGTTATCGCTGGGAACCCAATGATACGCTTGCAGAAGATTTTCGCTTTAAAGACTACGGTCTTGCGCCAAAATCAGCAGCCGATTTTGCCTTTTTGCTGCATGGCTTTCACTTTTTAAGTGACAACGGAACCATGGCAATAATTTTACCTCATGGTGTTTTATTCCGTGGTGGGGCAGAGGAAAAAATAAGAACAAAATTGCTTAAAGACGGTAATATTGACACGATAATAGGATTACCGGCAAATCTCTTTTTCTCTACTGGCATTCCAGTCTGTATCCTTGTACTAAGAAAGTGCAAGAAATTTGATGATGTGCTGTTTATCAACGCAAATGAGTATTACGAAAAAGGGAAACGTCAAAATGTCCTATTACCAGAGCATATCGACAAAATAGTTGACACATATCAATATCGAAAAGAAGATGACAAAAAATATTCTCGCCGTGTCTCCATGGAAGAAATTGAGAAGAACGGCTATAACCTGAATATATCACGATATGTAAGCACAGCTGCGGAAGAAGAAATTATTGACCTTGCGGATGTGAAGAAGAATTTGGATAAAATCGAGGATACTATCATCAAGGCAAGGGATAAGCATAACCAATTTTTAAAAGAGCTTGGTTTACCAGAGCTGCCATAAAGTTAGGATGTTGTTTCAGGTTTAGCCAAAGCTCGCTTATAATCGTTTATTCTAATTTGAAATGAGTTTGATTCACCCTTACCAACAACAAGCGGTTGTCAGTTCGATTCTGACCAGTAGCTCCAAATGTTTTGTCGAAAGCTGTGGCGTTATCAAATGATCA
>DAMDEB010000283.1:0-2806 GCA_032090075.1 Caproiciproducens sp.
TAAACCGCAGAAAGGTGACGGCCACAGAACCCACGGCCACGCTGACGGCTCTGCTTTTGAACGGCTTGCCGAAAAAGGCGGCGGAACCCAGCACGGTAAACGCGAGGACATAGTCCAACAGGATGACGGCGACAAAAGCGCCGAAAGAATTTGCCGGCGGAGCGTTAAACTGAATAATCATTTGCAGCAGGCTGTGCGCAAACGCGGTGGAAATGCCCCAGTTCAGGCCATGGCGGTAAGACACCAGCACCAACGGAACCATGCTTGCACAGGTGACTGCGCCGCCCTGCGGCAGCTCGAAAATCTTTAACATGCTCAGTACGGTTGACATTGCAATCATCAAGGCACATTCAACAAGAATGACGGTCGTGTTCTTTTTCATAATTACCCTCCAGATAGATTTATATTTGAACTGAAAATAAAAAATACCTGAAGTAAAATAAAAAACGCCCTGTGATGCCACAGAGCGTTAAAAATCATCTTTCCTACGCTGGCATTATCCAGATCAGGTTTAAGGGACATAAACGTCAATTCGTTTCATCTCAGCCGAGGTTACTCAGCGCCCCTGTATTCAGTTCATTTATCAGCATACCGTATGGAATTCAATTTGTCAAGAAAACCTTGTCGAAATAGATGCTGTTTTTGCAAAATATGCCGATCAATCCTGCAAAAGCAGATTTTTCAGTTCGGTGAAGTCGTGGACAAAGACCTTTCCGCCCTCCGCTTCCATTTCCGCCTGTGTGCCAAAGCCGTACAGCACACCGATAAAGCTGGTTCCGGCCTCACGTGCGCCAACGGCGTCGAAATGGGTATCGCCGATCATCACGGTGCGGCTCGCCGGAACACGGCAGTCACGCAGGGCGGAGTTAATTAGGATGCTCTTTTGGCCGCTGTGCTCCGATTCATCGGGCGCGGCAACGTAGGTGAAATACGGGGAAAGTTTAAAGTATTCCAATACACGGTACGTGATGTCGTCCGGTTTTGAGGTTGCCACCCCAAGGGTCGCGCCCGCATCCTTCAAAGCATCCAGCAGTTCAAAAACATGAGGGTACGGAAGATTTTTAAACGCTCCGGAAACATTATAGGTTTCGCGGTAATATTCCACGGCCTGATTTGCCTGTTCGTCGGTCATGCCGCAAAAATTGACAAAGCTGTACCACAGCGGCGGGCCGATAAACCGGCGAAGTTCCTCCGGTTCGGGAATCGGAAACTTCATCCGAAGAAGGGTCTCCTTCACCGAACCAAAAATTCCGGGTGCGGAATCCGTGAGTGTGCCGTCCAAATCAAACAGGATTAAATCATAAATCGGTTTCATTTTTTATACCCGCCTTTAACTATTTTTTCTTGCCTCGGCCTTTGCGGCGAAACTTTCTTTTTTCACGCTGACCCTTTCGTGCGTTCCGGTTGCGATCAATCCGGCGTTGTCGTGTGCCTGCAGCTGAAAACGGTAAACCCTGCCCTGTACTTCCGTCAGCTCCGCGGTAACGCTCACCTTGCAGCCGAGCGCGGTGGGGCAGAGGTGTTCAACGGTGATGACCGAACCCACAGTGGTGTAAATATCCTCAAGGTCGGTTTGGGCGAGCGCCGCCGCCGTACCTTCGAAAAAGGCGGCAATCATCGGGGTGGCAAGAACGCGTACGCTGCCGCTGCCGACATTCGTCGCAAGCATCTCTTCGGTCACGGTGTATTCACGGGTCAATTTTGCCTCTTTCATTGTAATTCCCTCCTGTATCATGATATAATAATAAAATAGGCGGTCATCGGTAGGAGCCTAACGATAGAAATATCTACCGTTATTATAACATACTCTCCGCCATTTATAAATCCTAAATCAGGAATCCGGAAGGTGAAACAATGCCTAAAAGCGAAAACGCGCTGATTGAACGACGGCGCATCTATTTAATGGATGAGCTGCGCGGCTTTGCGGTGTTCTGCATGGTGTTTTACCATGGGTTTTACACGCTCGCTTATCTTTACAATCTAAAAGCAGGCATGATTCTGCTGAATTTTTTTATGCCTGCGGAGCCATACTTTGCGGGAATGTTCATGTTGATTGCGGGGATATCGTCGGATTTGTCCCACTCCAATTTAAAGCGCGGGTTCAAGCTGCTCGGGGTTGCGCTGGTGGTAACGCTGGTCACATGGTTTATTGTGCCGCAGGAAGTCATTACGTTCGGAATCCTGCACTTTCTTTCCGTGTGCATGATTTTGTACGGCCTTTTAAAGCCGGTTTCCGACCGGTTCCGCTTTTCGTGGGCGGCGGTCGCGGCCTGCGCGGTGCTGTTTATCGGCACGATGGGAATTTCAAAGGGCTACCTTGGCTTTTCCCCGCAGTTTGGGGTACAGCTGCCGGATTCACTGTATCAAACCAACTATCTCGCGCCGTTCGGAATCTACAGCTATACATTTTTAAGCGCGGATTATTTTCCGTTGTTCCCGTGGATTTTTGTTTTTGCGGCGGGCACCTTTCTTGGCAAAATAGCGGCGGCTGACAAGTTCCCCGCGTTTACCTACCAGTCCCGCGTACCGTTCTTTTCATGGATCG
The DNA here is from genome assembly GCA_032090075.1 of Caproiciproducens sp. GTDB lineage: Bacteria > Bacillota > Clostridia > Oscillospirales > Acutalibacteraceae > Caproiciproducens. Next base: position 2,546 of record DAMDEB010000283.1, read on the forward strand.
GGCGGCATGCGCTCATCCTGTATATTGTGCATCAGCCGGTCATTTACGGCGTATGCTATGCAGTCGAACTGATTATTAATCTATTTAGAAGATAAAATAAATTCTCGGAGGAATACCATGGATTTTGTTTCAACAATCTCACACCAATTTAATTTGCAGCAATGGCAGGTGCAGAAGGTCATTGAGCTGATAGACGAGGGGAACACCATCCCGTTTATCGCGCGTTACCGCAAGGAAGCGCACGGCTCGCTGGACGACCAG
>DAMDEB010000284.1:0-2801 GCA_032090075.1 Caproiciproducens sp.
GAGATGGGAGAGGCCGCCCTCGGCAACATTACCAGAATCGAGAATCTTGCGGAACGCATTGAAGCAGAATTGCAGGTGGAGCAGCGGGAACTGGCGGATTTGAACCATCAGTTTATGGACGCAAAAGCGGAAAGTGGAAAGCAGTTTCCCAATGAGGAAAAGCTGGGACAGCTACAGCGCAGGAAGGTGGAGCTTGACCTTGCCCTGGAATTCAAAGACAGTCCCGATCTAGTGTTAGAGCCGGACGAGAATGATGCCGATGAACTGACAGGCGAGCCTGACGGCGAGGAAAGCGCTTCGGCCATGCAGTCCGCATCGGTTAAACTCACTTTGGAACAGCGCCTGTATCAGAAGCTGGCTGTTTTTGCAAAGCCCATTCTGGAGGGCGAAGCACGGTATATAAAGTTGAAATCCGAGGGCTTTGAGGATTTGGTGCTGGAAGCTATCGGCGGCGGTGAGTACAGTATTGCTCATTACTACCGGCAGAATGGAGACGCCATGCGCGACCCAGAGATCACCTTCACAATTGAACAGGAAGCCCATGCGATTTACCCCACATCGTTTTTACAGGACGATGCGGGGATTTTTTATGAGACGCAGGACGCTTCTTATGACACCGTGAAGGATTTGAAGGAATTCATGTCACAGTGGTTTACCAATATCAAACACCAAGGGTTTATCCCGGCTGAAGTCTTAACCTATGAGGCGGAGGACGAAAACGATCTGGAACGATAGGAGGACTCACCTTGAATCACGATATTACCCCTGAATTAGTAAAGCTTTTTACAAAAAAAGCAGGAGCCATGGGATTTTCCATCCGCAGGGAGAATGTGGAGGCTGATCCGAAAATTTTGCTCACCGCCCTGAAAGGGCAGGAAGAAATCTGCCGGTTTGAAAAAGGCGGCGCAATGCGATTCTGGCAGAATAGTCCCTATGTGGATGAGCGTAAGGAGCTGCACAAACTGCTGCTGGATCTGAAAGAACGCTACGACCTTTACCTTGACGCAGAGCCTTTGGACTGCGCGGATGTGAGTGAGTACCGACTGATTTCAGAGTTCGGAAATTATCTTCTGGCGGCTAAACTCTCCGAGGATAACGAAATCCGTTTTACCACATGGCAGTACACCTATGACCGCACCGGAGTTACCCTTGGACACTATTATGAAACCGATTATCCGGGGGCATTGAAGGATTTTACTCTGCGTTCCGGCTTGCTTGATCCAAAGCAGCTTTTCACGGAGGATGAACTGCTCGTTCTATATGAATCCTGTATTTTCCGTGATCTCAACGATGACGAGCTTGATTTTGATAGTGAAAGAAAGCTGAAGGATGTAATGCAAAAAGTGGGAAGCAATTTACCGCACCTTCCCGAAGTATCGGAAAATCAGCAGGAACAGGAGGATGAACGTGGAATATAGCCAGATCAATACCGTGGCCAAATTCGGTCCGGATGACTATTCTTTGTGGACGCTCACCATGCCCCGAGACCAAATCCAACAAATTCGGCAAGGGGTGCCTGCGATTGAGGGCGATGTTCGCAGGGTGTTCGATGAAATCCGTGCCCGAGAAGATCAGCCGGAATCAATCTGCAATTTTGTTTTTCCGCAAAGCAAGGGTCTGAAGCTGTTCTCCGTAGACATGGGTGAGAATTTTGCCGAGAGGAATCGGTATAACGGCGCTTCCATTCGTGGCAGCCGTGAGGAAATCATCGCGGAACTTCGGGATGTACTAAAGGGACAGGGCTTCAGCCTGCACGGGAACGCATCCTTTCTCAATGTTGACGTGTTGGAAACACTGCGGAAAATCATGGAGCACAACACTGACTACTACCAGACGGATTTCCGTTATGATGTGGAAAAGCTGTGGGAAGCCGCCACCGACCGAAATGCCGAAAAACATTTTTTCTGGATGAGCCGGGGCAGCGGCACATGGTGCTTTGCTGAGCCGGAGGTGTATATCTGTAACACCAGTCCGCACAACACATGGAACTATTACGGCGCCGGGAACAAAAGCGAGCATGTCAAAACCTTTTGGATTGAACTGAAGGGTATGCGGGATGAAAAAGTTATGGGCGATATTTTGGAGCTGGATTATCAAAAGCATTTGGATTATCTCTGCACACACTCCTTTGAACCGTCCGCTGTGGAAATCGCATTCAAAAATCCAAATGATGTACGCACCTTTTCTTATAAGGAATACGACCAGAACTTTCAATCCATTGCCCAGCGGTGTGGAACCGTGGAACGGGTGGCTTTCCGGGTGGCAGACCACTATGCGCTGTCCCTTGCCGCTGTTGAGGCACACGGCTTATTTTGGGACGCCGCCGAACCCATGGACATTGATACTTATGTAAAACGGCTGGATCATGACCGGCTCCACGATTACGGTTACATCGCAGACGACCTGATACTGACCAGACCGCTGGATGCTGAAAAAGCGGTAAATCATGGGCTTGCGTGTTATGCGCTCTGCACGGACGGATCTAAGGAATTGATCACAGACAAGGATACCTATTTGAAGCATCTTTACCATGATGGCTTGTTTGGCATGACCACAGAAGAACGAAAAATTTTGAAATATGTGAAACAGGACTGTACGCCACTTTTCAGCACGGAAGAAATGCGGGAAATCTGTTCTCTGGCACTGCGGGCTGGCATGGAGAACGACCCCGGCCATGCTGGACTGTTGGACGGGATCATCCATAAGGCGGAATGTATGCTGCCAAAAGAGTGCGAAGAAAACGCCCTTGAACCTGAAAATGAATATAATCGAGAGGAATAAAAATGAGAGGCAAACTCAAT
>DAMDEB010000285.1:0-2799 GCA_032090075.1 Caproiciproducens sp.
TAGCCGCCCTGTACAACCATCTGGGCAAGGTGAGTGAGCGTTGAACTGTTTGGAGCCGGCAGGCGACCACCGAACAGCGTATCATGACGATCGTGAATTACATCAACACTGCAGCGGCACGTCAGCAAAATCGTCTGCAACGTAGTTTTGCTGACACCAAACATGGGGTCAAGCAAAACCTTTAAGTTTTTCTGCTTAATTACTTTGATGTCAATTACATTCAGAATACTGTCGATATAGTTGTTTTGAGGGTTGATTTCTTTGACAGTACCTGTGGCAAGCGCTTTGGAATAATCCATTGAATGAATCTCCGAAGGATTCATTTTTGCGATCTCCGCTTCAATTTCATCCGTGCCCTCTTCGGTGGCATCCCGCCCCCCTGCCGTAAAAATTTTAACACCGTTGTATTCCGCCGGATTATGGCTCGCGGTCACAGCCATTCCGTACGAAGCATTTTCTTTCATCACTTGAAACATAATCAACGGCGTAGGTGCGTCATAATTAATAAAATGTATTTCAATTCCATCGGCGGCAAACACACATGCAATCCATTTTGCAGCAAGATCGGACAAAAATCTGCGGTCATAGCCAATAATGACTGGTTTCTTCTCCATACCACTGCGTTTTATGATTTTAATTAACGCAAAAGACAGCATTTCCAGATTGCTTCGTGTAAAATCCTCCCCAATAATCGCTCGAAAACCGCCCGTCCCAAATTTTATCATTTGAACCCCTCCAATGTTTAATCTGGGGGCTATTTTAGCATCTAATCTTTCCGTTTTCAAGCAGCAATATTACAATTTGTACAGTTTTTAATCATTATTAGATTTATTTTAGTTAATATGATAGAATACTCTACAAAAGTACAGTACTGTCACATTGTATTCACAAATTCAAAATGCAATAATTATGACATGAATTGCGGGTTAAGCCCAAGCATTCTAAATTTTTTTATTGATTGGGAGGAGATTGATTATGAAAAAAATTCTCAGTGCACTTTTAGCGGTAACAATGATCGCTGGAGTGCTAGCCGGATGCGGCAACTCGAGCAGCACAGTATCAACAGCAGAAACAGCAAGTAAAGCCGATGCCAGCCAGGCAGTATCTCAGGCAGCAAATTCCAAGCATGTTACGGTTTACTCCCCTCACCCAGCTGATCCGTTAAATGCAGGCGTTAAAGAGTTCCAAGAGAAAACAGGTATTACAGTTGACGTAGTAGCCGCCGGAACAGGTGAGTTACTGAAAAGAATCGAAGCCGAAAGCGGCAGTCCGCTTTGTGATGTATTCTGGGGCGGCGGTGCCGACTCATTAGCGGCATACAGCAAATATTTTGATAAATTTACACCAACTGACATCGACAGCATCGACAAAACTTATGTTAGCACCGACGGCCTGTGGACAGGTGAATCACCGCTTCCAATGGTTCTTATGTATAATAAGAAACTGGTCGGCGAGAGTGATGTTCCGAAGGGTTGGGGCGATTTGATCAATGCTAAGTTCAAGGGAAAAATCGCATATGCCGATCCTGCAAAATCCGGCTCCTCCTACACAATCCTCTGCACCATGCTAACTGCGTTCGGAAAAGACGACGGCAAGGGATGGGATTTCATAAAGAAATTTGTATCTAATTTGGATGGTAAAATTCTCGGTTCCTCCGGCGATGTTTACAAGAAGGTTTCCGACGGAGAATACAGTGTGGGCTTAACTCTTGAAAAAGAAGCTATTAAATATGTTCAGGCCGGCGCAGACGTTGGAATCGTTTACCCGTCGGAAGGCACTTCCGCAGTTCCAGACGGTATCGCAATCGTAAAAGGCTGCAAAAATAAAGAAAACGCAGAAACTTTTATGAATTTTGTTTTAAGTAAAGAATGCCAAACCATGATGGCCAATGACTTTGCCAGAAGAGGCGTAAGACTGGATACAGATCCGCCAAAGGGAGTCCCGGTAATGAAGGATATTAAATTGGTAAATTATGATTTCTCATGGGCTTCTTCTCAGAAGGAACAAATTATGGAGAAATGGAAAGATGTTATCGTAGGTTAATCAAAAATTATACAGCATCGCTTTCATTAGATTCTGCAGAATGTAAACGAGCTGCGTGCGGATGCAAAGGAAACCCTCGTATCTGTACGCAGCGTATATTAAGCGACACATATCTGATTTTATTTTTCTAATGCACAAGGTCACAGTGTAAGTTTAAAGGGGTTGAGCAGATTGAGCCACAGTGTTAAGATTTGTAATGTAATAAAAAAATATGATGATTTCATCGCAGTAAATGACATTTCGTGTGATATTCAGCAGGGGGAATTTTTCACCTTGCTTGGTCCTTCCGGCTGTGGAAAGACTACCCTGCTTCGAATGATTGCGGGTTTTAATTCAATTGACGGCGGAAAAATTTATTTTGACGACAAAGTAATTAACAATATAGAAGCTTATAAACGCGACATCGGAATGGTGTTTCAGAACTACGCTATTTTCCCGCACATGACTGTATTTGACAACGTTGCCTACGGCTTAAAGGCACGCAAGGTGCCAAAGGAACAAATTGAAGCAAAGGTTTTAGAAGCGCTTGAACTGGTTCAGATTAAAAATTTAAAGGATAGAAAGCCTTCCGAACTATCCGGCGGTCAACAGCAGCGTGTGGCTCTTGCCAGGGCCATCGTCATCAAACCGGGTGTTTTGCTTATGGACGAACCGCTGTCCAATTTGGATGCTAAATTGCGGGTTCAAATGAGGACGATTATTCGGAAGCTGCAAAAAGAGCTGAATATTACAACCATTTATGTAACCCATGATCAG
>DAMDEB010000286.1:0-2101 GCA_032090075.1 Caproiciproducens sp.
TAAAATGCGGGTAATCCCGAATCTGCAAAAGGAGTGCTTCCAGCATATCTCACCGTCTTTTCCGGCCAACGCGAAAATAGAAAGCATTCTGCAAAAAATCGTACCGCTCTCCACTTTCGTAGGCGGTTTCCCGTTTGCCAGCTCCGGCTTCAATGACGGCGAGGGCTATTATTTTGCACAGGATACCAGCGGAGGTCTTGTCATTGTGGATGTGTGGCGGCGAGGCGGCGACCGCACCAACAGTAATTTTGTTATCATGGGCAATTCCGGCGTTGGAAAATCTACGGCTATTAAGCACATCATCATGTCGGAATACATGAAGGGCACAAAAATCATCGTGGCAGACCCCGAGTCTGAATACAAAGACCTGTGCCGTAACCTGGGTGGTGATTGGATAAACGCCGTAGGTGGCTCAACCGGCATGATCAATCCTTTGCAGGTCCGCCCATCCCCACGCGATGATGAACAGGAAAAAGACGCTGACCGCCTGTATCGGGACGAAGGCTACGGCATGAATGATCTGGCTCTGCATATGAAGAATCTGGAGATTTTTTTCAGTCTGTACATCCCGTCTTTGACCGATATGCAAAAGGCAGTTCTGAAAAAATGCCTGATTGAACTGTACCGGAATTTTAGCATCACTTGGGCCACTGATGTTTCGGTAATAAGGCCGGAGGGCTTCCCCGTCTTTTCCGACCTGTTTAAGCTGGTGAAGGAAAAGGCGGACACCGAGCAGGACAGACAGGCTTATGCGGACCTTGCTCTGCTCCTTTATGATATTGCGGAAGGTGCGGACAGCTTTATCTGGGACGGCCACAGTACCATTACCAGCGACAGCCAGTTTATCTGCCTGGATACCAACGCTTTGCAAGAAACCAGCGACAGCATCAAGCGAACACAGTATTTTAACATCCTCACCTATTGCTGGGAGCAGATGAGCCGGAACCGTGAGGAAAAGGTGCTGCTGATCTGCGACGAAGCATATTTAATGATCGATCAACGAGTGCCGCAATCTCTTGTCTATCTGCGTAATGTCATGAAGCGGGCGAGAAAGTACGAAAGTGCGCTGGCTATTATTTCCCACAGCATTATTGACTTCCTTTCCGAAAACGTCCGGCAATATGGGCAGGCACTTCTTGATATTCCCTGCTACAAAATCCTGATGGGCACAGATGGGCCAAACCTGAAAGAAACCGCCAAGCTCTACGACCTGACGGATGCTGAACAGGAACTTCTTCTGGCAAGAAAGCGCGGCCATGCCCTGTTTATGGTGGGAGCAAAGCGGCTGCATATCAATTTTGAAATCCCCGATTACAAGCTGCTGTACATGGGAACTGCGGGCGGACGCTAAATTTTGGACATGTATTGGACCAGAATATCATCTTTAACAGAGTGATTGTATGATAGACGCAGATAAAAGAATTACAGAAAAAGATAAATCGTCTCAGGTTACGAGTTAGCCTGAGACGATTTTTTTATGCATCAGGAGGTGTAACATGGCAGTAGACGCGATCATCACTAAAATACTGGCACACTTAGCGGCACAGGCTGCGACTGAGGAGCAGACGCGAAAGCGCCTGCTCCTTCTTATATTAGGGCCGGCAATCGCCACAATTTTACTCATAGCCTTGATTTTATACCTGATTACAAGCCCATTTTCTACATTGGCCGGATGTCTGGTTGGCGACGAGCCGACGGCCGTGGATAATCTTCAAAAGGATTATGGCTACAACCAGTCCATCGGCATCTACGATCAAGATTATACTGAGGGCAGCGGACAGAGCTATAAAGATGTCATTTTCAAAGATGGGTCTACGGAAGTCGTGTATTTTAACCAGTTAGATGAACGCTGGGCAGATAAGCCCTATGGTTCGGATAAAATCGGTACGAGCGCTTGCGGTCCCACCGCTATGTCCATTGTGGTATCCAGTCTGACCGGAGAGACGGTGGACCCGCCTACGATGGCACAATGGTCGGTGGATCACGGCGATTACTGCACGGGCAACGGTTCTTATCATCAACTGATACCGGATGCCGCGAAAGCATGGGGTTTATCCTGTGAGGGGAACTTGTCCGCTCTGGATATTGTGGACGCGCTTTC
>DAMDEB010000286.1:2111-2795 GCA_032090075.1 Caproiciproducens sp.
ATTGTTTTACGAGGTGTCACCAGCGAGGGGAAAATCCTGGTGGCAGACCCTGCCAGCTACAAACGCAGTCAGCAGGAGTGGGATCTGTCGCTGATTATGAACGAAGCCCGAAAGGGAGCCGGCGCGGGCGGGCCCTATTGGGCGATAGGAAAATGATAAGGAGGTAACCGCCGTGATATTGTATCTTTCTTCTGAACAGCATACCAATCTTTTAGACTTTACCGGCTGGTATGATACCGACAGCGAAATGCCCATCAAGAAGCTGGTGGGAAGCTTTGTCCTGAAGCAGTTTATCATCTATGACATGCGTAATTTCTCACATTTTACCGAAGTGGTTCTGGATCGGATCGCCTTTGAGGATAGCAACGCTGAGTTTGCTGAAGCGATTGAGGAATTTCTGACCATGTACAGTCCCCGGATTACAGTAATTTACGAGGGCTTGAAACAGGACGATTCTCTGTTTCAAGCCCTTCTTGAAAGCGGTGTGGGGAATATCGTATGCGATACTGAAATTATAGTGATCCAATGTGAAATTTCAGAATGCCTAAGTGAACAGGGTATGATGCGCTATTGTCCAAAGGAACGTGTAAAAAAACAAGGCTGTGAACAGAAGTACCAGTTCGATTGTCAGAATATCCATATCGCCGTGATTTCTTCCCAGCCGAGAATGGGCGCCACCACCAC
>DAMDEB010000287.1:0-1311 GCA_032090075.1 Caproiciproducens sp.
ATTGCAATTCTCGCCTTTGTTTCAGCTTCCTTGCGCAGCTTTTCTTCAACTCGTTCAAGGTTATCGGTGTTTTTCCAGAGTTCAGCGGCGACCGGTGCCCAATTTTGGGCTGCGGTTGCGCATTTTTCGCTTAACGCATCGACTTCCTCCGGGTGAATCATATCGGTGGACTTTGCGCCGGATTCATTTACCATGGTCGTCAGCCGACCAGGATTGTCGAGCAGCGGGCAGGGCTGAAGCAGGTTTTGATTAAAGGGTTGGTTCTTGCGGTACTGCATGAACAGGGGCGACTGAAAAGCTTCCAGCAGTGTCTTATCCTTAATATTCGAGTCAGCATAATGAATGAACGCACAGGGCTCGATGTCGCCGTTTGCGTTGATATGCAGGTAACAGCGGCCACCGGCAATGCATCCGTTTACGTACTCGCCGTCGTTCCAGAAATCCATGGTAAACAGCGGCTTCGTGCTCCTGAACTTGCGAATTTGCTCATACATGTACTTGCGCTGTTCTGCGGAAGCCATCAGTTCTGGCACGGCGTCCACACCAACGGGCATATAAGTGAACAGCCATGCAAATTTACAACCCTTTGCAATTAAATCATCTATGTACTCTTCACTGCCGATGGTTTCAGCATTCTTGCTTGTGTAGCAGAGGGAGGCACCAAAAGGAAGCTTCTTCCTTTTAAGGATATCCATCGCTTTGATGATGGCCTGATAGGTTCCTTTTCCGCGGCGGAAGTCGGTTTCCTCTTCAAAGCCCTCAATGCTGATTGCCGGAATAAAATTCTGAACCCTCAGCATTTCATCGGCAAACTGTTCGTCGATGAGCGTTGCGTTTGTAAATGCAAGAAATTCACAGTCACTGTGCTTTTCACAGAGTCTTATAATATCATTCTTACGAACAAGCGGCTCGCCGCCGGAATATATGTACATGTAGGTTCCGAGCTTTTTGCCCTGCTCGATGATGCTGTCCAGGGTTTCAAAGCTCATATTCAGTTTATTGCCATATTCAGCGGCCCAGCAGCCTGTGCAGTGCAGGTTGCAAGCAGAAGTGGGGTCCATTAGAATTGCCCACGGAATATTACAGTTGTATTTTTCTTCGTTTTTGTTTTTGCGCTGGCAGCCGATGATTGAAGAATTAATAAGAAAATTTTCAAACGTTTTTTTTCTTACACCCGTATCAATGTCGTCATAAAGGCTCATGATTAACTTATACCAGTTATTGTCAGGGTTCTTAAGCGCTTCTTCAACCATATCGTAAGCGTTGTGATAATAATCGTCCTTATCCAATTTACGCACCCAGTTGAGAACC
>DAMDEB010000287.1:1321-2773 GCA_032090075.1 Caproiciproducens sp.
ATGCCGAAGGCTTCCAATTTTTCATTAACAGTTCCCATTATTCATTGCTCCCTTTCTATAAAGCGCTATGAGTCTTACTATTTTCTGTTATGTTAACATTTTCCTATGGAAATGTATGTATACAAAACGATAGTTGAGTACAATTTTCATACATAACGCTGAAAGTGTCCTATCACCGCAATCAGTGTAATCTTTCAATCAATATAATTGACTTTGACTTTGCTTTATTGTATCATCAAAGTGTTTCTATATGTGGCCGGCAGGTATTGTGTCGGTCGGAATACGCAGCCAAGTAAAAAGAAGTGGACTAATTATTTAATATATGATATATAATTTATGTATATGGGGGCTAAATTATGCAGTTAAGGAATTTGCTTGAAGGATTAAAATATACTTGTTCCGGAAATTTGGATGTTGAGATTACGGACATTATTTATGATTCGCGCAAGGTAGTAAAAGGCTGCGCTTTTGTCTGCCTGCGCGGTTCGTCCGTGGATAGTCACGAGTTTGCACAGCAGGCGGCAGATGCCGGTGCGGCTGCAATTATTGCACAGCGTGCAGTCAATGTTCAAAACGCGGCCGTTGTTTTGGTTGAGGATACCCGATACGCAATGGCGGTACTCTCCGCAGCGTATTTTCAGCATCCTGCTGAGCAAATTAGAGTAGTCGGCATTACGGGTACAAAGGGGAAAACCACAACGTCCTATATGATACGCTCTATTTTGGAAGCCGCCGGCATAAAAACCGGATTAATCGGAACCATCGGCACGATTATCGGCGAACAGGTGATTCAGACGAACAACACCACGCCGGAATCCTACGATGTACAGCGGTACCTGCGTATGATGGCTGACAACGGCTGTGAAGCCGCTGTAATCGAAGCATCTTCCATCGGGCTCAAAGATCACCGTGTATCGGGCTTTACGTTCGATATCGGCTTATTTACAAACTTTTCACCCGATCACATCGGCGGCAGTGAGCATAAAACTCTTGAAGAGTATATGCAATGTAAAAATATGCTTTTTAGACAATGCAAAACCGGTATTATCAATATTGATGACGAAAATTGGCAGGGAATTACGGCGAACCATACCTGTACCATCGAAACCTATGGTTTTCACGCGGATGCTGATTTGCGTGCCCAAAATGAACAGCTTATTTCGCGCCCCGGTTACCTTGGTGTTCATTTCGACGTGAGCGGGCAGCTTGACTTTGGCGTCGATGTGGATATTCCCGGGAAATTCAGCGTTTATAATGCGCTTGCGGCAATTGCCGTTTGCAGGCATTTTCAAGTTTCCCGGCAGAACTGCATGGACGGCCTGAATACTGTCAAGGTTAAGGGCAGGGTGGAGCCTGTGCGTGTGCCCGGAAATTATACATTACTAATTGATTACGCGCATAATGCATTGAGTATGGAAAATATTTTGGAGACACTAAGGGAGTACAAACCGT
>DAMDEB010000288.1:0-756 GCA_032090075.1 Caproiciproducens sp.
TTGAGGGGTATATTGAGGAGGGTAGAACATGTAACAAGTAATGGTGCGGCTCCATTTGCTTGATTACATTCATATTATATCTGCGCGGCGCAAAACATTTGTTAAATGGCTGTGAATATCTTATGAATTTTTGAGCTGTCCAAACATTTGTTTGTATTTTTTTAAAACATATGGTATAATACAGATATAAATTTAAGAAATGCGGGCTGAGGATATGTTAACCGAAAGCCAGCAAAAGGTATATGATTACTTGAAAAGCAGAACCGAAAGCGGTCTTCCGCCTACTGTACGCGAAATTTGCAAAGCAACCGGCTTAAGGTCCACATCCAGTGTGCACGCCCACTTGAAAACGCTGGAGCGTGCCGGCTATATTAACCGCGATGCGGGTCTGAATCGCGCAATTCACCTTGCGGGCGAGCAAAATACCATTCAGGTTCCCATAATTGGCAAGGTGGCTGCCGGTCAACCGATCCTTGCTGTTGAGGAAGTGGAGGGTTATGTGCCGTTTTGTCCCCCGCACCAAAGCGGTGAAGAATATTTTGCGCTGAATGTCCGCGGCGAAAGTATGAAAGATGCGGGTATTCTGAGTGGAGATATTGTTGTGGCGCTGAAAACTCCAACCGCGCGCGACGGTGAAATTGTGGTCGCTCTGATTGAGGACGAGGCAACAGTGAAACGCCTTTACCGCGAAAAGAATCGTGTTCGGTTACAGCCGGAGAACCCCGATTTTCAACCGATTTACACGACCAATGTTCT
>DAMDEB010000288.1:766-2758 GCA_032090075.1 Caproiciproducens sp.
AAAAGTCGTTGCGGTATTCCGTTATTACAAGTAAATAAATAATGAAGGCTTAGAATCATAATTGGTTCTAAGCCTTTTTAATGCAATTATATACTACTTAATGTATAATCCATTTAACAATCGTCTTTATGTATAACAATTTTCATGATAATTTGACCTTGTAGCACTCATTCACCTAAAGGATACAGCTCAAAACGGATAAAGTTACCTCATAATGAATTTAAATATGCTTGAAGCTTTTCAATGTATTTCCCCACATGCACGCCGTCCATCAGCGCATGATTGGCCTGAATTGAGAATGGCAGCAATACTTTTTCGCCTTCTCTAAAATATTTTCCCCAAGAAATTTTAGGAACAGAGTCCTCCCTGCTCAAGGCAATCGGATGCGTAAGCTGAGTAAAGGAAAACCATGGCGCGCAAGTAAAATAAATTAAATCGTCACGCTCTTCTGCATTTTCATAAATAATAAATTCTTTTTGTTGTTCCGATCTTTCCTGCGCCTGATGCGTAAAAGCAATGATATCGTCATTCATATCAACCATAACCATCTTAAACAGCTCGCTGTCTTTCATTACATCCGTAAAGGAAGCGTTGAGCTTGTCGTGCAAAATAACTTGATCTCCTCTGATTCGATAGCGGAAATTAACAAGTTGATTTGCAGTATCTGTAGAAGCAAAAATCATCGCATAGTAGAATGAAATGCGTTCTTTCTTTACAAAATCAAGAAAATGTGTTACGTCAAGATTCATACTGACATTAAACTGTGGATAGTCCATCTTGTAAAAAAATTCAAAATGTTCTTTTCTGGGCCAATGCTCTAAATCGATATATTCCATAATCAAACCCGCCATTCAATCAATCATTATGAGTTAAAATTTTCTCTGACCTGCAATCCATAAGAACATGAGGCAAAACAGCCACACCACGTTCCTGCAGTCTCATTCACCAATTAACACAGCACGCACGGGGGAAGCCTCAGTGCCCGCTAAGAGCAAAGGCAGGGCAATCAATCGATAATCACCCGGCTCAACCCGAGAAAGGTCAAGTCCCTCTAATACCACCACTTCTGCACCCAACAATTCCCGATGCGCCGCAAAAGTTTCGTCACCCATTTCAATGCTCAATGCATCGGTTCCTATGAGAGTGACGCCCGCATCCGTCAGCGCAAATGCGCCGCTTTCGCAAAGGAAGGCCTTGCCGTCTCCTTTAAATAAAATCATTTTCTTTGAGGTAGGCAAAATATCATCGATATCTGAGCCTGTGATAATACCTGCTGCCTCGACCACGGTACATTCTCCGATAAATCTGCCCGGCGCAATCTGCTCAATAGTTTTGCCGTCTTCAATAAAATGGCGTGGTGCGTCCACGTGAGTGGCGCTGTGGCAGCCTGTGTAAAAACCCGAAAGATTATAAAGATCTCCCATTTCCATCCGACGCACAAGGTCGCGGTACGGCGCAGGGTCGCCCGGATAGACAGGAGTGGAAAAAAGCTCGCGGGAAATATCAATGATATTCACAACGTACACCCCCTATATCAAGAATTAGCATACATATAGTCGTATTTTATAATTTCTATACAATGAGTAATGTGTTACGAAGCAAATCTAAATACTTGGCAGTAATTTTTTCATAAGCGCAGTGATTTTATGGGCTGAAGAAGCAGTAAATGAAGCATAATCTATGCTTGCATTATCGTCTGCGTTATCTGAAATCGCACGGATCACTACAAAGTCAAGATGGTTAATGTAGCAGACCTGGGCGATACTGCCGCCTTCCATCTCACAAGCAACCGCTCCAAATTCAGCTGCAATCTGCTTAAGCCTGTCCCCATTGCCGATAAACTGGTCACCGGTCGCGATAATTCCAACATGGATGCCTCTGCCATAAAACCCGGCGGCTGTTGACTCAACCAAATTGACAAGCCTCTCGCTTGCCGGGATAGTAAGCAAATTGATTCCACTGATGAAGCCCTTTTCATCACCGATTGCAGAG
>DAMDEB010000289.1:0-2682 GCA_032090075.1 Caproiciproducens sp.
AGATGACAGGCAATATCTATACCCACATCACCAATTTGAGAAAACAATCAATGGGCAAAAATTTGGAGAACACATTCAATCTTTGATATTAAGTGCGTTAGAAAAGTGTTAGAACACATTTTTATGTGCAAAAACCAAGACAGTTTCAAAGACAAAAGTGTTAGAAGATTGTTAGAATAACCCCTCAATTACCTATATAAATAGCTGTAATACTGCAATTTGGGCAACAAAAAACCCTCAAAAACGGCGGTTTAAAGCCATTCTTGAAGGTCTATTCTTGGTGGAGCATAGCGGGATCGAACCGCTGACCTCCACACTGCCAGTGTGGCGCTCTCCCAGCTGAGCTAATGCCCCATATACTGCATTTTTATCAGCTTTGTAATAATATCATACTTTTATGGATATTTCAAGTATTAATGCAAAAAAAATTGATCATTTACAACGATGTTGAAATAATCAATAAAAGCTGTTAGAATAATGAAGGCAAAAGATTTTATGGATAAATTACGGGATCTTCAAATAGCAAAAATCATATAATGTAATGTTCTCTCAGCACTTCAAAAATTTAGGGATACAACGAGCAACAGTGGCGATTACAGGGCACATGCCAACCGTTGTTGTAAGGGGTCAATTATTGTAAAAATCCGGTTTGGGAGGATGAAAATGTCTGATTCTCTTATTACGAAAAAAGCGATTGCTATTTCAATTAAAGAATTAATGAGGAAAAAGGAACTTCAAAAAATTTCTGTTGCAGATATTGTTGAAAACTGTGGAATCAACAGACAGACTTTTTATTACCATTTTCAGGATAAATATGATTTGGTTAACTGGATTTATTACAACGAAGTAGTTGCGGCAATCACACGAAACAGAACGTACGAAGACTGGAGCAGCGCAGTGTTAGAGGTGCTGAATATTATGAAAAAGGAACAATATTTTTATACGAATGCGCTTAACGTTACCGGACAAAATGCGTTCCAAGATTATTTTTTTGAAGCCACAAAGGGACTTTTGGAAGAAATCATCGAAGTTATTTCGCAAAATGAGCATATTAATGATGAAGATAAAGACTTTATAGCTGAATTTTATACGTATGGGCTTGTAGGTATTACGGCTCAATGGGCACGCCGCGGAATGAAACAGTCTCCGGAAGAAATTGTGCAACGTTTGTCTAATTTTATTGACGACAGTAAACGCTTTGCAGTTGCACGTTATTTTAAGGAACATGGTGTAAAGGAATCAGATATAGAATAGAGTCATTAATGTAGTTGAAAATTTGTTACATACAAACAAATTTGTTGCTTGATTTGATGCTCGATTAATATGATATAACATAACATTGTAAAAAGGCAGAAGCAAATAGACAAATCTTAGGATTTGTCTTAATTTTTTACGTATCATTGATTCTGTGTGATTATATGACAAGAATTTAACATTGTCTAATTACAATCAAGTTTGCGGGTGATATACTCCATGAATACTTGAAAAATTGGAGAGATGACACCGTGAAACAAGAAAAAAATTGGGTGCATATTTTAAAATGCGCGGCCCTGATTGTAGGGGTCATAGTAATTCCATTGGCTTACAGTTTCTTTTATCTGGACGCTTTTTGGAATCCTTACAGCAAGTTGGATACCGTGCCTGTTGCTGTTGTGAATGAAGACAACGGTGCAATGATAAATGGAAAATTTCAGAACTTGGGCAATAAAATGGTTGACACACTGAAGGATGAAAAATCATTAAAATGGGTATTTACCGATTCTAAGGACGCAAAGGAAGGCCTTCAGAACAGCAGCAAATATTATGCGGTTATCACGATCCCAAATGATTTCTCGAAAAACATTTCCACGGCGCAAACAACAGATAAGCAACCTGCAACAATAACTTATTCGAGCAATGAAAAACGAAATTATCTTGCCTCTCAAATCCTTCACAGCGCAACTCTTCAGCTGGAAGAACAGGTTCGCTCGCAAGTGACGGAAGAAATTACCGGAGAACTGACAGATAAGCTCAACGAGGTGCCGGAGCAGCTTAATACACTGAACAATGGACTTACTCAGCTTGGCACCGGTGCAAAAGATTTAAACACAGGGTTAGGCAAACTGTACACGGGTTCGCAGACAATGACTACAAATTTGAATACTCTGACAGGTGGCCTGAACCAAGCCCACCAAGGAACGCAGAGAATGAATACGGCGATGGCTCAAATCCCGACACTGGTATCGGGTGTTGCGCAGCTTAATACAGGTGCACAGCAGCTTTCAAGCGGCCTGACACAAGCCGATTCGGGTGCTGACCAGTTAAACAGCGGTGCGGCTGCACTCAGCCAACTCAGCGACGGCATGAACGCACTTGGCAGCGGTGCTTCAAAAATCAGATCGGGTGCAAGGAGGCTGTCTTCAGGTGCGGGGGATTTGTCGTCAGGTGCATCATCCTTGTCAGCCGGGACACGACAGTATGTTGCTGTTGTAAATTTAATTTCCTCAACTTTGCAGGGCAACAGTTCCGACGTAACACAATCGGTTATTACATTAGGCACGCAATATATGCAAAAAGCGGCAGTGGCCGCGGCGCCGAATGCCACGGCGGCGCAAAAGGCGGATGCTGCGCTGTATCAATCCGCAATGGCAATACTGGGTGGCAACGATAAAGTAATTGGCGATTTAAGCACTAAGGCAGGCA
>DAMDEB010000290.1:0-626 GCA_032090075.1 Caproiciproducens sp.
GTTTCGTTATATGGTCGTAATTATAAGCTTTCTGTAAAAGCATATCACCAGCATATTTTTCATTCCGGAGAATACGGTCAATTCCGCCATCCAGCCATTCCTTGCCGTTTCTAGTCATGCAGCCTTCCGTATTTAGCTTTTTAGCGATTGCATTTCTGCCCATTCCGCTTAAGTAATCCGAGAAAATCATCTGCACAATCTTAGCTTCTTCCGGTTCAATTTTCAGAACGCTGTTTTCTATTCTATATCCTAAAATTGTAGTACTGTGCAATAGTCCTTCTTTAAACTTGCCCCTTATTCTCCATTTGCAGTTTTCGCTGACCGACAGGCTTTCCTCCTGAGCAAAAGAAGCGAGGATAGTAAGCATCAGCTCGCCATCCCCGGAGGTTGTATGTATATTTTCCTTTTCGAAGAAAACGTCCACGCCTAAAGCGCTGAGTTCACGCACTGTTTCAAGTAGGATCAAGGTGTTTCTGGCGAATCGCGATATGGACTTGGTGATTATCATATCGATTTTTCTGTTTTTACAGTCATTAAGCAAACGCTGGAACTCGGGACGGATTTCCTTTGTCCCAGTTATGCCTTCATCAGCATACACTCCGATATACTGCCATGCGGGATGCTTC
>DAMDEB010000290.1:636-2672 GCA_032090075.1 Caproiciproducens sp.
AATTGCTGTAATAACTGACTTGTGCGGACAGCGAGTGAAGCATGGCGTCTTTGGCGTTTGATACACGGGCGTAGGCGGCAACCTTTTTCATGACCGGTAACACTGCCACAGCGGACTCGATTTTTCGTATTGTTCTTACCATAACAAATCCCCCCTTTCAGTGTCACATATTACCTCTGAATGCCCGGTATATCAACGATTACAAGGCTTTAAGCACTCCCAATAACGGACGAAATTTTTCAAGTAAAATTGTATCAATTTTCGCGTAATCTTCCTCTGCGATAATACCCTTGGACAGCATTGTTTGGGCGACAGCGAGCGAAATACGATACGCCTTTTCTCTTTCAAACTGATCGTGTGTCATGATTATCCTCACCTCCGTATCGGTCTTGTATATAGCATGCGTGAGAGCAGTATTTTCTGCCTTTGTTGCCGTAGCTATCAAACTTTCTGCCGCACTTAACGCATACCAAACTGTAGACAGCTTTTTTAGCGGACTGCTCCCCATGCTCATGCCACCAGGTTCTGCGGCAAATGTCCGTGCAAAAAAGCCGTGGCTTCCCGCGCTGCTTATGTTTAAGCGATTTTCCGCAATGTCTGCAGAAGTCAATGCGTTCCGTTGGTGCGGTATTTAATTTTTGCTCATCGGGTGTTCCTCTGGCCGTCACCAGTCCGGCACGGCGGCATACGGAACGCACCGTATTTACGGAAAGTCCAAACGATGAAGCAATATCCATATACTGTACTCCCTGGGCTTTCATCTTAAGAATCTGTTCCTTATTCGGATTGGCCACTTAGAACCCTCCTCGAAAATTAATGATCCGATTCATTATTGTTTTCTTCTTTGACATGGAGCTGTTCCAACACCTCTTTGAGTTTCTGCGGAATGGGCAGACCGATATGTCCTGCGTTCTCCAGCAGACTCAAACCTTCGTTGGAAATGTAGAAAAAGATAATAGCAGTGCGAAGAACACTTCCTGTGCCGATGATCTGTGTATCGAGAATTTGCCCAACACCGACCATCAGGAAGATCAGTACTTTTTTGAAGATTCCCCGGAAACCAACGGCACTGGATAGTTTCTTGTCCAAAACAGCGCACATCACGCCGGTAATGTAGTCGATGACTACAAAAGCGATAAGAGCGTACAAAAAGCCGTCACATCCTCCCAAAAGCCAACCCACGCCACCGCCGATTGTCGTTACTGCAATCTGAACCCAGTTCCAAATATCTTTCATTAAAAAAACCTCTTTCCTCTTATAAATATGAAAAGGACGCCGACTCAAAAGTTCAGCGCCCTAATCGACTAAATGTTTAAACCGTGGACTCACTAATTAAAATTATTTAATGCGAACCACAAACTGTTTCACACCGTTTACATATACTCCAGCAGAAGAGCCGGATTTACCGAACCCGACGATATAAAAAAAGCTGTCACCCCCATTGTGATATCGAGGCAGCAGCGTAACGACTCCCGGCGTACCAATGGTGACAGTTATGGAATTAGTGCTGCTTACCATGAATTGATATGCTTGTCCCGGCGCAAGTGTAATGTCCTTTGTCGTATCACATTTGAAGTTTATGGGCTTGGGCTTTACAAACCCATTGTAACCGCCAGCACGGATAATTGTTGGATAGTCCTTAAAAGCCGTATCCATATCAACAGCACCAGTAATGCCGGGCACTGTTCCAGTGCTGCCCGTCTGCTGAATGCCGCATGGATAATCCGGAGCACCGGAGTAATCCGCAAGCCACACATCATAAGGCTTAATTGTAGCTGCGCTGAATTTCCCCGACTTAATAAAATCACCGTTGGTGTAAAGATTTACAAACCAGCTATCCTTACGCATTTCATTCAGAAATGCCTGCGCCATGGAATTAATCAGATTATTGCCTGGATTCACACCGTGTTTCTGTGCATAAGTCATACTGTCATATTCATAATCAAACGCTACGGGAAAGTCGATTTTGCCTTTGTACGGAGCAAGCACCTGCCGGAACACCTCGGATTCATTTATTGCGTCCTGAACGGATACTG
>DAMDEB010000291.1:0-2641 GCA_032090075.1 Caproiciproducens sp.
CGTACCATTTACGGGGCTGACCGGCCCACGGGAGGAACACTGAAGGTGAAAGGCAAGGCGGTTACTATCACAAAACCGCTGGACGCCATGAAAAACGGCATGGCCTATCTGCCGGAAGACCGAAAGGAAGATGGAATCATCTCAGATCTTTCCGTGAAGGAAAATATCATCCTCGCCCTACAGGCAAAGCGGGGGTTGTTCCACCTAATGAGCCGAAAAGAAATGGACGAGGCGGCTGACCGGTTCATCGACCTGCTGGAGATCAAAACGCCGGACCGTGAAAAGCCTGTTGGCAGTCTTTCCGGAGGAAATCAGCAGAAGGTTATCCTCGGTCGTTGGCTGCTGACTAACCCGGATTATTTGATTCTTGACGAACCGACGCGCGGTATTGACATCGGCACCAAGATGGAAATTCAAAAGTTGGTGCTGAAAATGGCAGACGAAGGCAAGACGATTACCTTCATTTCGTCCGAAATAGATGAGATGCTGCGTACCTGCTCGCACATCGCGGTGTTGCGCGACGGTAAAATGGTAGGCGAGTTGACTGGCGAAGAACTTACACAGGCGTATATTATGCAAACCATCGCCGGGAACCAGCCCGGCGAGGCCGCTGTTGAAACGGCCGACGAGGAAGGAGGCGCAGACGTATGAATACAAAGACAGGGCTAGATTGGAAAAAGTTAGCACATTCACGCTTTCTTATGCCGATTGTATGTCTTTTACTGGTACTTCTTGTCAATGTAATTCAAACTCCGAATTTCTTTGCAATATCTATTAACAACGGGGTACTGTACGGATATTTGATCGACATTATCAACCGCGCCTCGGAACTTGTCATCCTTGCGGTAGGCATGACGCTGGTAACGGCGGCCTCCGGCGGCCAGGATATTAGCGTGGGCGCAGTAATGGCTGTGGCGGCCGGCATCTGCTGCCAAATACTTTCCGGAGGTGCAGTAAGTACAAATCAGCTAATGGCCCCCATGTTCATTGCAATTCTCGCGGCGCTGGCCGCGTCTGCACTCTGTGGTGCCTTTAACGGATTTCTCGTCTCCGTGCTGGGCATTCAACCCATGGTCGCCACCCTCATTCTTTTTACGGCGGGCCGCGGAATTGCCCAACTGGTAACCAAAGGACAGATTACTTATGTGCGCGTCGATTCCTACAAGGTAATGGGCGGTTACATTGACGCATGCCTTATACCGACGCCAGTTTTCATCGCCATCGGTGTAGTAATCGTGGTTAACCTGATTTTGAAAAAGACGGCGCTCGGCCTGTACATAGAGAGCGTGGGCATTAACGGGTCGGCTTCGCGCATGGTGGGTCTGAACAGCACCCGCGTCAAATTTTTGGCTTATGTGATTCTCGGGCTGCTCTCCGGCATAGCGGGCGTGGTCACTTCCAGTCGAATTTATTCGGCTGACGCGAATAATATCGGACTCAACCTTGAAATGGACGCTATCCTTGCGGTAGCGCTCGGCGGAAACAGCCTTGGCGGCGGCAAGTTCAACCTGATGGGTTCCGTTATTGGTGCCTACACCATTCAGGCACTGACGACGACGCTCTACGCCATGAAGGTATCGGCGGATCAGCTTCCGGTCTACAAAGCAATTGTTGTCATCATCATCGTAGTCCTTCAAAGCCCGACTTTCCAGAAAAAGGTTAGGACTATACGCCATGGAAAGGCGGTGGCCGTCAATGCTGGATAAATTAACGCAGATGAAAAAGAAAAAAAAGTTGAGTGCGGTTGCCTTTCTTCTCATGATTACGATTCTGCTTTTCGTTGTGATGTATTCCATCGGCATGTTTGTATTTTCAAGCAAAGGCTTTGCAAAGCCGCAGATGTTTATGAATCTGTTCATTTCCAACGCGGGATTGATCGTCATAGGCTGTGGAATGACCATTGTGATGATCACCGGCGGGATCGATATTTCCGTCGGTTCTGTGACGGCGCTGGTGTGTATGGTAGCGGCGGATTTAATGGAAAATAAGGGTATGAATGGCACCATGGCGTTGCTTTCCGCGCTGCTCATTGGACTTGCATTTGGCGTGGTACAGGGTTACCTGATTGCGTACCTTAACATTCAGCCGTTTATCGTCACGCTTGCGGGACTGTTCTTCGGGCGGGGCATGACGGCCGTAGTCAGCACGCAGATGATTGCGGTGAAAAACCCGCAATTCCTGCAATGGGCGAACGCAAAATTCAACCTGCCCTTCGGGTATACGAATAAGAACGGCGCGTTTATCCCCGCTTACATTTATCCAACAGTCATTGTCGCACTCATTGTCGTGGTTATCATCTCCGTCATGCTGCGGCGTTCCAATTTTGGTCGCGAGCTATATGCCATTGGCGGCAACCAGCAAAGCGCCCTCATGATGGGTTTGAATGTACGCAAGGTAAAAATGCTGGCCTATGTTTTAGACGGACTGCTGGCCGGGCTCGGCGGATTTCTGTTCTTCCTGAACAGCTGCGCAGGATTTGTGGAACAGGCAAAAGGACTTGAAATGGATGCCATTTCCGCGGCAGTCATCGGCGGCACGCTGCTTTCCGGCGGCGTTGGCACTGTGGTTGGAACCCTGTTCGGTGTGCTCATCAAAGGTACCATTGGGAGCCTGATTACCACACAGGGCACGCTTTCCAGCT
>DAMDEB010000292.1:0-2629 GCA_032090075.1 Caproiciproducens sp.
AACATGGCCTCACCTCCAAAAAAAGAGCCCTTTCGGGCTCCTATCAATACAAATTAAGTCAGTTTACATCTACTTAACTTCCATTTCATTAAATTAAAAAAAGCCCTCCGAGAGATTCGGAAAGCATTACTTGACATTTTATCTTTTCTGAGCTTACATGGTATTGGCGGGGTTTCCTCGACAATAAAAAACGTCATGGCAGGCTGATGTGCTCGCAACACACCAACCCTGCGCTAAGGTGATTCGACCACCCAGCACAACCGCAAAGCGGCACCACGACAAGATTATTATACTTCATCTGTCGGTGCGGCACAAGATGAAAAAATAAGCGTGTGCATGGGAAATGGGGTGTACTTACCCCCACCTTTGCATGCGCTTTTATAATACGGGAAATTCCCGACCATATTATGAAAGGTCGGGATACTATGAATATTTTTGAACACAAATCCAGTTTTCTCGGGAGGCAGGAGGTTGAATACTCTGGAGACTCCCTCTTGTTACTGCTAAGACTTGCCAAGCAGATCCGGCAGAGGCTTGGATCACAGGGTTATTTGCTGGACAGCTATCTCTCCCTCTTTTTCGAGGGCGTCAACACAATACTTACTTATGAGGCTGCTAGCGATGGCTTTATGGGATGCGGTGAATTCCAGAGCCTATGCCTTCATGTACTGGACGGCACTGAGCCAGATAGTCCACACCCTCTTTACCATCGGATATTGGAAACTTATGAAGCGCAGAGAAAAAAATTATCCTTTCAGGAAAATAACACGAAATTGTATATGCTTCTGGTCTTTCTTGAAGACGAGCTGCAAGCTTATGCAACTGAATGCTTTGTAAAAGAGCAAGTAGAAATTATAGAGGATGCGATTGATTTCTTCCGACTGAAGGAGTTTTATAATCAAATTTCTCAGATTGTAGGTGAGCCATTTATGGAAGAACTCAACTTAAGACTGAAAAAGCGGTTTCTGCTTGCACCAATCGCGGTAGTGTTTGCACAAGGCTTTACCGATGAATTGCTTGACAGACTTATGTGCCGCGATCCGGAAACCAGCAGACTAATATTTCAGCTTATGATTGATGTTTTGTAAAGGTGACAAGCAAATTGAGAAGGAGAAGCACAGGGAAAATTGACTCTCAGTGCTTTTCTGCTAATTCATAATGAGTTGCTTGTATCCATTTCGTCTCTATGGTAAACTCTTCTTAGATTTTCTACTCAGTAAAATATTTTTGAAAAGGTGGTAATCGAAGTTTACGCTTAAGAAGCGAATCTATGTAACAAGAAGGTGGAAAAATAAAAGAATCAACTATTATAGCAAATTTTTGTAGTCCAATCGAAACCGTTTGGAACATTGTTACTGACAATACAGCGTATACTTGGCGTAGTAATGTAGTAAGAATTGAAGTGTCTGATGATGGCAATAGCTTTACTGAATTTACGAAAGATGGATTTGAAACTCAGTTTACTATTACGATTAAAAATCCATATGAACGCTATGAATTTGATATGAAAAACAAAAATATGAACGGGCATTGGATTGGGCTTTTTTCAAAAGACGGATCTGGCACTAAGATTGAATTCACAGAAGAAGTTGAAGTCGCAAATCCCATTATGAATTTATTTGTAAAGTCATATCTTAAAAAGCAACAAGAAACTTATGTTATAGATTTGAGAAAATCATTGGACGAATAAATTGAGCATTGCACAGGATATCAAATATAGTCCAACCAAATAAAATCTTACTTACCACGAAGTCGAGCCGTTGCATCAAACCAAAGATGCAACGGCTCCTGCTTTGCCTATATGCCTAAAATACCCCAGATATATAAAGGACATGTTAAAGTAAAAACAAGGCAAGCAAAAAGAATAGCAGGAGCAGCAAATTCAAACTGACCATGCTTACGATAATCAAAATATGTAGTTCCAAGTTTAGCAAAAAAGAAGACTGCCAAAATTAAGTCAATAGCTGGAAATACCACCTTGTTAACAACAGTCTTTATTTGGCTGGACGCATCATTCCATGTGCTCTCAACGGCTCCAGCAACATCACCGCTTCCAGCAGCGAGTGCAGTCATTCCAAATAGGAAAATCAACATCAATACTATAATAAGGATTACAAGGATACGTTTTAGCTTCATTGATATTGCACCTCTTTCTTTAATTTTAAAATAGACCATCAAGTTAACAGTGCACTCTTTCCTTCTGCCAATCAGGGCATTACAGGAGCGATATGCCAATCATCCCAAAGACTTCCATGAATATACACCGAGTCAGTTAAATTCATGGATAGCATACCATCAGGGGTCCAGCAGTCAAAAAGCCATGTATACGGTGTATATTTGCCGTCTGGCATCCATATGGGAGTATAATGCGTCCGCCGTTTATAAGTTGAAAATTTATTTTTCGGAAATTCAAATTTTGCATTATATCCAGACTGAGTCTGATCAAGCAGCCTCCAATAGTTTTGGTAATTAAATTCTGGTAGATAAGTCAATGCCGTCTGTGCATTCGTCACAGCTGATGATTGATTGGTACTGACATGAGCAGTTGTCACTTGATTGATTCCGTATCCACTTTTTAAATCTTTGTCTGAAGCAGTTGGGTCTTTTTCATCCGGAGTGATACTCATAG
>DAMDEB010000293.1:0-2626 GCA_032090075.1 Caproiciproducens sp.
TATGTCTGCTTTGACGTATGATCGGGTCGATTGAATATCTCTGTGCCCAAGTACTTTTTGTATTGTGGGGTAGTCGTTCCCTTCGGCGAGCAACGCAGACGCTAAGCTCGACCGCAGGGCATGAGAGCCGTGCTTTCGATTACCGCGATGGATGCCTGATCTATCAAAAGCTCTTTGTACGTTAGTGGTAATCGTCTGAGGCGATACCGCGCCATATCCCCTCAAATTCAAGAAAATATGCTCATCAGCAGACTGTGGTCTGGCGCTGTCAATATAATCATATATGGCGGACTTCACATCTTCAAGCAATGGGAGTGTCAGCGGCTGTTTTGTCTTGACCTGTACAATTTCAATTGTACAGGTGCCCGATTTCAAACAGTCGAATTTCATAGCGGCAATATCACAGGCCCGAAGCCCTAACCGAGCCGCGATGAGAGTGATCGCATAATTTCGCTTTCCCAGCTCAGTCTGACGATCAATGGATTCAAGCAGTTTCTCTATTTCTTTTGGCGAATAAACGGTCGGAACAGGGGTGTGATGAAGCACTCCTGGCACAATAGGGCTGAGGTTGACAGATATTAGCTTGTAAGTGTATGCATATCGCAAAAAAGCACCGATGATACTTTGAAAACCACATTTGTTTGTTGATTCCTGGAACGCATCAAAAATGCATTTGGCAGTCAATGCATTTAATCTGCGGTACCCCTGTTGTTCGGTGAATTTCAAAAATCGGGCCACAGTATGCATGTGAGCACGAACGTCACATTTGGTCTTACCTTTTCTGTACAGATATTTTTCATATTCTGTCGCAATATCGTTGTAACAAGAATTTACATAAGGAATATCCTTCTGGACATAAGGCTGCCACTCGGTTTTTGTCAAAGTACAATTCAAACGGCGTACTGCCATGCGATATTGATTCATTGAATGGTGATGAAGATAAGGTTTTTGCATTTTTACCGCTATTAAAAACCGTTCTCCGATAGTTTCCGAATAATCATCAATTGAGCTTTCACCACAATATTGCCGCAACTCCACATAAATGAGCCTGTGTTGATTAATGTATGAGGTCTTGTACCTTCGATTACTCAAATCAGCAAGTGTCTCTGTGATTATATCACATAAATTACCATTTTCCTTCAAAGCCATACCGCCTTTCTTTTTTCTCCAAAACTTGGATTGATAAGGAGTAGTATGACTCTCAAAGTAAAAATTATGTGAGCAACTTTTTTGAAGATTCTATTATTTCAGGAGGTTTAGAGCACCATGAACCAAAAACCAAACTTCAGCGCATATGTTCAATTATGTTAGTTATCACATAACTGTATGATAAGCACGGGGCGAACGCCGCCCTGTTCCGAGCCAACGACCGGGCTAAGATCGGCATAGTACATATCCCCGCGGAAAATTGTCCTTTCCATAACGTTAAACCTCCCTCGTAAAATGCGCATAAGTAAAACGCCGGAGTGCCGCATCAGGCTGATCCTGCATCATAACCGCTAAACAAAGCTTGTTTTCAGCGTGTACAGCCTGCCGTGTATCCGGCGTCCAGTTTCTTACACAATCTGTTTTACTGCATCGTACTTGTCCTCGACACCCCCGATGCGGGAAGTCATCAAATTGCCGGCAGCGTACCGACACATGGGCATTTCGCCCCTCCCAGGTTCTCTGCAAGCCGCCCCCATTGCGTGAGTCTGTGGCTGGACGGAAGTATCATTATCACCTTTGCCTGTCATGGCCGTACCGGGAGCTACCCGATATTTACAGCCGGATGTCTTCGCTCACACTATCACGGTGGTCTTGGCGCATCCGCTGACGTGGCTTACCGTTCTTCGCGGTCAACAAAGGCAACGTATTTGATGAATGGGTATTCAATTTTCAAAGTGCGGGTGAAAGGGCATTATAAAAAAGTTCTTTCACCTAACGCACTTTTTGAGGGGGTGTGTACGGGTATAATTTATAACTTTTCAAAAATCTTTTTTAGCTTGTCCGTCGCAGCGTTAAGGCTTTCCGCAACAGAAGTGAAGAACACGCCTTCCTGTTTTGCTATCTGCCGGATTGATAAACCTTTAAAATAGTAGAGGACAAACCGGTGTTTTTGAACCTCCGTCAGTTTGCCGCTGTCCATGAGCTGCCGGACAGCTTCAAGGGCGTAACTTCGGTCTTTCACTTCCTGGTATTCTTCATCGAGCGGGCACGTTGAACAAGCCTCGGTTTCTTCAAGTCCATATATGGAGATATTCTTTTTTGTTTTGGTATTCTCGGAACGATCCTGTTCTAAATAAATCTCATCAGATAGGGTTTTTAGTTTTTCAAAGTTCTTTTCCGTCTTGTCGGGATTTTCGGCAAGATAGGTTTCTAAAGTTATTTCAACAACCTTGTCTGAAAATCGGTAAACGATGGAATTACTGTATTTATTGATCGCGTAGTCGCTGTCATAGTAGTTTTTCATGACATTCCCTCCAATCTGTTTTTGAAAATCAAAAAACAGATTGGAGGGTGGGGAACGACAGCCTGTACTGCAAAAAGGCCTATCCCCTTTTATCGGAAAGCCTCTATGAAATTTGCCATATAAACAAAAAGGGCCGGGTTTACTTATAATCGTAAACCCGGCCGCAAAAGCTAT
>DAMDEB010000294.1:0-2608 GCA_032090075.1 Caproiciproducens sp.
TGATGTGCCGCAAACATCGCAGCTTCCCAAACTTGTCCTTCTTCGATTTCACCGTCGCCCAAGATGGAGTACACGCGGTAGTCCTTGTTGTCAAGCTTACCCGCAACCGCCATACCGCATGCAGCGGAAACACCCTGTCCGAGGGAACCGGTGCTCATGTCAACACCCGGGGTGCCCTTCATGTCCGGATGACCCTGGAGCATTGCACCGATGTGTCTCAGTTTCTTTAGTTCTTCCCACGGAAAATAGCCCTTTAACGCCAACGTGGCATAAAGGCCTGGGGCACAATGACCCTTTGAAAGCACGAAACGATCCCTGTTTTCATCTTTTGGGTTTTTCGGATCGACTTTCATTTCTTTAAAATACAGATAGGTGAACAGATCGGCTGCAGACAAGCTTCCGCCCGGATGACCCGACTTTGCATTGTATACGCCTTCTATTGCTCCTATTCTTACCTTACACGCGAGGATTTGCAGGTTCTTTCTTTCTTTATTGTCCATGCTAACCTCCTAATATATATAGAAATTCTATTTAATTATACAATATCCGAACTGGTTATTCAATACTAATAATCGTTCCCTTTATTTTATCTTGGTCAATCCATGACCGCAAACTGGCTGTTGTAGAGACTTGCGTAGAACCCATTTTTCTCTAATAGTTGTTCATGCGTTCCCTGTTCAATAATACTTCCCTTATTCATAACCAAAATCATGTCGGCTTCTTTAATGGTAGACAGGCGGTGAGCAACAATGAAGCTGGTGCGCCCCTTCATCATTTTGGTAAACGCTTTTTGAATGCGAATCTCTGTGCGCGTATCGATGGAGCTTGTTGCTTCATCTAAAATCAGAATCGGCGGGTCAAACAGCATTACACGGGCAATACACAAAAGCTGGCGCTGACCCTGCGAAATATTGCCGCCGTCCTCCGAAATCAAAGTATCATAGCCATTCGGCAGCCGCATAATAAACGAGTGCGCGTGCGCAGCCTTGGATGCCGCAATCATCTGTTCGTCGCTTATATTTTTACTGCCATATGTGATGTTATCGCGAACCGTTCCGGAGAACAGCCATGTTTCCTGAAGAACCATGCCAAACATTGCGCGCAGACTGCTGCGGGTCACCTTGTTAATATCAGTGCCGTCAATCTTGATAGTTCCGCTGTCCGTATCATAAAAACGCATCAATAAATTAATGATCGTTGTTTTTCCACAGCCGGTCGGGCCAACAATCGCAATCCGGTTGCCTTTGCGTGCCGAGAGGTTCATGTCCTGTATCAGCTTAACCTCCGGACGATAGGAAAAATATACATGTTTAACGTCAATATTACCGTCGCTTTGCGTTAATGTCTGCGCATCGGGGGCATCCGGCTGCTCTTCCGCTTCATCGAGGGTATTGAAAAGCCTTTCCGCCGAAGCGAACGCAGTTTGGATTTGGGTGATCACCCCGGTAATTTCGTTAAATGGCTTGGTATACTGGTTGGCATAGGCCAGGAAAGAGGAAATCTGGCCGATTGTCAGCGGGCCCGGCCGGCCGGTAATGGCGCATATCGAACCGATTACGGCAACCGCAGCATAAACGACGCCGTTGACAAAACGGGTGCTTGGGTTGGAAAGTGACGAATAGAACTGCGCTTTTACGCCGCAGTCATAGAGGCGCTGATTGATTTCATCAAATTTTGCTTCGGAACGGTTTTCATAGTGAAAGGTTTTTACAATCTTTTGTCCGCTGATCAATTCCTCAACATAGCCACTGAGCTCCCCCTGCGTCGCCTGCTGCTGAATAAACTGCTTGTGGGAAATCCGGGCAATAAACGCGGCGACAAAAATTGAAAGCGGAGTAACCAGAACTACAACCGCTGTAATAACCGGGCTGATTGTCAGCATAAAAATCAGTGTGCCCAAAATTGTGACAATACCGGTAAAAAGCTGCGTTAACCCCTGTAAAAGTCCATCCCCAACCTGATCAACATCATTGACAATACGGCTGATCATATCTCCGTGCGCGTGGTCATCAATGTACTTGAGCGGCAGTTTATTCATTTTTTGGTAGGTTTGTGCACGCAGATCGCGCACTGTTTTATAGGTAACCTTGTTCATACAGTAGGCCATCACCCATTGGAAGACGGCGCTTACTGCTATGGTACAGGCAAGCGTAATCAAGATTGGTATCATATTCCAATGATTCACATTGCCCGTTCCGATAATATTGTCAATTGCGCGGCCAATCAAAATGGGGCCGTATAGCGTAAGGGAAATATGAATTATCGCGCTGATCAGAGCACCAATCAAAAATCCTGCGTATGGTTTTGTGTACTGCATTAAGCGCTTCAATACGGATCGTTTCATTTCCTGCTCACCTCGTCTTTGCTCAGCTGTGAGAGGCAAATCTCCTGATAAACCTCGCAGCTTTCCATAAGCTGCTCATGCGTACCGATTCCGGCGACTTTCCCGTCATCCAATGCAATGATTTTATCCGCACGCTTGATTGTGCTTGCGCGCTGTGAAACCATGAGAACGGTCATGTCGGTCGTTTCGTTCTGAATTGATTTTCTTAGAGCGGCGTCGGTCGCAAAGTCCAGCGCGCTTGCACTGTCGTCCAGAATTAAAATT
>DAMDEB010000295.1:0-245 GCA_032090075.1 Caproiciproducens sp.
CCAACCGCAAGCATTTGTTGTTCGCCGCCGTATAATGTTCCGGCCAGCTGCCAGGAGCGCTCTTTGAGGCGGGGGAAGAGGTCATAAATCCATTTTATATCATTCGAATAATCATCTTTGCGCATATAAGCGCCAATTTTCAGGTTTTCATATACCGTCAGATTTGGGAAAATACGGCGACCCTCCGGCACAAGTGTAATTCCGTGTTTTACGATTTCTTCCGACTGTTTACCGGTAATGTCCTC
>DAMDEB010000295.1:255-2165 GCA_032090075.1 Caproiciproducens sp.
GCCGTTATAAGTGATTTTTCCACTCTGAGGCTTTACAAGGCCAACGACAGAGCGCAGCGTGGTACTTTTTCCGGCACCGTTTGCGCCTATCAGCGTGACAATGCTTTTATCCGGTACTTCAAACGAAATTCCCTTGACTGCCTCAATGCCGCCATAGGACACGTATAAATCTTCAATTTTCAGCATCGTCATCCACCCCCAAATACGCTTCGACCACGCGCTGATTATTCTGGATTTCGGCAGGAGTGCCCTTGCCGATTGTTTGGCCAAAATCAAGCACGTAAATCCGGTCGGATATTTCCATAACCAAATCCATGTGATGTTCAATCAAAAACACAGTCAGATTGAAATCCTGCTGAATTTGTTTAATGGAGGCAGTCAAATCTTCTGTTTCCTGCGGGTTCATTCCAGCCGCGGGTTCATCAAGAAGCAAAAGGTTCGGGCCGGTTGCCAGTGCGCGTGCAATTTCCAGATGGCGTTGCTGCCCGTAAGGCAATGAGCTGGCGACGTCGTTGCGTACATCGGCTAGACCCATGCGCTCAAGAAGCGCTTCGCTTTCCTCACGCATCCGCTTTTCCTCGCGCACCGCACCCGGAAGCCGCAAAGTCGCGCTCAACACGTTGCTCTTCATGGAGAAATGCTTCGCAATAATAATATTTTCAAATACTGTCAAATCTTTGAACAGGCGAATGTTCTGGAAAGTTCGGGCCACACCCATACGGGTGATTTTATCCGGCTTCATGCCGGTGATATCCTCACCCTGCAAAAATATTTTTCCACTCGACGGGGTGTAAACGCCCGTAATCATATTGAAAGCGGTCGTTTTACCGGCGCCGTTTGGGCCGATCAGCGCAACAATCTGATGTTCGCGGATTGTCAGGTGCAGATTATCAACGGCAACAACACCGCCGAATTGCATGGTCATATTTTCCGTTCTTAAAACAATGTTTTTGTCAATGATTTGATCAATTGCCTTATCAGTGGTTTTCATTTCGCACCGCCCTCCCTTGCCGTTCGGGGAGAACCTTGATTTGATTTTAGCGAAGAAATTGAATAGCCTATCCCACGACAGCTCCGTCCTGCCCATCAATCCCTTGCGGTAGAACAGTACGATGACCATCAGTAAAACGGAGAAAATCACCATGCTGAAGCCGGGACGGAACAGCGAAATCTCATACCCCGCAATAGTAAGGGGCTCGTCAAAGCCGCGCAGCAACTCCAGTCCTCCGGTTACAATGAACGAAGCGATGACAGTTCCGCTAATGCTGCCCATGCCGCCCAGCACGATAATCAACAGGAAGTTGTAGGTCAGTGTGAAATAGAACTGTTTGGGGTCAACAGTGCCCAGCAGGGAGGCATATAAACCGCCGCCAATACCGGCAAAGAAACCGCCAATGACGAAGGACATTACTTTATGCTTGAAGAGGCTGATTCCCATTGCTTCAGCTGCAATGTCATCCTCGCGGATGGCTTTGAACGCGCGTCCGTAGCTTGAACGGATTAAAAGTGAAATCAAAATCAAAACAATGATTGAAATACCGAACGACCACCACATATTATTGGCATTGTCCGGAATCTTGTTAATGCCAAGCGCACCGTTCGTTACGCTCTGCCAGTTGGTCAGCAAAATGCGGATGATTTCCGAAAAGCCCAATGTGGCAATCGCAAGATAGTCGCCGCGCAGCCGCAGAACAGGTGCGCCGATTAAAAATGCGGCGATTCCCGCAAAAATGCCGCCCAAAAGCAGCGCGGGAACAAATTCCAGGTGGATATTTGCAATTGCACCGTTCATTGGTTCCATATAGTAAATTGTGGAACGCATATCGATTGGCAGCGTAAAGATAGCCACAGTGTAGGCGCCGATAGCCATAAAGCCGGCTTGACCAAGAGAAAATAAGCCGGTGAATCCG
>DAMDEB010000295.1:2175-2544 GCA_032090075.1 Caproiciproducens sp.
AATCAGATTCATTGAAAGACCAATGATGGTGTAGATCGCGCACAAATTTAAAATTCTTACAATGTAGGCGTCGAGATAATTGTTTGCATAATAGATCAGTGCAACCACAATGACTGAGAGAACAGCTGTGCAGATGACATTGCGCTTTTTTTTGTTCTTCATCATGTTACACCTTCTCCGTTGTCTTTTCTCCGATTAAACCGGTCGGCTTAACCAAAAGAACCAGAATTAACAGAATGAAGGCGAATGCATCACGGTAGCCGGTGAGCGGCTGTAAGAATGCAACGAGCATAACCTCGATTAAACCGAGGATAAAACCGCCGAGAACAGCGCCCTTAATGTTGCCGATTCCGCCGATAACAGCGGCCA
>DAMDEB010000296.1:0-2526 GCA_032090075.1 Caproiciproducens sp.
AAAATGGTTTACCGAACTGTGCAGTACACAGGAGCAAATTGCCGCCCAACGCTGTGCAGAAATGGTCGGTACGACCCAGCGGGTTCTGGTTGAAGAACGCAATGAAAAAAACGGGCTTTTGTCCGGTCGAACCGACGGAAATATCATTGTTGATTTTGCCGGGGATGAACAGCTCATCGGCAGTTTTATAAAGGTTAAGATTACTGCCGCGCGCAACTGGATTTTAAATGGAGAATCAATTCAATAATTAAAAATATGAAGGAGTTAACACAATGGATATCATCAGCTTAGCAAGAGAAATGGGTAAAGAAATACAAAAGGATCAAAGATATCTCAACATGCAGCTTGCAAAACAGAACAGTGACGAAGACAAGGAACTGCAAGACTTGATAGGTGAGTTTAATTTGAAGAGAATGGCAATTAACAGCGAAACACAAAAAGAAGAGCAGGATAATGATAAAATGCAGTCACTGAATCAGGAGTTGCGCGCTATCTATGCTAAAATTATGCAAAATCCGAATATGCTCGCCTACAATACTGCAAAAGAAGCGATGGATGCTCTGCTTCAACGCGTCAGCACAATCATCGGCCAGTCCGCCGACGGCGAAGACCCGGAAACAACCGACTACGAGGAACCATCCTCCTGCGGCGGCGACTGCTCCGGCTGCGGCGGCTGCCACTAATCTGATTAAAAAATAATTTACGCAGGAGATGACGCGGGCGCATGGCAAATCTTTCACCAATGATGCAGCAGTACTTTGAAATCAAAGAGAAAAATCCAAATACCATCTTATTTTTTCGCCTTGGTGATTTTTATGAAATGTTTTACGAAGATGCCAAGCTTGCGTCAAGGGAACTTGATCTGACGCTGACTGGCCGTGACTGTGGACAGGAAGAGCGCGCCCCAATGTGCGGTATTCCTTTTCACAGCTATGAAAGCTATGTTGCCCGCCTTGTTGCAAAGGGCTATAAGGTTGCCATCTGTGAACAAATGGAAGATCCCGCCCTGGCAAAGGGCCTTGTAAAACGGGACATTATCCGCGTGATTACGCCCGGTACGGTGCTTGAAAGCAGTATGCTCGATGAAACACGCAATAACTTCATCTGCTCGATTTGTGTTGATGGCACTACTGCCGGAATTTGTTTTGCTGATATTTCCACCGGTGAACTTCACGCGACCACACTGCGTGATGGAAATTTATCAGAACTGCTTAAAAATGATCTTTCACGCTATTCACCGCGCGAAATTTTGATCAATCAAAATATCTTGGAACTTGCCGAATTGCCAAAGTTTATCAAGGAGAGATTATCCGCCAGTCTGGAACTGCTTGATAATACCGAATATTTACAGGAAACGTGTTCCTCACTTGTACTTGACCAGTTTAGCAAAAAAAATCTGGACGATTTAAATCTTGAAGATAAGCCGGAACTTGTCCGCGCAATCGGTGCGCTTCTCAGTTATTTGAAACGTACCCAGCGAATCGGAATCGAACGTATTAATGGCATTGACCTTTACACCGGAGCGCAGTTCATGCATTTGGATTTGAATGCGCGGCGCAATCTTGAATTGCTGGAGACTATGCGCAATAAGGAAAAGCGCGGTTCACTTTTGTGGGTGCTCGACAAAACGCGCACCGCAATGGGTAAACGTCTGATCCGCAGCTGGATTGAGCAGCCACTGCTTAACCCGGCCCAGATTGGCCGCCGTTTGAACGCGGTTGAAGAGCTGTTACAGGATGCCATTCTGCGCGACAGTATTGCTGAACAGCTTTCCGGCATTCATGATTTGGA
Source organism: Caproiciproducens sp. (assembly GCA_032090075.1). GTDB lineage: Bacteria > Bacillota > Clostridia > Oscillospirales > Acutalibacteraceae > Caproiciproducens. Next base: position 1,792 of record DAMDEB010000296.1, read on the forward strand.
ACGGCTGATGTCCCGCATTGTTTACGGTTCGGCAAACGGCAGGGAGCTTCGCTCGCTGTCCGCGGCCATCACCCGGCTGCCCGCGCTGAAAGAGTTGCTGAAGGGTGTAAAGTCGGACCTCCTTACAGGAATTTATGAAAATATTGATATCTTGAAAGATGTCTTTCAGCTGATAGACCATTCTATTGTTGAAGAGCCGCCGTTCACTATCCGCGAGGGCGGGATGATTCTGCCGGGTTACAACGAGGAACTTGACCTGCTGAAGGGCGATATGAGTGATGGCAGGGGAATCGTTGCTCAGATTGAAGCACAGGAGCGCGCGCGAACGGGCATCCCCAAGCTGAAAGTCGGCTACAACAGGGTGTTCGGTTATTATATTGAAATCAGCAACGGGTACAAAGATCAGGCACCGCCCGAATACATACGCAAGCAGACGCTTACGAATTGTGAACGCTTTATTACTCCCGAATTAAAAGAACTGGAAGGAAAAATTCTTGGCGCGCACGACAAATCCGTACAATTGGAGTACCAGTTGTTCGATGCTGTCCGCAAGGACGTTGCCGCGCAGCTAACCCGTGTGCAGCAGACGGCACACGCCGTCGCACAGCTTGATGTTTTGACTTCCTTCGCACAGGTTTCCGCCTATCAGAATTACGTTCGGCCAAATGTCAATTTAGACGGCAAAATCATATTAAAGGAAAGTCGTCACCCTGTTGTGGAGATGCTGCTCGACGC
>DAMDEB010000297.1:0-2199 GCA_032090075.1 Caproiciproducens sp.
CGCTGCGGCAGCAGCATATAAACGACCGTAGCCGCCATAACCTCATACAGTCCATTCATGACCGCCTCCTGGTTGCCGACCTGAAGCGACGCGACACCATTAGAAATAATAAACGCGATAACCGAAGCCAAGCGCCCGACCGGTGAAAACACGCCTGCCATCATGCCGCCGAGAGCATATGCGCCGGAAAGATAACTGACACCGGTTGTGGAAAGGCTGAACGCGATTCCCGCCGCAATACCTGCGACACTGCCACCGGATACCCCTCCGTATCGTGCTGCAAATAGAATCGCGATAACTGCGATAACCCGTCCCAAAGAAATAGGGCCCACCGCCAGATTGGAAAGTGACAGCAGCAATACGCCCGCAGAAAGCGCAGCACAGGCAAGCTCCTGTGAGCTCATTGCACTGATGTCCCTCTTTGAATCCACAAATCCGGCTGTCCGTGCCAGGAAGTATGCCACGCCGCCCGCAAGCAGCGCTTCCGCCACATACATTGCAATGGTCACAGAATTGGAGCCGTTTACAAAGACAATTGCCATACCGGTTGCCAGCACCGGCAGAAAGGCTGCGGCCGGTGCGAACCCGGGATGCATTCTCAGCTTTATAAGATCATTTAATGTCCATCGGATTGCCGCAGCAGCCAAAGCCGCTGCGATGTAATGCACCGGCACAACCGCTGCCGAAGGCAGCAGATACCCCGCAATACTTCCTAAAACAACGCTCCACAGCGCGGAATACGGAAGTGCCGCAACCGCCGCTACGCCGAATGGGGCGTACTTCCCGAACACAAGCCCGCGAGCGCAAAGCATTGCCACGGTAAAATAAACGAGTTGCCTTGCCACAGCTTTTGTTGGGGCCAAAGCGACCATCGGAAAGCTGACGCGTGCCGTCTTTGTTTTTATCATTCCTAATCACCGCCATACAATATTTGGAAACTTGTCCATAATTTACTAAAAATAATTATACTATATGTATATGGACAGTGTTGTCATAACGCGCTGTTATATTTTGACGTTTCATATCAAATTATAAGTATTTTTTAATTTGTGAGGTTTTTATAGTCACAGGCTGCTATCTGTGGTAAAATAATAAGTAAACAAAATTAAGAGGGTGACGATATGGAGTACAAATTTTCCGACCGCGTGTTAACACTGAAGCCATCGGCAATCCGGGAGATTTTTAAGTACGCAGCCGACCCGAGCGTCATTTCGCTCTCCGCCGGAAATCCCGCGCCGGAGGCTTTCCCAATAAAAGAAATCTCTGAAATATCGGCGAGAATTTTTGAACAGAGACCAATTGACGCATTGCAATACAGTGTGACCGAAGGCTACACACCTTTGCGTGCACAAATCTCCGCATATATGAAAGAAAAGCACAATGTCGGACGTGACTTTGACGATATTCTGATCACAAGCGGCGCACAGCAGGTGATGGATTTAGCTGCCAAGTCGCTTTGCAACGAAGGCGATACGGTCATTTGTGAAGCCCCAAGCTTTATTGGCTCGCTGAATACCTTCCGTTCCTACAATGCACATCTGCGCGGTATCCCGATGGAGCAGGACGGCATGAACATGACTGAACTGGAAAAGGCATTAAAGGAAGAAACGCGTGTGCGGTTTATCTACACAATCCCGAACTTCCAGAATCCCTCCGGAATTACCATGAGCATGGAAAAGCGCAAGCAGTTGTATGCTTTGGCGAAAAAATACAGCGTTTTAATCTTGGAGGATAATCCTTACGGTGACTTACGTTTTCGCGGGGAGCACATTGCTCCGATTAAATCCTTTGACGAGGACGGCCTCGTGATTTATGCCGGTACGTTTTCAAAGGTGATCTCCCCCGGCATGCGCGTTGGCTACGCGATTGCGCCGAAGCAACTGCTGCAAAAGATGATTGTCTGTAAGCAGGGCGAGGACGTTCACACCAACATTTGGTCACAGCTCGTTTGCAGTGAGTTTCTTACAAACTATGACTTTGCCGCGCATCTCGAAAAAATGCGTGCGATTTACCTGAAAAAGTCAACGATTGCAACAGATGCACTCGACAAATACCTCGCTCCAAAAATCACCTACAACCCGATTGAGGGCGGCCTGTTTATCTGGTGCAATCTGCCCGACGGCGTCGATATGCAGGATTTCTGCAAACAGGCGGTTTTGCGCAAAGTCTGCGTGGTACCTGGTAATGCGTTTTTAACCG
>DAMDEB010000297.1:2209-2519 GCA_032090075.1 Caproiciproducens sp.
CAATCCTTCCGCATCAACTTTTCCACGCCGACCGATGAAAATTTATTAAAAGGCATTCAAATTCTTGGTGAACTGGCCAATGATATGATCAAATAATGCTTGAAGATTTATAAATCAATATTATAATTGAACTACATTCTCCTGTGCGCAGAGGAATATTCATGTAGCAACGGGAGAATCTGAACTGGAGGCAATTTAAAATGGAAACAGCAAACACAGAACGAAAAAAGGTAATTTTCAGCGCAATTCAGCCCAGCGGCACGATTACATTAGGCAATTATTTGGGTGCGCTTAAAAATTGGATTCATTT
>DAMDEB010000298.1:0-730 GCA_032090075.1 Caproiciproducens sp.
AACGTGTTCTGCAATTGCATGGTTTATGGTGTCAATATTATAGTAAATTTCTTCATTCTCAAATTTGACACGCTGTTCAACATTAATCTGTTTAAAAACATCTTCAGCCTGATAACAGCTTAAAAGCCCGCAAAGCTTGGCTGTTAGCTCGGCTGTTTTTTTATTTGTAATAAATGGAGCGGCAAGCACGGCGTCCATCAAGAGTCTTACTTCGGGTAGTTCAAAGTCGCGCTTCGCAATAAAGAAGCCTTGCGTGGGCATATAGGTATGAATAATGTCAAAACCATAATTGTTCAGTAAGGCAATATCGCGGCAGACTGACTTCCTCTCCGCCTCTATCCCCTGTTTTTGCAATAGTGTACACAATTGCGCGGCGGAAAGTGGATGCTCTTCATCAGAACACTGTTTCAATAATTTGAGTAATTCCAAAAACTTAATTTTTGAGTTCCCGTTATTAGCCAAAATAACACCTACTTATTCTTCTTTTTATTAAATACTATTTTAGCATAATATAAATAAATATTCTATCAATTTGATAGCTTTCTTATCCACTCATACTTCCACCCTATTTGTAAAAGGACAATCTGATGAATAATATTATGTTTAGTCCATCATGCATAAAATAATTTAAGATTGATTTTGATTTTTTGAATAAAATCAGTGCTTTGTGAAGGGATTACCTTGAATTCCTTCACAGTTATGATATAATATTAACAAAGTATATTTCAGG
>DAMDEB010000298.1:740-2509 GCA_032090075.1 Caproiciproducens sp.
GGATTTGAAATGGCCGTAAAAATTTTAACTGCACGCCAAGCTGCAGACTTAGTTCCAAATGAAGTTAATTTTGCAACCAATGGATTTATGGGTGCTTCTTTTGCTGAAGAGATTGCAATAGAAATAGAGAACCGTTTTCTGGAAACCGGCTCACCAAAAAATCTTACGCTTCTATTTTGTGCCGCACAAGGTGACTCAAAAGACAAGGGGCTAAATCATTTTGCACATGAAGGCTTGATTTGCCGGGCAATCGGCGCGCATTGGGGCCTTGCTCCAAAACTCGGAAAAATGGTTTGCGAAAACAAAATCTTAGCCTATGATTTTCCTCAGGGAATTACGAATCATATGTTTCGCGATTCTGCTGCTCATAAACCGGGAACAATCAGCCATGTTGGCCTTGGAACCTTTGTAGATCCCCGTCTGTTAGGGGGAAAGTTAAATGCGCTTACAAGCAAAGCTGAGGATCTTGTAAAGCTGATGGAGATTGATGGAAAAGAATATCTTTTCTACAAAACTCACCCTGTTGATTTTGCAATCCTGGGCGGTACATATGCCGATGAAAATGGAAATATCTCTATTGAACGTGAGGGTGTTCGTACTGAAACGCTCGCAGTCGCACAGGCATGTAAAAACTCAGGCGGCACAGTAATCGTTCAGGTCGAGCGTGTTGTGAAAGCCGGTACTCTCGACCCTCAGAAGGTGGAGATTCCCGGTATCTTGGTAGACGCTGTGGTAGTTGTGAGCGACATGAAATATCATATGCAAAACTTTGGTACACAGTATAACCCGGGCTTTTCCGGTGAACACCGGATGGGTCTTGCAGAATTTACGCCCGCCCCCCTCAACAACAAAAAAATAATTGCACGGCGAGCAGCCATGGAATTGCAGGACGACAGTGCGGTTAATCTTGGAATTGGTATCCCTGAATTTATTTCCTCCGTTGCTGTGGAAGAAGGAATCACCAGTAAGTTTACTTTAACTGTGGAATCGGGCATCTTTGGAGGAAATCCGCAAAGTGGCTTTGATTTTGGTGTAAGCTTAAATCCTGATTGCATCATGCCAATGCCTTCTATATTTGACTTTTATCAGGGCGGAGGGCTCGATCAAGCCTTTTTAGGATTTGCTGAATCGGACAAGCATGGTAATGTGAATGTTTCTAAATTTGGAGACAAGCTACCTGGATGCGGAGGATTTATCGATATTTCCCAAAATTCCAAACAAGTATTTTTTTGTGGCACCTTTACTGCAAATGGTTTGAAAACGGAAATAAAGGACGGCACGTTGCATATTGTAACCGAAGGCAGTATTAATAAATTTCGTGAAGAAATTGAGCATATTACATTTAGTGCTAAAACCGCTATTAATAATAACCTTCCTGTGACTTATATCACGGAGCGCGCTGTGTTTAAACTAAGCAAAGATGGAGTTATGCTTTGTGAAATCGCCCCTGGCATAGATTTAGAAAAAGATGTTCTTGCACATATGCCAATGAAGCCCGTCTTATCCCCTGATTTGAAACTAATGGATCACCGTATTTTTAGAGCTGAGAAAATGGGGTTAAAAAAGTAAATAGCTGAAAAGCAAAAAGAACTCCGCATACAATTTTAGTATGCGGAGTTCTTAATTTAACCCAAAATTATGCGTTGCGAGCAGCCATTGCCTTCTTAACCTCTTCTGTAAACAAAGGAAGAATCTTAGTAACATCACCGACAATTCCATAATCGGCAACATCAAAGATTGGGACGGTTTCATCCTTATTGATTGCAATA
>DAMDEB010000299.1:0-2460 GCA_032090075.1 Caproiciproducens sp.
CCTCGCCGCGGTACTCCCGCAGAACCCGTTCAGCGGCGGTGGAATCCACCGCTATAAAATCATCGCCGGCAGCACAGGCTCCGGCACTTTCAACAATTTCAAGTGATTTATGGTAAACATCCATCCGCGTGCTCTGCTGCACCGGTTCTTTTTCATCCTGTAAAAAGAATGAAAAAACAATGCGGCCGCCCGGCTCGTCCACAAAGCAGAAATAGCCTTCGGCGACATTGGTGCCGTGTTTTTTACTTGCAACCCCGGCGAGTGCGAGTTTTACAAGTTCAACCGCATAGTCGTTCAGACCTTCTTCAAAAATAAGAATTTTCTCTTTCAGACCCGTCAGTGTGGAAACGACACGCTTGGTAACTCCATCCAGCTGCGGAAAGGCTTCGCTCACATCTACCGACTGAAGCGCACAGTTGCAGCCGTTGGGCACGACATATATCATAAAATTTTTACTCTTATCGTGATAAAGGCAGGGATAAATCAGCTGTGCTTCGTAGCCGCATTCGGGACATTTCCAGTCAAACAGCGTTTCATCAAGCACTCTGGCTTTTAAATCCGGATTTTCACCGGCGTTTATGCCCTCGGCCATCTGCGTTTTCACCACAGCGCCGCAGTGCGGACAGCTCACGTCCTTACTCGTTAGCATTGACATTTTACATCCTCCTTAGCCTTTGCATATTTGATTATTATATCACAGCAAGTAAAAAAAAGGAATACAATTAAATAGCACATAAATAACACTGTTTTTTTACAGTGTTTTGCGATATAATAACAAATAAGGAATCACCTAAAATTATGACCGCATTTGCGGCAGGAGGTACTCTATGAATTTTTTTAAATCGGTAACCGGCAGCGTAACAAAAGCAGTCGACTATGTTGTTGAGAAAAACCGCAAAGCCGCACTTGTTAATCGTATAAGAATTGTGATTAAAAACGAAAGAGAAAGCGAAGCCCGCGCTTATGTTTCTTTGGGTAAATATTACTTTGAAAACCTGCGTGATGCCCAAAACGAAGAAACCGAGGCTTTGTGCAAGGCGGTTGAACTTTCCGACCAGCGTATGAAAAAAGCATTTTTAAAGTTGGATGAAATCACCGCCACCGGGGAAGACGAAGACGCCTGTGCGGATTGCCACGACGACTGCGATTACTGCCCGTGCTATGACGAAAACGATGTTGGCGGGGAAAGCATGGAAGACGACGACTTTGTTGCAGACTCCTCCATCGTGGACAAAGCCAACACCAGTTCCGACACGGCTGAGGAAGCTGCGGAAGAGGCCGCTGACGATGCAGCGGAGAACCCGCAGGAATGATGAAGAAAAAGGTAATGCTCGGCATGAGCGGCGGAGTGGACAGCTCGGTGGCTGCCCTTTTGCTGCTTAAGGCCGGCTATGATGTAACCGGGGTCACCATGCGATTGCGCCCCGACGAATACATGGCGCAGAGCGCGGCGGGCGGCTGCTGCTCGCTCGACGACATTGACGACGCGCGGCGGGTTGCCTACAAGCTTGGTATTGACCACATGGTTCTGAATTTTACGGATATCTTTGAAACAGATGTCATTGATTATTTTGCGGCGCAGTATGCGGCTGGGTTAACACCCAACCCGTGCATTGCGTGCAACCGGCATGTTAAATTTGACGCGATGCTTCAGCGCGCAACAGCGCTTGACTTTGACTATATCGCCACCGGCCACTATGGAATTATTGAACAAAACAATGCCGGACGGTGGCTTTTAAAAAAAGCGCCGACCAGCAAGGATCAAAGCTATGTTCTGTATTCGTTCACACAGGAACAGCTCAGCCGCACCTTGATGCCGCTTGGTAATTACACCAAACCGCAGGCGCGCGCCATGGCGGAGGAAGCCGGACTGCCCGTTGCCCACAAGCCGGACAGCCAGGAAATCTGCTTTGTCGAAAACAACGATTACGCGGGCTTTATTGAACGCTACACCGGCACAAAAGCGCCCACGGGCAATTTTATTGATGAAAGCGGCAAACCGCTCGGTCGCCATCTCGGCATCACGCACTACACCATCGGCCAGCGCAAGGGCTTGGGCGTCACATTCGGCAAGCCGATGTATGTGACAAAAATCGATACGGTACATAATCAGATTACGCTCGGCGAGGAGGGCAGCCAGTACTCGTCCTCCCTGATTGCCGCCGACCTGAATTTCATCCCGTTCGACACCCTGCAAAGCGAAATGGAAGTCACCGCAAAGGTGCGCTATCAGGCGCAGCCCGCAAAAGCGAAGCTGATTCCGCTCGGTAACGGCAAGGTTCGTGTGGACTTTGAAGAAGCGCAGCGCGCCGTCACCCCGGGACAAGCCGTTGTGTTTTACGACGGCGACCTCGTTGTCGGCGGCGGCACCATACAGGCAGAATAAATGGCAGACAAGCGATTGCTTGTCTGCCATTTTCTAATTTAATCTTGAAAACGAATACCCCATCACTTTGCCGA
>DAMDEB010000300.1:0-2419 GCA_032090075.1 Caproiciproducens sp.
GGTTATATTCAGGCCGGCGACACCATGGAAGTGCATGTTCCTGTTTCGGAAGAACTTTTGAACCCATAAAAAGAAGGAGGACTGCGAAATGTTCAGAGTCGGGATTATTACGGCAAGCGACAGCGGCTTTGCGGGAAAGCGCGAGGACGTAAGCGGCGCGGTCATCAAAGAAATCGCCGCCGCCAACGGATATCAGGTAACAAGCTACGCCATGCTGCCGGATGACCGAAAAATTCTTGCGGAGGAAATGAAGCGCCTGTGTGACGATGATGTTGCCGATTTGGTGCTTACCACGGGCGGTACGGGCTTTTCGCCGCGCGACTGTACCCCGGAAGCCACGCTCGATATAGCGGAGAGACAGGCGCAGGGAATTGCCGAGGCAATGCGTTATTCTTCCATGAAAATAACAAAACGTGCCATGCTCAGCCGTGCGGTGGCAGTTATCCGCGGTAAAACACTGATTATAAACCTGCCGGGCAGTCCCAAGGCAGTGCGGGAAAATTTGGAGTTTATCATCACGGAATTACCCCACGGGCTTGCGGTGCTGAAAGGTACGGTTTCCAACTGCGCGGAAAAGTAAAGACGCTCGTTATATTTGCTTCAATTCAAACAGAACCGGAGGCTGCGTATGAGTTTTGATATTTCCCCCTTCTGGGTTTCCATCCGCACCGCGTGCCTTGCGGGGGTGATTACCTTTGTATTGGGTATTTTATGCGCCCGATTATTTTTGAATATCAATGATCACGTTAAATGGATCGTGGATGTTATCTTTACGCTGCCGATGGTGCTGCCGCCGACGGTTGTAGGATTTTTTCTATTGGTATTCTTTGGAAAAAACAGCGTTGTCGGTCAGTTCCTCAACCGGTTTGACGCTTCCATTATCTTCACGTGGCAGGCAACGGTCGTTGCCGCGGTGGTGGTTTCGCTGCCGCTGATGTACCGTGCGACCAAGGGCGCGTTTGAACAGGTGGATATCAGTACCGTATGGGCGGCGAGAACGCTCGGTATGCCCGAATCAAAGATATTTTTAAGGGTGATGATTCCGCAGGCGTGGCCGGGGATTTTGGCCGGAATGATTCTTTCCTTTGCGCGCGGGTTGGGTGAGTTCGGGGCCACGCTGATGATTGCGGGCAATATTCCGCGGCGCACGCAGACCATTCCGATTGCAATTTATTTTGCAACCGTCGCCGGCGATATGCGCACTGCCGGTATCTGGGTAGCGGTGATCACCGGAATTTCGTGTGTGGTGCTTGCCGCAATGAACTATTGGGAAATTATGCAGAAAAAAAAGAGGAACCAAAACGCGTTCAAGTAGTATTACAGAACATGATAAAAAAGCACCGCCCGGCAAAAGCCGGCGGTGCCAGTGATCAGAGAAAAATCGATTGGTCTGCCGTTTGATTATCCTGCCGCGTCAATATAGCTGTAAAGCGTATACTTTGAAATTCCAAAGTACTTTGAAACCTTGTCGCCGGATTTGGTGATTAAGAAAGCACCGCTGTTGTTCAAAAATTGAATCGCCTTGATTTTGTCGTCCTTGTTCATCAGCGCCACCGGCTTGCCGACCTGCTGCACGGACTGTTCGATCAGTTCAATAAGCAAATCATTCACGTTTTGGGGAATCTTTTCCGGCTCTTTTTCAGAGGATTCAACGGTGACCAGCGGTTTCAGCGCATTGTTCACCATCAGTAACCCGGTGATATCAAAGTTGATGGAGAAAATTCCGATGACTTTTCGGCTTTCATCGCGGATATAGATCGTCGTGGATTTTAGGATGCGCCCGTCTTTTGTTTTCGTCAGGTAGCTCAAATGGTCCTGCAGCTTGCTCTGGTCGCCGTGCAGTGCTTCAAGTACAACATGGGAGGGGCCGTCGCCCACCTTGCGCCCCGTTACATCACCGTTTTCAATAATGATGATAGAGCTGTCCGTATAGCTTTCGCTTAAATTATGCACTGCAACCTCACAGTTACTGCCGAACTGCTGGGAAATCCCTTTTGCCAATTGCGCCAAAAATTCCCGATTGATTCCGTTTAGCATGGCTTGTTTCCTTTCTCAGTAAACACTTTCGCAGCTCGAGTTGCTGCATACATGATTTTATAAATATCATCATATCATATCAGAAAAATTAATCAACAGGTTAGCTTAAAAAAAATATAAACTAAAAAAAATATTTTAGTTTATTCTTGATTTTTTCACTAATAACTGATAATATAGACTTAATAAATTAGGTAATACTGCTCTCCAATTAAAATGTATATTTCAATTGAAGAACGCCGGGCTTCTTTTGCACTTAAAATAAGCGCAAAACTCGTCCAAAATCCAACGCGCTTCGCGCCATAAAACTTGATTTCACGTTTTAATGGATTTTAGTATAAATTAATAGATGCGGTTGATAACCATAGCTGCAATGAAGTGCTTT
>DAMDEB010000301.1:0-2355 GCA_032090075.1 Caproiciproducens sp.
CCCGCCGCATAAAAATCGGCTAAAGTATGATAGTTCGAGAGAATCCGGTTCTGTTTTGAACTGCCCGCGCCCAAGCCGTGCTGCAGCCATACCCAATAGGCTCTTTTATCGAGCTGCATCTGAACTGCCCCCAGACTTTGACCTCATCATTTCCCACATCAGAATTGCGGCGGAAGCCGACGCGTTCAGTGACTCCGCCCTGCCAAGCATTGGAATAGTCACCGTACCGGAACAGGCAGAAATTGCTTCCTGTGTAAGACCGTTTCCCTCGTTGCCGACAACCAGAACCGAGGGTTGGTTAAAGTCGATTGTGGTTACTTCCTGTGCATCCGCATCCGGAACTGCGGCGAAGCTTACAAAACCGGCAGCGTTCAGCTGTTTTACAGCTTCGGCCATATTATCCGCAAGGAAGAATGGGAAGCGAAAAACCGCTCCCATGCTCGCGCGAAGTACCTTTGGAGAATAGATATCACAGCTTCCGGTCAATATAACGCCGCCGATTCCCAATGCTTCCGCAGTACGCAGAACCGCACCCAAGTTGGCTGGGTCCTGAATATTTTCAAGTGCAAGATAGTGAAGCTTTGGATTGATACCGGACAGTCCTAAAGCACCGCGCCGCATCTCACAGACACAAAAAACGCCCTGCGGTGTTTTCGTGTCGGATAAAAGTTCGGCAACATGGGGCTCAAATTCATAAATCTGTTCCGCAACCTCAGCAATTTCACTGATATAATTACCGTATTTTTCGTTTGCCTGCGCTGTATAAAACAACATTTTAACCGTCATTCCGCTCTTGGCGGCATCGGCGCAGAGCCGCGCTCCCTCAACCATGAAAACGCCCTGCTCCCTGCGGATTTCCGCGGAGGAAGAAAGGCGGGACACGGATTTAATTGTTTCATTTTGACGGCTTGTTATAAGGTCGGGCATAATGTTCTCTCCATATAAAATTTGCGCCCGGGTGTATTCCGGGCGCAATTACAGCTTTTTATAGTGCTGCTTTCGCTTTTTCGATCAAGCTTTTAAATGCGGCCTCATCGGCAACTGCAATTTCTGCAAGCATCTTGCGGTTTAAGGTAACTTCTGCTTTTTTCAATCCGTTCATAAACACGGAATAGCTCATGTCGTTTGCACGGCATGCGGCAGAAATACGGGTAATCCATAAGCGGCGGAAATCTCTTTTTCTTGCCTTACGGCCGACATATGCGTAGTTGCCGGACTTCATTACGGCCTGTTTGGCCATCTTAAAATGTTTACTTTTGGAACCCCAATAGCCTTTTGCAAGCTTTAAGGTCTTTTTTCTTCTCTTGCGTGTCATCAACGCACCTTTTACACGTGCCATTATGTTACCTCCATATAGACGGTTATTTTAAATTTACGACTAATTCTTATTTATAAGGAATCAATCTCTTTACTTGTGCCACATTTGTCTGGTCGGCAACAGTGGTTTTTCTGAGGCCTCTTTTACGCTTGGTGGTCTTCTTATTTAAGATGTGTGATTTGTTTGCGTGACCGCGAATAACCTTTCCGTTTTTAGAAAGCTTGAAGCGCTTTTTAGCGCCTGAATGTGTCTTGATTTTAGGCATGGTATTGTCCTCCTTATTAATGATTACTTAGCGGGTTTGGATGCAAGGAACATTAACATGTTGCGTCCCTCTAACTTTGCCGGCTTTTCAACATTGGCAATCTCGCTGAGTGCCTCGGCAAAACTTCTCATTATGACGTAGCCTTGCTCGGGATGCCCCATTTCACGTCCGCGAAAGCGGATGGAAGCCTTGACCTTATCGCCATCATTTAAAAAGCGGGTTGCATGGCCGACTTTTGTGTTAAAGTCGTGAGTGTCAATGTTTAAAGACAAACGAATCTCTTTGATGTCGACGATGCGCTGGTTTTTCTTTGCTTCCTTATCACGCTTCGCCTGCTCAAATCTAAATTTGCCGTAATCAATAATCTTGCACACCGGGGGTACACCCTGTGGTGCGATTTTGACAAGATCAAGATTTTCCTCGAATGCTTTTGCCAAAGCCTGAGCGGATGTCATCACCCCAAGCTGAGAGCCGTCCGAGCCTATGACGCGCACTTCTTTGTCACGAATTTCCTCGTTAATCTGCAGTTCCTTGTTGCTAATTGTTAAGCACCTCCAAAACACGTTATCAGTTTAAATTAAAGCGCGGGCAGAATATCCGCCCGCGCACCAATACGTCAACTCATAAATGAGTATCTTACAGTATTGACCCATGACGGACGAAACCCCACAGGTGTGAACACGGTTGTGTTCCGCTTTGTTTTACTCACTTATTTTATCAGCATCTATCCTATTTGTTAAGAATTAATTTGATACTACTCTCTAATTAAAAT
>DAMDEB010000302.1:0-682 GCA_032090075.1 Caproiciproducens sp.
GCGGTGGCGGATTACCTGTCCGGTAAAGAAAAGGCATTGAAGGCGATTTTAGGGGCAGTTATGAAAGCGACACGCGGTCGTGCGGACGCCGTTGAAGCTGAAAAGTTTTTAATTGAATTAATTAGGCAAAAATAAAAAACAAGGATGCTGTTTCAAACGGCATCCTTGTTTCTATATCATATCATAACTATCTGACATAGCTCACATCGTCGGTACGGCGCTCCTTCGGAGCGGGTGCGTGTTCGCTTGGGTAGCCAACGCAAAGGCAGCCAAATGGGACATAGTCCTCCGGCAGCTTCAGGCGCGCCGCAATCGTCTCATCGCGCAGTCCATCCAAAACAGAGCCAATATAGCAGGAGCCAAGACCATATGCATGTGCAGCCAGCATTACATTCATACTGGCAAACGCAGCGTCATCCCTGCCGTATTTGGCGGATTGCGGAGCCGAAAGCACAATCACTGTCGGCGCGTTGTAAAACGGTGTGTGTCCCTGCACAAAAGTGGCACCATTCCGAACGGCCGAGCTAACGATATCCGAAATCAGTTGTTTGTTCTGTATGACAGTAAAATGTCTTGCCTGCAGCCCCATTGTCGACGGCGCAAATTTTGCCGTATATAAAATATCGGTCAGCTCCTCCTCTGAAATCTGCTCTGACCGAAACGCCCGAATTGAACGCCGGTC
>DAMDEB010000302.1:692-2317 GCA_032090075.1 Caproiciproducens sp.
TCTTCCGCAGCCAAGGCCCCGGTTTTGGGGCCGCATTTCGAGGTGTGGCTCAGCTTGGTAGAGCGCTACGTTCGGGACGTAGAGGCCGCTAGTTCGAATCTAGTCACCTCGACCATCTTAATTTGATAACTGGAAATATTTTTGCAGTTATCAAATACTTATATATTTAGACAGACTAAATACATAAGTATTTGATAACATAGAGTTTAAGCTATGCTACCAAATAAACGGTTTCCAACAAAGCCCGTTCCTATGGACTACCGAGTATGCGCAGCAAATGCCAGCGTCATACCCCGAAGTTCTTTCCATGTATTTCCCCATCCTGCCGCAGAATGCGAAGCTGTAGATGAAGTATCAACTTTGCCTACTTCCTATATTTCAGTAAGATGACACGAGCATTTGAAGTTGATGTTCAAATGTTGGTCTTGACTTACTAAATTGTCAAGGAGCGCTAACCTCGCGCAGTTGGCTGCAAGCAGCCACATTACGAGGTACACAATGCTTATCATTGTGGTATTGTTTGTGAAAAAATAAAGTCTGCACCCTCATCGCCCAATAAAGGTACAGACTCTTGACATGTATCCGAAATGCGTGCTAAAATAACAACACATAAACGGCATTCACAAGTCATAAGCGGTCTAACTACCCTTATGGCGAATGGCAGCTAACTGTTTTGCTGACAGTTGGTTGCCTGTGGATGCTTTTTTACGTCCACATTTGGAATTATAAACCAAATAATTATAAAAAGCAAGAATAATTTTTATTGTGTCGAAAATATTGATAGATTTTAAAAAGCGGAACCAGTTCCGCTTTTTTAGTTCAATATTCTTATTCTTTCTGCCGAGGCGATTGCCTCGGCAGTGTTTTTTATAGATAGGTTTCGGATTTATCTGATTTAGCTTTATCCAATTAATATCTATTTTCTGCAAAGCAGCTGAAAATTCATGCTCATCTTTCAAGACACAAGCAGAATCAGTATCCGTATGGTGTTGCTCATTTTGAATCTTCTTTCTATGCTGTCAGTTAAGTAGTTTTCCTGCGATGGTCTTCCCTATCTATTCTTGGTGAAATTTGGGAACACACTCGCTTTTTTATTTTCTTTTCGTCTCTGAGAATGGACGTCCACAATAAATTGATGCCGCAGTTTCTAATAATTACTATCACCGCGTACCACAGTTAAGTAATGATAAAGAACCGCATGAGTGTACAGAATTGCAACAGATGGAATAAAATTCCACATTATTAATCTTATTACGACATTATTCATTGAAAAGAATGGTATAAAAGAATATAATGTCATTATTGATATGAAAGATTCAGGCTATATTGTAAAAACTGTTCTAATTAGCCAAGAATATGGCTGTACTACGAAACTCGACCAACGTGTGATTATAGCAATTATGGGAAGTTCAGTTTGAGACGAGTATTTGGCTATAATATGAGGTTCGCACTATCCCTTAGTTTGAATATAATGAGCAGTTCGAGCAATCCAATAGTTTGACTATAGTGTTACGTTAAGGTAGTAAAAATCTATGTCAGATAATTCTAATCTAAAAATCATGAAATTTGTTTTGGATTGTCAACAGAAAACTAAACAACTTTTTTAAGGTTATTCGACTTGAATT
>DAMDEB010000303.1:0-1539 GCA_032090075.1 Caproiciproducens sp.
TGCTCTGGACAATAGATAAAAAACACGACGGCCACCATTCTGAAGTTGAGAATGGCGACCGTTTATTTTTGTGCTTATACTAAAATCCTATAAAAACATGAAATCACGTTTTTATAGCTGCAAACTGTAACCGTGAAAGTCGAAAAATTCAGGCGACAAGGCTGTCGTCTATTGACAATATTCGCCATTCAGCCTATACTTTTTAGTGTTTACATAAGATTAGCCAATTCAATGATATAAGGAGTAATGAACAATGATAAGCGTAAACGAAAGAGTTGCCGAGCTGCGCCGTAAGATGAAAAAAAATGGGGTGCAGGCGTGCATTATCCCGTCGTCGGACCCGCACATGAGTGAATATATGCCTGCCCACTGGCAGGCTCGCAGTTATTTTTCCGGCTTTGACGGTTCCGCGGGAACGCTGGTTGTGACTGAAAAGGAAAGCGGCCTTTGGACGGACGGGCGGTATTTTATTCAGGCCGACCATCAGCTTTCAGGCAGCGAGGTTGTCCTTTACCGCATGGCGGTGAAGGGAGTACCAACATACATTGAATTTTTAGCCGATAAGCTTGATAAAGGCGATACAGTCGGTTTTGACGGCAAGTTGATCTCCGCTTCAACTGTCAAAGAAATGAATGAAAAATTTGCAGATAAAGCCTTAAATATCAAGGCAGTTGACCTTATTGATGATATTTGGCCGGAAAGACCCGAAATTCCGGCTTCCAAAGTATTTGTACACGATGTAAAATATGCCGGATACACCTGTCATGAAAAACTTGAACAAGTACGCGCTGAACTGAAAAAACAAAAAGCGGACGGTGAAGTCTTCACAAGGCTTGATTGTGTTGCGTGGCTGATGAATATTCGCGCGGATGATATCGATTACAATCCGCTTGCAATTTCCTACGCTATCGTTTATTCTGATTCCGCGTACTTATTTATCAACACAAAGCGTGTCTTGCCCGAAACGCTGACCTATTTGAAGGAAAATGGCGTTACGGTAAGGGAATACGAAGAGATCGATGAAGCGTTAAAGAGCATCAGCGAAAAGAAAACAATGCTTGTTGATACGGCGAGCATCAACTATGATTTGTTTACGATTTTGCAGCAGAATGATTTTGTTGCCATTCAAGACGGCTGTGATACGGTTGTCAATTTAAAAGGCATTAAAAATGAGACGGAGATCCGCAATATCATAGAGGCCCACGTTAAAGACGGCTGTGCGCTGGTTGAATTCCGTGTGAAATTCGACGAAATGATGAAAAATGGTGAAACGGTAACCGAATGTACTGTCTGCGACATGCTGAAAGAGTACAGAGAAAAGCAGCCGAACAATATGGGCGAGAGCTTCGGCACAATCGCTGCCTATAATGAAAATGCCGCGATGATGCATTACAGCCCCAAACCAGATGCATGCAGCACTTTGAAGAACAGAGGCTTTTTACTTGTCGATTCCGGCGGACAGTACCTTGAGGGAACAACGGACATTACCCGTACTTTCGTTTTGGGCGAACTCAGCCAGGAGGAAAAGGAACATTACAC
>DAMDEB010000303.1:1549-2286 GCA_032090075.1 Caproiciproducens sp.
ACGTGCTAAAGGCACATATCGCTTTGGCTACTACTGTATTTTTGGAAGGCTGCACCGGCGGAAACATAGATATCCTTTGCCGCGAGCAGGTTTGGAAGCACGGTATTGACTACCGCTGCGGTACAGGTCACGGTGTTGGTATGTTCAGCAGCGTCCACGAGGGTCCGCAAAATTTGAGGATCAGCAACAATGTCGTATTTAAAAAGGGAATGACGATCACAAATGAGCCCGGTATTTATGAGGAAGGCAAGCACGGAATCAGAACCGAAAACATCATGCTTGTCACAGAATTTGAAAATAACGAATATGGCCAGTTCTACAAATTCGATATTATTACCTATTTCCCAATTGACACCGCCGGCATCCTTGTGGAGCTGTTGACCGATGACGAACTTTCATGGCTGAACGATTATCACAAGATGGTTTACGCAAAGCTTTCCCCGTCGCTTTCCGGCAAGGAACTTGATTGGCTGAAAAAACACACTGAACCAATTCACAGATAAAATAAAAATCCGCACTGGTTTTCAAAACACAGTGCGGATTTATTATTGTAAGCCAAAAACCACCAGCTCTGCTGGTGGGAAAAGAGCATAAGCTATGGACAGAAATAAAACTCCCCGATATATTAAAGTTAAGGTCTGTCAACCTAACCCAAAATATCGAGGAGGTCTTCAAAATGAAAGACATAAATAGTTTAGAACATACAAAGTGGAGATGTCAATACCATATAGTATTTG
>DAMDEB010000304.1:0-2271 GCA_032090075.1 Caproiciproducens sp.
CCCCTTTGGATAAGGCCTTAGCTATACGAGTTTTGAATATTCAAATCTTATTTTGGATAAAAAATCTATGGATGCCAGTGATTCTTTAAATGTGCAATGTACAATTAAAAATACCGGTTTTGTTAAGGGGAAAGAAATTGTTCAACTTTATGTAACGGATGAAGTTTCACGATTGCAGCGTCCTGAAAAAGAATTGAAAGCATTCTGTAAGGTTGAACTGCTGCCTTCAGAAAGTAAAACAATTCGTTTTCAACTTGATCCACGTGCCTTTTCCTACTATGATCCGGAAGTGGGTGACTGGGTTATTGAAAATGGCGTTTTTACAATACAGATTGCCAAATCCTCTCAAAATATTGTTTTAAAGGATAATATTACTGTTGTAAATGCGCCGCAGAGGTACCGTAAACTGTACTTGGACAGCCAGCACACCCAAGTCTTAGAGCATCCTCTTGCTCGCAAAATGTATGAGCAATTTTTGATTGAAAAAGGAATCACTACTCCAGAAAAAGTGGATACATTGATACCTTTGTTACAATCAAACTATATGGGAATTTATAATGTCTTGACATCATTACTGGGGGCGAATATATCCAAAGAAGAGCTACAGAAATTTATAGACGACATCAATGAGAGATGTTCCTAAATAGCATCATTCATGGATTTTCTTGTAGGTGAGAGTTCCCGAGTGGCCAAAGGGGGCAGACTGTAAAGCTGTTGCTTTATAGTTTCGATGGTGTGAATTCATCCTCTCCCACCAAAACATAATAGCAGGAGAAAAGATTTATTCCTTTCTCCTGCTATTATTTATATATATATTTAGACAAAATAAGCACATACATATTTGAGACATAAGGGGCAGGTCAATCATAAGTAAACGAGGAAGCTCGATCCACCACAGCAAGTCTGCTTTGGAATATGGATAATTGGAATGATTAGCGTTTAGATGATTGCATTAAAAGATCATAGCTGCAACAACACGCAAACAATTTGCTGCTTATAAAAAAACTATTTCACTGCTCAAGCTTCTGATTTGTCAAAAAGGCCATTGCGACCTCAATGTGGGAATAAATATTCTCAGTCCCTATCAAATCTATAATCCCGTAAGCGGTGAGCAGATCCATAACATGTTGCTCAACACGTACGAAACATAAATTTACATTTTGAGCAGCAAGCTTTTTTATTAACTCTGTAATTACCTCCCCACCGGTAAAATCCACATCGGCTATCGCAGAAAAATCAATTAATATATTCTTTAAGCCCGAAATATTCTTAGCAAGATTCGATACTTCTTCAGCAAAGCAATCAACATTTGCATAATAAATAGAAGCTGCAAAATGATAAACAACCAAACCAGGCATAGCTTGTGCTTTTGAGGCCAGCGGCTGCCATGTCCAGATTGTATAGTCGTCTTTCTTAACGTTTACCATAAGCGAGTTATGCGGCTTGTAGCCTCTGTATATATGTTCAATCATTGCAAAAACCATTGCAAAAATAATTCCTTGTGCTGCGCCTATAACAACGACAATAGCAGCAGTCAATAAAGCAATCAAAAATTCATTTCTTTTTTGTTTGTAAATCTGCTTCATACCTTGAATATTAATTAAGCGTAATCCAATACAAAACACAAGCCCGCAAAGTGTTGCTGTCGGTAGATATTTAAGCGGACCAGTCAGGAACAAAAGCACTGCCGCAACAACGACAATAGCACTGATGTTTGCTATTTGGCTCCGCCCGCCAGCAGAATCAGCAATTTCAGTTTTCGTAGGGCTTCCGTTTACTACAAAAGTACCGCTGAAACCAGCAACGACATTTGCAAAACCTAAGCCCAGCATATCGGCGTTTTCATCAAAGACCTCATTGTAACGATTGGCGTAAGCAGAAGATGTCGCGGCACTTTGGGTGATAATAACGATCACAATTGTTACAGCCGCAGTTACAAGTTTTGTTATTCTGCTATAAGATATGATTGGAAAAACAAAATGCGGGAACCCGGGTGGTATTGTACCGACTGACGATATGACTATACCTGCCGAGCAAAGCCGATAACTAATGTAAGAGGTGATAATAATTGCCAATAGTGCCCATGGTATTTTACGCAGCAATGGCGCTTTTTTCTCGAAAAATTGAGGAATTAGTATTATTACAACAGTAAAGGTTGCTATAGCAATTGAATTTATATTTGTCTTGTTAATATTCAAGAACACGCTTGTAGCTTGCTCAACCATATGGCTGCCGGTCGTGTTAATCCCAAGCATGCCTCCAAACTGCCCT
>DAMDEB010000305.1:0-1113 GCA_032090075.1 Caproiciproducens sp.
AGTTACAAAATTCTTAAATGCTTAACTTTCTGTCCAGTTTTTCTTGACCTTTCCACCCATCGTAGGATAATGAAACTACAATAGGAGGCAATTTTTATGAAAAGAAGTTGGGTGAATATCAAAGCATTGGAACCGCAAATTTTGGTGATGAGGGCGACAGGAAAAACGAGGCGTGAAATAGGAGGGAAATTAGGATTAAGCAAAATACAGATAAAGAATTGGATAAACCGCCACAACAGGCAAACAGATCGTGAAGAAAGCGGACTGACACCAAAGAGACGAGGGCGCAAGCCGGCTATCACATTGCAGGAATACAAATACGAGAATAAACGTCTAAAGATGGAAAATGAGTTGCTGCGGGATTTTCTTCGCGCCGCTGGAAGGAAGTGAAAGCTGCCACAAAATATGAAGTAATCTATTGCCGCAGTGAGAAATATCCGGTAAGTATCATGTGCAAATTCTTTGGGGTATCCCGCAGTGGATATTACGACTATGTAAAGCGTCGTGAATTACCGCCGCGAAATGTGGAACTTGCTGATCTCATAGCTGAGTGTCAGAAAAGCTGTGGAAAAACTTATGGTTACCGACGAGTTCAAATTTGGCTGGAACGCAAGAAATCTTTACATTTCAACCCTAAAACGATTCTCCACATCATGAATAAATATGGTTTACTCTCTGAAATACGTCGTCGCAAGAAGTACAAGCAAATGGGACAGCAGCTTCACAAATATGAAAACCTGTTGAATCGCAACTTTGTTGCCGACAGACCAAATGCCAAGTGGGTAACGGACATCTCATATATACACAACCCAAGGGGTCCTGTATCTGTCTATGATTCGTGACCTCTTTGACAATAGTATTGTCGCCTACAAGACAGGAACCGAACAGACGGTAAATCTTGTTTTGAGTACAATCAAACTTGCTATGGAAAAAGAAACGGCCGCCGGGGAGTTGCACCTCCACAGCGACCAGGGGTTTCAATACACCTCACAAGCATATTTCAACCTGACTAAAGATTACGGCATTACGCCGTCTATGTCAAGACGTGGTAATTGCTATGACAATGCACTTGCTGAAAATTTCTTTTCCATTCTGAAAACTGAATGTATTTAC
>DAMDEB010000305.1:1123-2131 GCA_032090075.1 Caproiciproducens sp.
GGGCTTTTTATCCTTTGTCCATTACCACTGGTTCACTCCATACCTAGGGGGTATTTTTATGTCTATTATTATAAATTGATCATGCTTATATTTTGAAAAAGGATGTGATTTTCATGCCGATGGTGGCAACCAAGTCGCCATATACCCTGTTCATTGTCGCCGATGACGATGCACAAAATCCCCGTGAAGACAGGGATTGCTTTGGCAAAATGATCTGCTTTCACAGCCGTTACCGGCTCGGTGACGATCATGATTAGGACGAGACGCAGGAGCTTTTCTCCAATATGGTGCGTAAATCTGTTTCTGAAAAGAAGATTATCGCTTATGTCAAGGAGGGAAGCGCGGAAGCAACCAAGTTGGAATACAACAGGTCAAGCCATGAATGGGCGCTTAATATTTATAAATATTTTAAAAAATTGGGATACAGAATACAGTGCACCTGGCCAGCTTGAAAGCATTCCCGATTTGGATGACACAATTTTGGAAAATATGAACGGACATGAGTTGTACCTTCTTGCTGAAAAAGCGAACGGTATCCTTCCTGTCTGTTTGTACGACCACTCAATCCAAAGCGTATCCACCCGTTCCTTTATGGGATGGGCACAACATGCGGATTGGGATTCCGGTCAAATAGGCTGGATTTACACAACCCACGAGCAAGTGAAAAACGAATACGGTGAGGTAACGCCCGAAACCATACAGAAAGCTGAAAGTCTGCTTGTAGGTGAGGTCGAGGAATACGACTATCGTCAGTCACTTTATGAATCGGAAGATGATCTATCAGGAAGCCAAATACGGTAACTGTGTGTTTGTGGGATATGCCGAAGAAAGGCAGGCTTTATTATAAGTTGCTGCCCGAAGAAGTAAAAGCCAAGGTTGACACCTTTGTTACGGAACTTAAAGATTCCAATGAGTATATCCGAAATCTTGTGGATGATTATGCCGACAGCAAATGCCGCCTTGCCATGCTCTATGACAGCGATCCTGAAAATCTGGCGGCTCACAGGC
>DAMDEB010000306.1:0-1997 GCA_032090075.1 Caproiciproducens sp.
CTTGCAAAAAATGAACTATTAAATAAAAAAAGTGAAATGCATTATAACATTTCAATAAAATCCATACCAGGTTGTCCGGTTCTCTCCTTACGCCGCACAATACCCGATTATTACGCAGAGGGCGATTTGTGGCAGGAGTTATCCGCCTTTGCGGCTGAACATCAGATACAAATATCAAAAAATACGTTCTCCATCTACTATGATACCGAATACAGGGAAAAAGATGTAGACGTTGAGTTATGCGCACCTGTAAAAAAACAGGGAAAAAATATAGATGGTTTTACATTTAGAAACGTTGATCCGGTACCAATGATGGCATGCACAATGGTATACGGAGCCTTTTCAAATATTGCTGGCTTTTACCTTGCATTTGCACAATGGCTGCATGAAAACAGCCAGTATGAAATGTCCTCCCCAACCAGACAAATCGTACACCGCGGGCCGTGGAATGAAAGCAGCCCTGAAAAATATTTGATTGAGATTCAGATACCACTTAAAAATAAATAGCCCCATTTCTCTTTTTATCCGCTTGACTCTCACATGGTGTGAGGGGTTATTCTCTGCTTGAAATCAAGAAAATGGAGGAAAAACACATGAGTAATTTTACAGTAAAACCAATTGGAACGGTTCATAACAACGAAAACGGCACGTTTATTGAAGTATATGAACAATATCTTCCAGCTCTGCAGGCATTGGATGGATTCAGCAACATCAATATCTTCTGGTGGTTCAGCGATTTTGATGATGATCAATCCCGCTCAACGTTGCAGACAGAGCAGCCCTATAAAGGCGCTCCCGAAGTAATAGGTGTTTTTGCCACAAGATCACCGTTGCGCCCTAATCCAATTGCTTTGACCACAGTCGATGTGATCCACATCGATTATGAAAAAGGGATCATACAAATTCCTTTTATTGACGCTAACGATAATACCCCGGTGATTGACATTAAACCCTATACACCAAGCTTTGACAGAGTAGAAACTCCTGGTGTACCTGTATGGTGCAGTAATTGGCCTAACAGTACAGAAGAATCCGCCCGTTTTGATTGGGAAGAAGTATTCAATTTTTAGGTGGGCTTATAAGCTTTTCAGCAAGTAAAATCAAGAAAACTGATATCCGATCCGTTATAATTCTTTTAGAGCGATTGAAACGAGGTGAACAGGTAAATGTACGAATGGCACAAGCAAATTCAGCAAATTGTTGATGAAATCGATGAATCAATCAGACAGCATCATGATGAATCACTGACTCTTAAATTTCTTTCCCGCAAACTTGGTTATTCTGAATTTCATACAACCAGAAAATTCAAAGAAATATCAGGTATGCAGTTCAGAGAATATTTACGGCTCAGAAGGTTAGCCTTTGCGTTAAAAGAGGTTCGTGACAGTGAAAAAAGTTTTTTAGACATCGCTTTTGACTATGGATTTTCATCCCATGAAGCCTTTACCAGAGCGTTTAAGAATTCCTATGGTATCACTCCAAGTGAATACCGGAAAACGCCCAAACCCGTAGTTCTTCGTACTAAAATAACCCCTTTCGACCGCTACTTTTTAGGATTTGGAGAGATTGGCATGATGAAATCGGAAAATGATGTAAAGATTTATTTTGTTACCATTCCAGCACACAAATTTCTGCACATTAAAAACTACGAAAGCAATGGATATTGGGATTTTTGGCAGAAACAAAGTCTGATTCCAGGACAGGACTGCGACACCATCTGCGGCTTACTGGATAGTATTAAGGGCAAACTGGATGACGAAGGCGGAACGGAATCAAACAGCGGAAGCGGTCAGATTATGGCTTATATGAATGACCCGGACGGACGGCTCTGCGATTGGGGCATTCCCCGCACAGAGTGTTATGGAGTCCGTCTTCCTGCTGATTACAAAGGCGAAGTACCGCCGCAAATGCTTCTGATTGATGTCCCGGAAGCAGAGTATATTACATTTGAACACGGACCATTTGATTATGAACAGGAAAACCGAAGTGTGGAAGAA
>DAMDEB010000307.1:0-1930 GCA_032090075.1 Caproiciproducens sp.
ATATACAGACGGACAGACCGCCTGTATCGCACAGGACAATCCGATTAATGCTGCTCGGTTCCCCGCCTGACATGGTTCACGGTACCCCGCCGTACAGAGCCCGCCCGCCTGCATATCCTATTGCACGCATTTCTGCCTTGCTTCATAAATACCAACTACAATATTATAAACTATCCTGTCCCAAAAGACAAGATTTAAATATGAAGATTCCGATATTCAAAATATTTCTAAATCATATTGACACATGTAAAAAAAGCGCTATAATACATTTAGATAAACTTCTAAATGACAGGAAGTGAGAAATTGCCGTTTCCCGAAACTTTTAAAGCCCTTTCCGACCCCACACGGCGGGAAATTCTGAATCTTCTAAAGGAACGTCCCCTTCCCGCCGGTGAAATTGTGGAGCATTTCAATATGACAGGCGCGACCATTTCCCATCATCTTTCTATCTTAAAAAAGGCCGACCTGATTTCAGACCGGCATGAGGGAAAGTACATCTATTACGAACTGAATTTATCCGTATTTGAAGAATTAATCGGTTGGTTCAGTGGTTTCAAGGAGAAACACGACAATGAAAAATAAAGTAGGAAAATATCTTTACTGGATACTTGCGGTATTTCCATTTATCTTATCGGCAGCATTTTATCGCTATCTGCCGGAACAGGTCGCCGTGCATTGGGACGCGGCGGACAATGCAAACGGCTATGCCTCACGTCCCTTTGCGGCGTTCGGACTTCCGGCAATTCTCCTCGTTCTCATCCTTCTTGTAAATTTTCGTATCTCTGCGGATCCTCAAAAGCAGAATATTGACCGGTCACCGCAAATAAAATTTATTACCAAATGGTTCATTGTCATTATTGCCAACGCCGCACAGTGTGTGACCATTTTTAAGGCGATGAATGATAAGCTCAAGATCAGTATTTTTATTACCGTACTGGTTGGCTTTGTTATTGCCGTTATCGGCAATTATCTGCCGAAATGCAAATACAATTACACCATCGGAATCAGGCTGCCGTGGACGCTGTCCAATGCGGAGAACTGGAGAAAAACGCATCGGTTCGCCGGATTCGTGTGGATTATCGGCGGCATTCTAATTGCCGTCAGCGCTTTTTTCCCCTTTGATTGGCTGATGATTGGTACCATCGTCTTCATGGTTGCCGCACCTGCGGCATACTCTTATTTTATTTATCAAAAAGAGAAATCCGGAGGACTTAACAATGAAAAATAAATTGGAAGAAATCGGTCGAGACAGCCTTTACTGGGTATTGGCAATCCTGCCGGCAATTATAACCCTGCTTGTTCTTCCCGCAATGCCGGACATTATTCCGGCGCATTACGGGGCTTTCGGTCAGGTCGACCGCTACGGCAGCAAATACGAACTGTTCATCCTGCCAATGCTGACTTTGGTGTTTGCACTATTTATGAAATGGTTTTCAAAATCTCAAATAAGCGCAAATCCTCACAATTTGAGGGAAGAAAAAAAGCCCAATGAAAAAGCGGTCAATGCCGCAGGCTATAGTTTGGTAGCAGTATTTAACGTAATGACCTATATTTTTCTTTACACCAGCTTCCATTCGGTGAAAAATCTTAACAGCATTGGTTATAACCGAATGATTGCCGTAGTTCTCTGCCTTATGTATATCGTAATTGGGAATTATCTGCCGAAATGCAAACGGAACGCCCTTGTCGGAATCCGCGTCAGTTGGACTTTGGATAACGACGAAGTTTGGTTTCGCACGCACCGCTTTGGGGGAAAAGTATTCATGATTGGCGGGTTGATTTCAGCAATTTGCTGTATTTTCGTGCCGGAATCCCTTGCATTGTCATTTACAGTTGCAACTGTATTGATATTAAGCGTTATTGTTTGTGTCTACGCGCACAATATCTTTTATAAACTAAAAAATGAAAAATAAGGAGCTGTTTTTATGAC
>DAMDEB010000308.1:0-1926 GCA_032090075.1 Caproiciproducens sp.
TTATCCTACGATGGGAGGCTTTTTGGCAATGTCCGTTTTTACTGGTTCAGTTCATTTTGCCGGGGGGCAATTATTTGGCATAGATTACTCGGCCTTGTACCCACATTTATTTTAGCAGTGATTACTTTTGCCGTCTTTTGTGATTTTAATGCCTCTATATCGGCTTCTTTTCTCATCGCCAAACAAATATATTATCTGCGAAGTGCTTTGCAGGAACCTCTTCGAATAATAGAAGCATTCAGAATGACATGCTCTGTTTTTGTTTCACCGGACAACAAATCAAACAGCTTGCTTACGCCCATGTCAATCATCTCAATAGCAGGTTGCTTTACCGTATCCAATGAGGGCTGAAAATACTCGGTTACCTCAATGCCATCAAAACCAATAATAGAGATATCATCCGGAATTGACAAGCCCGATACGAGAATGGCTTTTGCTGCTCCAATCGCGATGTAATCGGACGCTGCAAAAATGGCGGTGATACCGAGCTTACGGGCAAGAATCTTCTTCATGACATTGAATCCATATTCCATATTGAATTGGCATTCCTCAATCAATTCCGAGTCATAGGCGATTCCGTTCGCTTCCAACGTTTTACGGTAGGCAGATAAGCGGCGGGAACCTACGGTGTTTTCCTTCATGATGTCTTCTGCTAAAAAACAAATTTTCTTGTGATTCAACGAAATCAAGTAGTTAACAACGTCATAACAGCTTTGCAGGTCATCAATGGTAATACTGGAAAACAATTCGGGGTTCATGGAGGAGTCCGTCGTGCTGCTGACAAATACACATGGAATCCCGATTTGCCTGAATTTTTCATCCGAGCAGTTGTGGTTGCCGCCTAAAAATATAATACCGCATAAATTTTTTTCTTTTGCAAGTTCTAATGCTAAGTTCGGAGCATCACGTTCTTCTTCAGTTGCCTGCACCAATAAGGTGTAACCCCTAAGGTTAACCTGTTGCTCCGCCTCTTTCATCATTTCGACGAAAAGTGGATTAGTAAACCCTTTAACCAGCAGTGCAATCGTCTTTGATTGGGATAACTTCAGATTTCTGGCGCTGTTATTGGGTACATAGTCATATTTTCGAATCACTTCAAGAACCTTTTCACGCGTGGCTTGGCTGACAATGCCAGTATTATTCACCACTCTGGATACGGTAGCCACGCCGACTCCGGCAAACTTTGCAATATCTTTTATATTAACAGAACCCAAAATAACACCTCGATTAAATGTAAGCAAAATGAAAGCCGGGAAGGCTTCCATTTCGCTTTTCAATTTTAATTATTTACTTGGATTGAAGCTTTGCAGCTGTGAATTGACTTCCGCAACAATCTTTTCAATACCGGCCTGCTTTAACTGCTGGCGGTACTGCTCGACTGCCTTTTTCGGGTCATCCTGTGTTTTGCCGAGCATCAGCTGTATGCCGAGCGTAGCATTCACGTTTGCGACAGCGGACATCTCAGTTGTTACGTTAGCAGGATCAAAGTTAAAGGTAGCATACGGATTGTCGAGCGCAACCTTTTCCCATTCTGTGTTGAGTGTATAACGGCGGGGGGCTTCGGTAGCGTTCGGAATATTGAACTTGTCGTTACGGAAGCTCCAGCCGGAGAAACCGATTTCGTCTTTATCCTTATTATAGGTCGAGGGCTCAATGACTTTTCCGTCTTTAATATCCCACTGTCTGCCCTTAATGCCGTATTGGAGAAGGTCGTAGCAGGTCTCGTCTGTCATAAGCTTTTCAATGACCATCAGTGCTCTTTCCGGATTTTTGGAATTTACGGAGATTCCGGTTGCGTTCTGGTTCGCACTTGTTCTCAAGATTTTGCCGTTGTCGGCTGGCGGGCACCAGAAGCTGGTGGGAATGTTCGGCAGGGTCTTCAAGCAGGCGCCGTAGTTTCCTGTCCAGTCGGCCATGTGTGTGATA
>DAMDEB010000309.1:0-413 GCA_032090075.1 Caproiciproducens sp.
AAGCCTCCGACAGCGTGGTAATGATGACCATGCACTCTGCCAAAGGCTTAGAGTTTCCTGTTGTATTTCTTCCGGGCTTTGAAGAAGGCATATTCCCCGGTATGCAGGCGATTTACGACCCGGTTGCAATTGAAGAGGAACGCCGCCTTGCATATGTTGCAATTACAAGAGCCAAGGAAGAACTTTGCGTTGTCAATGCGGAAAGCCGCATGATTTTCGGCAGTACTTCCCGCAATAAGGCGTCCCGCTTTATTGAAGAGATACCGCAAGATTTGATTCTTCGCAGCCGTTCAAGAGAGTGGAAGAAACCAAAGCCGGGCACTTGCCTGCCGACTTCCGCATTTGAGGCAAGGGTGGTTACTACGGAGTCAGCCCGCAATTTCGGCCCCGCCGGTGTGACCCAAAGTGAGCCT
>DAMDEB010000309.1:423-1900 GCA_032090075.1 Caproiciproducens sp.
ATTTCCGCAGTTCCTATGGGAAACGACACACTTCTTGAGATTGCTTTTGAAGAATCCGGTACCAAAAAATTAATGGCTAATTTTGCGCGTTTGCAAAAAGCATAAATTAGAATACACTCATAATAAAGCCCGCCTAAATTTTAGGCGGGCTTTATCTGTGATTATTTGGGCTTGTGGTGATGGTCGTTGCAGCTGCAATCGACGACCTTCGGCGGGAAAAACTCGTCGGTAGGAAAGTCTATGCGGCGGAACATTTCACATGGATCGTCTGATGTAGTAACACATTCTTTTTCAGGAACACAAAAATCATAAGCCGGTATCAACATTTGTACATTTCTAACGATTTGGACAATTGTGAAAATTCCGATTGTAACATAAACCGTGCGGTTGGTTACAAAATCCAACTGGCCGCCAAATTGATTGCAGATGCAATCGGGGATTCGGCAGCAGGAATCGGTGCAATGGGGTGGGCAGTCACAGAT
Organism: Caproiciproducens sp.; assembly: GCA_032090075.1. GTDB lineage: Bacteria > Bacillota > Clostridia > Oscillospirales > Acutalibacteraceae > Caproiciproducens. The sequence goes on from DAMDEB010000309.1 coordinate 906, forward strand.
TCTGGCGGAAAGACTGATGGGCTCCGCAACCTGACAGGTTGCCTTTGGCAGAACATCGCCAAAAGAACCCTGGCTGTCTACGTCGTCCTGTGTCATATCGGAACTAAACATTTTTACGTTTCCTTCGCTGCCGTACAAAACAACCCTTTTATTGAATATGGATACGCCGTTTACAATAACGGAGCCGGGTGACATCGGACAAAATACGTCCAGACACACATTGAAGAAAAAGGTCATATCAACCGAATAAAAGCCCTTGTTAAATGGCACCGCCTCCAGGTCGAGAAAAACAGTAATCACTTCCACACTTCTCAGCCTGACATTGGTTGCATGCTCGATCAGCTCGTGCTTATCCGGCGTAAAATAAACTCTTAAGTCTTCAAGGCAATCTTTATCGCTGCATGAATCATACACACGCATTCCGTCTATACATACTGCTTCGTTAAAATTCCCTGTATTTTGCACATTTTCAGATGCTTGAGCGCTATTTCCATCCATAAAATAATCCTCCTAACACGTTTAGTGAAACCCTTTGTTTCTCAATACCATTTTATGGCGGCGGTTTCATTGTGTTACAGAAATATTTTCCGATTATTTGCAAGCTTTTTTGCAAGGAAGCAAAACTATTAATGAATGATTAAATCATTAATACTGAGTATAATTAATTATGAAAATATAGCGTTAAATCGACAGCAATGAGCAATAAGTACAAAATTGCAAACTTTTATTTCATTTAATTCGTCCTTTTACAAAATCTTCGCTATTTATATTCTGTTAATATTCTGTTATAATTGTGTTAAGATATGGTTAAAATTAAACAACTCGTCAGGACGAAATGAGGTTATTCAATGTCACTTGCGCTCATTATCGCACTTCTCCTTGTTTGCGCTTCTATCTTTGTCAACGGCTGGACAGACGCGCCGAATGCAATTGCTACTGTTGTTTCGACCCGAGTGCTTTCCCCACGGGCGGCAGTTTTAATGGCTACAGCCTTT
>DAMDEB010000310.1:0-1738 GCA_032090075.1 Caproiciproducens sp.
AATATTGCCGTAAAAAAACGCGGTGACGACATCACCTTCCTGCGCCGGATTGTACGGGGTGGTGCGGACGACAGCTTTGGTATTGAAGTTGCCAAGCTTGCCGGCGTACCAAACAAAATTGTCAATCGTGCAAAACATATTTTGGCGGAACTCGAAAGCGGCCAGTATGTCTCAATGCCGAAAAATCGAGGGCCAAAACAGGAAGTGCAGGACGATATTCAGCTTTCTTTAACCCCGCCGAACGAAACGGAAATTATGGACAGGTTGAAAAAGCTCGACGTTAACACACTCACACCAATTGAGTGTATGAACACCTTGTTTGAGCTTGCTACACTGGCAAAATAAATGTCATAAATTTTATGATAAATGTATGGAAGGAGCCGTGTTATGAGTAAAATCAATGTTTTGGACAAACATATTGCCGAACTGATTGCAGCAGGGGAAGTAGTCGAACGTCCGTCCTCTGTCATCAAGGAACTCGTTGAAAACGCAATAGACGCCGGTTCCTCCGCTATTACCGTGGAAATAAAAAACGGCGGTATCACGTATATGCGCGTTACGGACAACGGCTGCGGTATATCGCGGGAAGACGTTGCGACTGCTTTTTTGCGCCACGCTACAAGTAAACTGCATAATGAAGATGATTTGGACAACATCGCGACGCTGGGCTTTCGCGGTGAGGCACTGGCCTCCATTGCAGCTGTTGCCCATGTTGAGCTGTTGACGATTACGCAGGACGAACTCGCGGGAACGCGCTATGTGATTGACGGTGGCACCGAGCAGTCGTGCGAAGATGCCGGCTGCGCACAGGGAACAACCATTATTGTGCGCGACCTTTTTTACAATACGCCCGCGCGCATGAAATTCTTGAAAAGGGATGTTGTCGAGGCGAACGCCATTGCCGCAGTGCTCGATAAAGTTGCACTTTCACACCCGGAGGTTTCGCTGCGGCTGATCCGTGACTCGCGTGAAACGCTCCATACCCCCGGTGACGGTAAGTTAAAGTCAACGGTCTACGCGGTTTATGGCAAGGAATTTACTTCCGGTTTAATTCCTGTCAACTACGAACTGAACGGTGTAAAGCTTTGGGGCTTTATCAGCAAACCGTCGGCTGCGCGTCCAAACCGCAGTATGCAGCAATTCTTTATTAACGGACGGTACATTAAAAGCCGTACGGCTATGGTTGCTATGGAAGAAGCCTTTAAAGGTTCGCTGATGGTCGGCAAAATGCCCGCCTGTGTTCTTCATCTCGGAATATCGTATCACTCCGTAGACGTAAATGTTCATCCGGCTAAAATTGAGGTGCGTTTTGTAAACGAAAAGCCTATTTTTGATGCCGTGTACCATGGTGTGAAAACCGCATTGAATCAGGGCGACGCCCCCAGTGTAATGGCTTTGAATAAGCCGGTGCTGCCCGCGTTTCCACAACCCGAAGCTTCCGTTCAAATGCAGTTTAACCCCGCTGCCAAGCCACAGGTAATTGATGTGGATTCAGCAGCACAGGCTGTGGCTCCATTTGTAAAATCAAGTGAACCGCCGCGCAGCTATGCGGTCAGCGATGTGCATACACCTAAATTTAACACGCATTACGAAGCAAAGAATATAGAGTTTTCAGAACCTCAGCCAATTGAGCAAGATGAGCAACAGGTTTCACCGCATTTGGAACAGCCCGTCATTGAAGAGGTGCGGCAACCGGTTTTAACAGAGAAACCGGCTGAGCCGGAAAAATCAAAAAAGC
>DAMDEB010000311.1:0-1735 GCA_032090075.1 Caproiciproducens sp.
CATCCGTTGGGCTTTGGAACACAATAAAGGACTCAATCTTTCGGAATTCGGGAACTGATTTTGTTTTGCAGCCATATAAAAGGACGCTGGGTGAATTCGCCCGGCGCTTTTTCTTTTGCGTTTTCAGGCGGGAAGTTTGATTCACTAACTGGAATTGAGCAATTTTGCAAACACTGTAAGGGGGGATAGGGCATGCGCGTTCTGTACACATTCAATCGTTTCATCGAGAAATGGATGGCTCTGGTTACGCCGCTGTGCCTTATTGTGGGCGTGCTTTTCCCGGATCAGCTTAGTCATATTTTGTTTTTGGTACCGTATGTTTTTGCATTTATGACTTTTTGCGGAAGCCTCAGTTCGCAGTTCCGTGATGTGAAGCATGTATTTCAGCATCCCTTGCCTTTGATTGCAACGCTTCTGATTATCCATTTTGTTATGCCGCTTCTTGCGTGTATTGCGGGCAGTCTGCTCTTTCCGCAAAACCCGTATTTTATCACAGGAATGGTGATGGAGTTTGTTGTGCCGAGTGCCGTAGTTAGTGTTATGTGGGTTTCCATTTATCATGGCAGTACGCCGTTTACGCTTTCAGTGATTTTGATTGACACCCTTTTAGCACCTTTTCTTGTCCCGCTGAGCCTGCGCCTTTTTATCGGTTCCAATGTACAGGTTGACTCATGGGGCATGATGCAGGAGCTGTTACTGATGGTTGCCATTCCGGCCATTGCGGCGATGGCGCTCAATCAGTTCTCCGGCGGTAAAATGAAGCGTGCGCTTTCACCAAAGCTTGCACCGTTTTCAAAAATAGCACTGATGGTTGTGGTCTGCGCCAACTCTTCCAAGGTTTCTCCGTTTATCAGGCATATGACCCCGCTACTTTTTGCTGTCGCCGGCACCATGCTCCTGATTGCAGTCTCAGGCTATTGTCTCGGTTGGGTCGCTGCGCTGATTTTAAAGCAAAAGCGTGATTTAATTGTTTCTATGACCTTTAGCTCCGGAATGAGAAATATCAGTGCGGGCGCGGTTATTGCCGCAGCGTACTTTCCGGCGGAAGTGATGTTCCCGGTGATGATCGGCACGCTCTTTCAACAAATTCTGGCGGCCACTTTTGCACAGCTTATGACTAAGCGGTATGGAACAGGTGAGGAAGCCACATAGAATAAACAAGCGCCATTCACAGAGGGAAATTTTCCCTTTGTGAATGGCGTTTTCAATAGAATGAGCGAAAAAAGGTTGCTACTCGGTCAGTCTAAGATTTCTACCCAGTACCCGTCCGGGTCTGAGATAAAATACAGGTCCATATCGTGATTTTCATAACAAATGCAGCCCATCTGCTTGTGCAGGGCATAGGCCTCTTTTTTATCCGGTACGTGGAACGCAATGTGAATTTCGTTGTCGCCAAGGTTGTACGGTTCTTTGCGGTCACGCATCCAGGTCAGTTCAAGCTGGTAGTCGCTTTGACCGTCACCCAAATATACAAGGATGAACGAACCGTCCGAAGCATTTTTGCGCCGTACCTCAGTAAGACCGAGCGCTTTTTGATAGAAATCAATGCTCTTATTCAAGTCAAACACATTGAAATTTGTATGAAGAAATTTAGCGTTCATAAAAACACCTCCATTTTCAGTAATCATAGTATATGCTTTTTTTAATGTTTTTTCAAGGAAGTAATACTACTCTCCAATTAAAATATACATTTTAATTGGAGAACGCCCAGCTACGCCGTGCTTGTTTCGCGCTT
>DAMDEB010000312.1:0-324 GCA_032090075.1 Caproiciproducens sp.
TTTTCGGACCAACAAGCTCCAACGCCTTTGTTACACCGGATACTTTTCCCTCTATCGTACCATCATCTAATAGTGCCGTATCAACACCGCACTCCGTCAGTAATGACAGCTTACTTTCTCTGTGTGTAGTAGCAATCACTTCACAGCCGAGCGTCTTTGCTAACTGAATTGCGGCATATCCCAACGCACAAGTTCCACCCCGAATAAGCAGTTTGTCGCTCCTGTCAAGATGTAAACATTCAAATAGAGAACCCCATGCGGTAAAATAGGTTTCCGGGACAGCAGCAAGCCATTCCCATGAAAGATTAGAGTTTACTGTAAATA
>DAMDEB010000312.1:334-1254 GCA_032090075.1 Caproiciproducens sp.
GCAAGGTATATTCCGCATAGCTTCCGTGAAAGCTGCGTCCCATGCCACCCATTAATGCAACTACCTTTTGACCAATTGAAAAGGCAGAATCGGAAGCATCTGCAATTTCACCGACGCACTCTATACCAGGGATAATCGGTTTCTTGATGTATGGGGCATTTATTTCTGATTTTCTCAAAATCTGTTCCGAATGATTTAATCCGAATGCATGAATGCGTACTAATACCCATCCAGGCTTTACTTTGGGAATTTCGCATTCAGTTAGAACGATATCCTTTGCTTCCGTCTTTTTATTCAGAAGAACGGCTTTCATACTGTTTACACCTCTTTCCAACACTGCGAATCTGCCACATAAAGTTTCCAGTAATCCGTGGTCTGCCGCGGGACAATATACTCCAGTTTTAAGACAGGTCTGCGCGTTCATAATTAGCCCGCCTGTATCTCTTTCCAGCACTGGGGATCGGGAGCATAAATATTCCTGTGGTAGCCGTAGGACACCGCAGGACACCCCCGGCAGAAGCGCAGCAATTCGCACTTGGAACATTTTTCAAAATTCTCGTAGACGCGATATTTTTCATACTCCGGCCCGGTAAAAAGATCATATAAGTCTTCGGTCAGGGCGCTGCCTACCTTACTTTCCATGCGGCGGCAGGCATAAACCGCACCGTCAGACAGAATAGTTAGATGGCAATTCCCACAATTGCAACCATCGTACACATATTCATCATCCGGATAAGCCTTGGGATCAAACAACCCCTTTTCATATCGAAACAGCGTCCAAAGATGATCTTTCAGATTGAAGGTTGTACTACTATCCTTGTACTGCTCAAATTTCTGCCAGCATTCCTCCATCATCCCATGGTATTCTTCCGGGGAACAGCAGGAATCCTTGCTGTCTGCATCGGGACAATACCGGGCAA
>DAMDEB010000312.1:1264-1606 GCA_032090075.1 Caproiciproducens sp.
CACGTCGATTCCTGCCTTTTGCAGCATGGGAATCACGGCCAGAGTTTCATCAAAAGAGCCTGGGCGACGGATACGGTCATGCGTTTCGCGCAAGCCGTCCAATGAAAGCTGATACTTCCGGCAGCCGTGTTCATGCAGCCGCAGGCAGATTTCTTCTGTCAGATGGAACGGGTTTCCAAGGATGGCAAAGGGAATATGCTTTGCTTTCAAAAGCTCGGCCAATGTCCAAAACTGCGGATGCAGGATCGGGTCACCGCCTGTAATATAAAGATACGGCAGCCGATTCGCCTTTTCGCAGAATTCCTCGATATTTTTTATGACCTTTTCCATATCGTTGACGGC
>DAMDEB010000313.1:0-1361 GCA_032090075.1 Caproiciproducens sp.
ACGCGCTTCGCGCTATAAAAAGGTTGATCAACCTTTTTAATGGATTTTAGTATGATTATAAATTATCGCCTTTTCTTTTCTGCATATGATACGCGACTTTCAAAAGCTGTTTTTCCGGCGTGAATTTACCGAAAAAGCGGGCGAGCTTCATGGTGGTTCCCGGAACAATCACAAGTTTCTTTTGGAACATCTTTGTAATTGCGTATTCGGCGACGTAACGGCTTTCGAGGCCTTTGACACTGAATTTAACATCGGCTACCGAGTCGAACTCCGTGTGAACCGGACCCGGGCACAGTGCAGAGATATGCACGCTGCTCCCCGCGCGGCGAAGCTCTTCGTAAATTGCTTCCGTCAGCCTTAAAACATACGCTTTGGAAGCGTAGTAGCTCGCAAGCAACGGCCCCGGCTGAAAGGCGGCGGAGGAAGCGACGTTTAAAATATAGCCCGAATTCCTCGCTTTAAAATCCTTCAAAAACAGCTTGGTTAAAATATGTACCGCCGTAATATTTGTATCGATCATCGCCAGCTCTTTTTGAAGGTCGGATGTGTCAAATGCGCCAAAAACGCCCAGCCCTGCGTTGTTAATCAGGACGTCGATTTTTTCATCCTTTACCTGCTCATACAGATTGATGCAGGCCGTTCTGTCGGACAAATCGGCAGCTACAATTTTCACATTGGTTTTCAATTTCTTTTTGACCTGTTCCAGCCTGTCCACCCGGCGCGCGACCAAAATTAAATCGTACCCCTTTGCACTTAGAATTTCAGCCATATCCCGGCCAATACCCGAACTTGCCCCTGTAATTAATGCTTTCATCATATTCTCCTATCGCTTTAAAAGCTAACAAACATACTTTTTATATTACTTTCATCTTACTTTATAGGAAAAAAAATTGCAAGGTAAAAGCGCCGAAAAAATGTTCATACATTGATGTTGTTAATTAGAAATATCTGTGATATACTACAGCTAATGTAGCACAAAATTTAAGGAAAGAAATGAATTATATGACAAATTTTATTTATTCAATACCAACTAAAATATATTTTGGCAAGGGCCAAATTTCACACCTCGGCGAGGCAGTCGGGGCGTACGGTCATCGTGCGCTGCTGGTTTACGGCGGCGGGAGTATCAAAAAAATGGGCCTGTACTCCACCGTAATTGATCTTTTAAAAAAGAGTTCAATTGAGGTGACGGAGCTTTCCGGCGTGGAGCCAAACCCGAAAATTGAGTCTGTCCGCGCGGGGGTTACACTCTGCCGCGAAAATCAGATTGACGTTGTCCTTGCGGTGGGCGGCGGCAGCAGCATTGACTGCGCCAAAGTGGTTGCGGCGGGTGCCTGCTACGACGGCGACGCATGGGACTT
>DAMDEB010000314.1:0-1347 GCA_032090075.1 Caproiciproducens sp.
TTCTGAATAAACTTGGCTTTACCGGTATTTTTTTTCTGTGTGCCCCGCTTTTCGCTGATACACACCGCAATTACTTTTGCCATTTGTTTCCTCCCTATCCGCCGATTTGCGACATTCCTTTGGTTTCCGTATCACCGGCCGCCGCGCCCGAAAAGTTGTGGTGTAGCGGCTTGTTGAGAATCGCTTCGCATATCAGCTGCGTCAATTTTTCATCGTCTGCGCCTGCGCGCAGGGGGGCTCTTAAATCAATCCCAGTGTTATAGTCCAGACAAAGCTTTAAAAAACCGGTTGATGTAAGTCGGACACGGTTGCACGCGGAGCAGAATTCATGGCTGACCGCGCTGATAAACCCGATTTTGCCCTGAAAGTCCTTCAAAGAATAGTATGCAGCCGGGCCATTGCCCCGCTTGCCGTTAAAGGGGGAGAGCGGGCCGAAGGCACGTTCCAGCTCCGCCTTGATTTCCTCGCTGTAAATCGGGGTCAGCTCTTTCCCGCAGCCAAGCGGCATCAGCTCAATAAAGCGAACGTCAACCGGCTTGTCCTTTGCCATCATTGCAAGCTCCGCAAGGCTGACCCCGTTGAGTTCGCGCACGGGAAGAACATTGATTTTGACCTTTATCTTTTTTTCAATCGCCTTGTCAATAGCTTTTGTCACAAGGTTCAGCCCGTCACGGCGCGTTATCTTTTTAAACTGCTCCGGATTGAGCGTGTCCAGACTGATATTGACGGCATCCAGCCCCGCGTCCGCAAGCTCGTCCAGCATATCATACAGCAGAACGCCGTTGGTGGTGAGCGTAACCTCTTCGATGAGCGGCAGCGCCTTGACCGCACGTAAAAGGCCGGCAAAACCGGGACGCACGAGCGGTTCGCCCCCGGTCAGCTTAATCTTGCGTACACCGAGTTTTGACGCGCAATCGCAAACGCGGATAATTTCTTCGTAGCTCAGAATTTCATCATGTTTGACGGGAACGACACCCTCCTCGGGCATACAGTAAACGCAGCGCAGATTGCAGCGGTCCGTTACCGACACGCGAAGATAATCAATCTTTCGATTCTGTAAATCGTACATACAGCCGCTCCTTTCCGCGTTTATACTTCGTTCGGGTTTATAAAGTTGCCGCTTTTTCCGCCGGATTTGCTGGATAAATGAATATTGGTAATCTCCATCCCTTTGTCGATTGCCTTGCACATATCATAGATGGTGAGCAGGGCGGCGGAAACACCGGTGAGCGCTTCCATTTCCACTCCGGTCTGACCGGTCACTTTTACAGTGCATACGGCCTCCACTTCTGACTTGACCGCGTCGGCGGAAAAGTCTACCGTGCATTTGGTAATCATCAGCGGATG
>DAMDEB010000315.1:0-548 GCA_032090075.1 Caproiciproducens sp.
GGCACAATCAACGCGATTGCGACCGACCACGCGCCGCACACCGCAGAAGAAAAGTCGGATTTTCTCACCGCGCCGAACGGAAGTATCGGCATGGAAACAAGCCTTGCCGCAGGAATCACCTATTTAGTAAATCATCAATGTATGACGATCAATGAATTAATCAGGCTTATGAGTACTGCGCCGGCGAACCTGCTTGGAATCAATGCCGGCACCTTAAGCATCGGCGCCCCCGCAGATTTGGTGCTGTTTAACCCCGGTGAACGGTGGACTGTGGATGTTAACCATCTTCACGGTAAGAGCAAAAACGCTGTTTTTAAGAACAGAGAGCTGATAGGAAAAGTTAAAATGACGGTTTGCCGAGGGCGAGTTGTTTTTACAGATTAAATTGATGGAGGAAACACAATGGCATTGGACAGATTGATTGAAGGCATTGTAAAATTGCAAAATCCTACGGTTGCGGGACTTGACCCGAAGCTTGATTACATTCCGAAATATATAAAGGAGAAAGCCTTTACACAGCACGGCGAAACGCTGGAAGGAGCGGCCGG
>DAMDEB010000315.1:558-1250 GCA_032090075.1 Caproiciproducens sp.
ATTGTTCCGGCTGTGAAGCCGCAGTGTGCTTATTATGAAATGTACGGGTGGCAGGGTGTAAAGGCATTATACGATACAATCAGTTATGCACGGCAAAAGGGCATGTTCGTCATCACCGACGGTAAGCGCAATGATATCGGCACCACCATGCAGGCATATGCCACGGCGCACCTCAGTACGGTGGCAGTTGGTGGCACGCGCTGCACGCCGTTTGGCGGTGATGCACTGACTGTGAACCCCTACCTCGGTTCGGATGGGATTCGTCCGCTTTTGGATATCTGTGAGGATGAGGACAAGGGCATCTTTGTTCTGGTAAAAACCTCAAATCCATCCTCCGGCGAGCTGCAAAATCTAATTTTTGAGGGCGGCGAAACGCTTTATGAAACAGTCGGCCAGTACTGCGAGGAGTGGGGCGACAGCCTGCCGGGCAAGTATGGCTACTCCGGCGTTGGCGCGGTCGTAGGTGCGACCTACCCCGAACAGCTTTTTGAGCTGCGCAGGGATTTAAACCACACCTTCTTCCTGGTTCCGGGTTACGGTGCGCAGGGCGGTGGGGCAAAGGATGTTGTTCCGGCGTTTGATTCAAACGGCCTTGGTGCGGTCATCAACGCGTCGCGCTCGATTCTGTGCGCGTGGCAGAAAACAGACGCCCCCGAACAGAATTACGCGAAAGCAGCGGCGCAGGAGGCAGT
>DAMDEB010000316.1:0-1128 GCA_032090075.1 Caproiciproducens sp.
ACATTTCATTTAAAAAAGTTTATAATTTACTAAATTAGTAGATTACTTAATTAGTAATTGGAAGGTGATTCAATGAAAATACCAACTACCCTTAAGCACAAGCCGGTTATCGTTTCGGACAATTATGAAAATATTGATGGCAGAAACGCCTATCATTCGGATGCAAAGGGACTTTCTTTGGGTTTGGCTCAATGGAATGACCGCGGTAATGTTGAAATTTCAGCAAAAGTCTGGCGTTACACAGGCGAAAAATGGTCACGCCAATCGGAAGAATTGCCGCTGCATCGCGTAATTGACCTCGCAATCTTAATTTGCCGGGCAAAAGAGCATTTCGCCGAGGCGTATCGTTATGATAAACTCTATGACCCGGAAAACACAATGATCGACCGTGTCGGCTTGCAGGGAGATGCAATGACCGTTTCCATCTGCACCGAAAACCCGATGATCGATGATGACATTAAACTATTTTCACAGATACTCAGTGAAAACGATGAGCTCATTGGTGAGCGCTTGAAAACACTCTCGGGCATTCTAAAAGATATGGGGTATTAAATTGGAAAAGCTAACTAAAAAAGAAAAATTAGCAGAATACAAGGAACGTAAAATCACCGGCGGCGTCTATGTAATTGAAAACACCGCAAGTGGAAAATCGCTGCTACTGTCTTCTCCCAATTTACAGGGCTGTAAAAATCGCTTTATATTTTCACAAAAAACCAATTCCTGTGTTGATATGAAGCTGCAAAAAGACTGGGAAACATTTGGCGCAGGCGCTTTTCAGTTAAAAGTTCTGGAGGAACTCGAGAAAAAGGATACCCAAACTTCAAAGGAATTTTCCGACGATATCAAAATGCTGCATGAGCTCTATCTTGAAAAGTTAAATCCGGAAAAAATGTATTAAAAAGGAGTGCCTCACATGAATGAAAATAAAAATGTACTGGTCATTCTTTCAGTTGATGAAGTCCACCGAAAGCTGCTTGAAAAGAATGCTCCGAATGCTGAATTTGTCTATGCTGTTGACAGAGAACCCGACCTGCAAATGGCGGAAAATGCAAATATTATAATAGGAAACCCGCGTCGTTCCCTTTTGAAACACGTAAAAAAATTAGAGTGGCTGCAACTTGAAAGTGC